>JAYSUK010000100.1:0-5456 GCA_043719085.1 Burkholderiales bacterium | reverse complement strand
CAAACACGGGTTTTATTTCACTCCACGCGTCGCGTGCTGAAGTTTTTTTGCTGTCGAATAACGGCACGCCGGACGCTTGCGCCTCCGGTATTGCCGTGCGTTTAGCAATAAACGCATACTTGCCTATTCCCGCGCCCATGGGAATTAAAAGCTGCGCATAGCTTTGCACGAGTTGCGCAAAATTCTCGCGCTGAAACGGCGTCGGTTCAACGGCGTTCGGTAGAATGCCGATGAGTTCGAGTTTGGCGTTAAGGGTCTGCTTGATCTTGCGGATTCCATAGCGCGCGTGATTCAGTAACCCACCAATTCCTTCGAGCGCTTCTTGATTCAATTGAACCGGCGAGAGCACATAATTGGCAATCACTAATGCCACCCCATAGCGAATATCCGGGTTGGGATTGGTGTCGATGATGCACAAGTCAAAACGTGCAGCGTTGGCGGCCAGTAAGCCCGCCAGATTGTTGGCAAAATCGTTATGCCTGGCCGGCTCACGCTCCAATCCACTTAACTGATCGTCCGCGGCAACCAACACGAAGGCGCCCTCGGGCAATGGGCTCAGCGGCCCACGCAGTAGTTGGCTAGCCGTGAATGGGGCGACGACGGCGAGTTTGGAACGGACAATCGGGTTCGTGGAATGGCGCTGGTGATCGAGATCGAGATAGAGTACGCGCAGACCTTCGCGTGCCGCGTAAAACGCGAGTTGCGTTCCTGTTGAGCTTTTACCGACACCGCCCTTCTGATTTTCTAATACGAGTGTTTTCATTTGCATGTAATGCCCTGGTGTTCCGTTGGTTATTAGCGCTTCCGCGAAAGCGCTACTTTACGCCGCACGTTTTGGCTTGATCTTTTCAGGGTGACTTCACCTTGTCGCCAACTCGTATGGGTTGCTACCGTCAAAGTAGTGACGGTGCTGAACCACTTTTTTTCTCTCGATAGCGGCTTTCTGCGGTGATTGAGCCGACATTACCTCTACGCAACAAGCCGGGAGCGCCCGAGTGTAAAAATTATCATGACACATTGCACGATCTATGCGGATACCACAAATTGCACCCATTCCTAGAAGTTCAAGAAAATGTTTCGCGGGGAATTAATCCCGAAGAGATTGAAGCCACGAAAGTATCATTACTGCCAGCGAAACCACGAAACCATAAGTGCCGTCAAAAAACTGAACGTGCGAGCAGCGGGGAACGCAACGCCCTCCCCGGCAACTAATGACACTGGCGGACGGCCAGACTGCGGACGGTACTAATCGCTACGACCGCACAAACGCCAACAACGGCTGGACGTCGCGATTGTCCGCCGCCCGCAGCGCCGCCACGTAACCCCGGCGGGTATCCCCGGCATTGACCAGGCTCTGGCGTCCCCAGGTAAATCGGGGTTGGCCGAGACTGACGAGCAAGAGATCCGTCGCGAGTCGCCCATGCCGGCCATTGCCATTCGCAAAACAATGGATCCACACCAATTTGTGATGAAACCGCGTCGCGATCTCGTCGA
The DNA here is from genome assembly GCA_043719085.1 of Burkholderiales bacterium. Lineage (GTDB taxonomy): Bacteria > Pseudomonadota > Gammaproteobacteria > Burkholderiales > Casimicrobiaceae > Casimicrobium. Next base: position 3,962 of record JAYSUK010000100.1, on the reverse strand, counting down.
TCGGGTAGGTTTGATGCGCGATCCAGTAGCGTACGTTTTCCAGCAACTCGTGTAGCTCGACGGCAATGCGCCACGGCTCAACGCCGATATTGCGCTCGGAGGTTCTGAACTCGCCCGCCCACGTCCAGACATCCCGGAACATCTGTTGGTGCAACCGACGTAGGTAACGCTCATCAAGCACAGCGCGTTTTCGTGCGAATGCCGTTTGCTCGGCGCGGGTGACGTTGATCTGCTCCGCTTCATTGAGTTCGCGCCGCAACGAAATGTAGTTGGGCATCAAACCCAACTTTTCTTGGGGTGTCAGCGGTGTCGCCGCATCGTCGGCTTCGAACAGCGGATCCTGGCTCATCGGGGTTCATCCCAAACCCGTCGCAGGTTGCCCTGTAGAAGTTCATTGGCCAGACGCTGGTGTTCGGCCCGTAAGTCCTGCTTGGAGAGGCCCTGGTTCTCAAGCCGCATGCTATGGTCGACACGCGCGATACGCGCCGCGGCAATTTGGTTGGCGCGGTGTCGTACCATGTGTTCGAGCGACTGATTGGGTACCAGCGCATAGACCAGCGTACAGTCGAGCGCTTGCGCTGCTCGATTGAGGGTGTCCAGCGTGACCGCGCCGCGCGCCTCGTCTTGTTCCAGGCCGACGATGCGCGGCTGCGATACGCCAAGACGTGTCGCCATTTGCGCGGTAGTCATGCCAATCGCATCGCGGATTGCGCGCAGCCAGCCTTTCGGGGGACGCGCCCATCGATCCGTGGGCTTCAGTTCGGCGAAACGTCGATCGAGATTCTGACGGGCAAGGTCGCGGCGGATCATTTAATAATTCATTAGTTATATAAAACGAATTTAATAATAACTTATAGATTATTTAATTTCAATAGAAATGGCCTAGTCCGTGCCGGGCAATGACCAGCAGGATTCCACCTTCATCAAAAACAAACTTTGCGACAGAACCTGAAACAACCGGGGATTATCCTGCAAGCACCGGATCCGCGCACTGCGGGACAAAGAGCGTGCCTCGAGATAGGCTCTTTGTCTTTTGTTGCGATGGCGCTTTGCATGATGCGGCTCGCCTCAGTGAATACGTCGACTTCCCGCCGATGCGGTGGTCCAACTCGAAATGAGCGCCTCCGCCTTCTCCCGGTCGATCGGTTTCAGTCGACCCGCCGCGAGCGCCTCGACGTAGGCCGCATTGATCGGTGCTTGGCCATTGCGGGAACGGCCGGTACCCTCCTCCCGCCACCACACCTCAGCGGTCTGAGTGGTCGCATCGATCTGATGCACGGATTCCCCGTTCGTCGAAACGAGGAAATTTCCGTTTATTCGATTGAGCAGCTCGGTGCTCACCTCACGGAGGTGGTTGTCGCGCTGAACGGCCCGCAGCGATTGTTCTCGCTGTTTGCGTATCCATGAAAAATCCGTGGGCGCTTTGGCCAGCGCGCGAAGGTAGCGAAAGACCTCCCGATTACCCAGCTGCTCGATGCGCTTGCGTGTAACCTCCACCGCGTCGGACAGGCGTTGCTGACGCTGACTGAACTCTCGCATGAGTAAAAATACTTGCGGCTGTGTGAGGTTTTTTCCCTCGATCAGCCAAAAAAGCTCTTCCGGGACTTTGGTACGAACGGTTGCGGGTTTATCGATGACGGTGCGTGGCGAGGTTCCGGGAGAATGTTTCTGTAAAGACTGTAAAGCTTTAAAACCGGTAATACATTGGCCGTCTGTCATTTTGACTGACGGCCACAGGTTGTCCGAAGCCCCCTCCCCTGCCCTATTTACGGACGGTACGGGTGTCGTTAACTCGGGTGTCGACTGGTAGGATTTTTCCTGAGTTTGAGCGTTTGGGCCAACGACCAAACCCAACTCCTTGCAAAAAGAGGGGCTTAGTCGAAGTTGTGCACCGCTTAGTCGGCCGTTTCGTTCTTTGCGCCGCTGTGGCTCACGAATTATGATATTATCGTTAGCTAGTTCGCCAATGGAACGATAGACGGTGGATTCACTGAGGCCGGTTTTCGCAGCGATAGTGCGTTTGAAGGCGAATACTGGTTGGCATGCGTCAGTCAAGTCTGCCAGTAGAACAAGGTAAGCTAAGACCTCTTTGGTACTGCGCGAAAGAGTAGTAAAACAATCGCCAGTATGGAGCATCAGTAACGCCCGAGCAATTGTGCTGGGAATCCTAATTTGAAGCGAACGAGACCCTTGCGACACAACGAATGTGCGAGCAACAGCCTCATTACCGTGGTGTAAATGAGACATACAACCTCCAGGCTATGAAATTGAGAACCGGAGGTGTTGACGAGGAGACGATGCGGGACTAAAGTTCGAACTGCTAGTTTCGATCTAGGGCTTAATCTCTCGGTCGGCAACACCCTGAAGACCCAACGTTCCCGCGTTGGGTCTTCGTCTTTTTAGATACCACGTTAGGTCATGGCGATCTCCTTTCTGTCCCGCCAAAAACCAGAAAGCCCCTTTCGGGGCTTGAATTGTCGAGCCGAGTGTTCCTACTAGGAACACTTTCGGGTGGCGGTGTTCCTAGTAGGAACACCTTCCATCTAGGTGAAGGGTGTAGCCCTAGTTGGGCCGTCCCTAGTAAAAAGGCGCGGACTGTGTTCCTACTAGGAACACAGTCGAGGCAGTTCATGTAATTTTGTCCTGATCGGCGTGTTGTCGAAGTGCCTGAAACAGGGCGTTTTCGATTGCCGCTGAATCAATACCAGCTGCGATCTTTACGGTTACGCGTTGACCCATTCGCTCAAGCTTTGCAAACTGTTTTCCATCGCGAGACGTAAGTGTTCTTTCGCTCTTCGTTGGTCTGGCCGACAGGCGATGTTCTATCCAGGAAGCCGCTCTACCTTGCGTCAGCTTCTTGTCGCGTAATTGTTCGATCGCGTCTATTACCAAGTGCTCGTTTGTCGGTTCGCAAAATCGAACCAGCGACTCGGCTGCATTCGCTTGAAGGATCGACGGGTGCGAATTCAGAATTTCTCTAGACCTAGCGGGTAACTTGGCAAAGGAGAACAGCCGCGTCATTTGAGCTGGAGAAATACCTGCTTCTTTCGCAAGACTCCGCTGAGACGGCGCTGTGCCGCTAGATTCACCCAGGGCCATCAAATTCGCAAACCCCTTAAATATTTCGTAATCTTGAAGAGGTTTGTGGAAAAAGTTATCGAAGAAAACCAACCGAGCTGCTTTATTATCATCAACATCGCGAATCTCTGCGTCAACCTCCGTCCAACCCAACAGTCGCACTGCGGCTGTTCGGTTGCTGCCGGTCAGTAATTCGAAGCGACCGCCTGGCCTCGGCCGTACGGAAGGCAGATCATTGAGCCCATCGGCACGGATGTTCTCCGAGAGGTCTGCGACATAGTTTTCGTCTCGATTGGCGCGATTCTGGTAGGGGCTTTCGTCAATCAGATCCAACCGAATTCGGACGATGACGCGATCTGACGGTTCTTTAGTGTCGCGCGCCGATGGGGAAGGGGAGGTGCCCATCGGGAACGTTGAGGCGCTGTTTGGCAATATCTGGTCTGCCTGTGAAACGATACGCGCAGCGGATTTAGCCACGTCCACTACTGCTGCGCTTCCTGTCCTGCGAGTCGCCCCAGGTTCCTGGGACCCGGTTACTTGGAGGCCGCCAACATCTTGTACGACGGGGGAAGTGTGAAGCGTTGTATCCTTCAAGGTTTCGGGAACGGGATGGGTATCGCCTGATGAGTAAGTTACCGCATCGGCAGGAAAAAATGTATTGTCGTCGTCGCCGAAACTTGGCATTCGATCAAGCACGCTCTGGTCTACGAAACCGAGCGCGCCTGACTGGACTAACCCACTAACTTTCGGCGGCCCCCTTCGCTTGCTCATGCGATTGGGGCTGGGACGACGACGGTTTGAGCGCCGCCGAGCCGAAGTCCGTAAAGTTTGATAAGAGATTTGGCTAGGTCGATGATGGCGCGGGCGCCGACCGAACTGGGCTC
>JAYSUK010000099.1:0-16553 GCA_043719085.1 Burkholderiales bacterium | reverse complement strand
CGTTTTGGGTACCTGCATTAGGGGCACCGCCTGGGCAATTAACGTCGTTCCCCGTCCCGTCTGTACAGGTGAGCAACTTGTTGCCGATCATGCGAATGTCGCCGGTGTCGTTGAAGCTCGCACGCTGCGCAAAAGCACGTTGAGCCTCGGCGGGAGATACGACACCTGCGATTAAGACTAGTGCAGCGAGCAACTGCAACATTCCGGCAGGCCGAAGCCGCCGACCCGAAGTTGTACTTGCTGGAGACTTTGACAGCTCGCCAATGCCGAGCACACGACACAACGTGGCGAGCCAGCGACTCGACCGCACCGTGGGAGGTGACGAAACGCTTCTGTCAACCGTGCGTGCCTCGCGGAGGCGACTCACATTCGTACAACAATTGAATAACAAAGACAGAAAATTATTCACGCGTTCCCCAGCATTTGTAAACTTTTTGCACAATTCGAGACTGCATGGCTCGTGCCCACGCTATCTGACCTGACGAATGTAACCGGAATTGCCTTACGTGCAAAGCAAATCGACCAAATAAATACGCAATTAAATCAAATACTTATGACATCATCATAGATTAAATTCTAACGCCGGAAGCAAAAGGAAATCATTTCACTACCAGAAACATCTTAACCCGGAGCCACGATTAGACAAAGTGTTCGGTGCGGTTTTTTTGCAACGTCGGCTTCAGAATTAGTTGCCATCGTCTTGCCATTCCGCAAAGCATTACAGCGATGGGTAGTAAATTGCACCACTGGAACGCTAAGCATCGGCGTAAAGAGCGCCTGAAATGCGTAAATGAGCAAATGGAAAAATGCAGGCTCAATGAACACCCGGTGGTGTTCTCGGCAACAGAACACGGACGTCGCGGAAGTCTGGACGGTTAGCAGACTTCTTTGTTGCCACGACGCCTCGAGCGCAGGGTTGCCGTTGAGGCGCAAAATTCATGCAATACGGCGGGTTCGCGGGCATCGCTATGCCGGGTCGTCACTGGGCTTGGCATATTCAGGCGCTTGAAGCGGCCCGCACGTTTCACACCACAAAAAAACGCCCTTATGCTACGTTCTCCCAACAACTTTTCGCTGGTCAGTGACGCGCAGTTCAACTATGCAGCGCATCCGAACGCTTTGATCCTGCGTTTTCGCGACAACGAGCTTTTGGTAGCAGACACGGGCCTTGCGTTCGCTGAGGCAGGTCACACCCAGTTCATCGAGAACGACTCGCATGAGTACGACGCGCTCGTGGTGGGTCAACTGGGTGAGCAAAGGGTAGTAACGCAGACGGTAGCGAAAAATACGCCGGCTCCGGCGGGGACCCGATGGGCGAGCTTGCGCTCTCTGTTCGGCGTCATGGCCGACGAGTCGGTAGCGCTGGCCGGGCGCGCGGCGCAGCTAATCGAGTGGGATCGCAGTCATAAATTTTGTGGCGCGTGTGCAACACCTACCGTTCGCGAGGCGCATGAGCGGGCTCGGCGCTGCCCCTCGTGCGGTCATTCGGCATACCCGCGCATTTCTCCGGCGATGATGTGTCTGGTAACGCGTGGGCGCGAAATTTTGCTGGCGCGCAACGTGAATTTTCCAACCGGGCGCTACAGCGCATTGGCCGGGTTCGTGGAGGCGGGCGAAAGTATTGAGGAGACCATTTCACGAGAAGTGCGTGAAGAGGTTGGCATTGAAGTTGGGCAACCCAAATACTTCGCTTCGCAGTCATGGCCGTTTCCGCACTCATTGATGATTGCTTTCACGGCCGAATACGCAGGCGGCGAACTGATTCCTAACGGTCACGAGATCGCCGAGGCCGCCTGGTTCAACGCGGACGACTTGCCGCAATTGCCGCCACGGGTTTCGATTGCCCGTGCACTTATTGACGAAACGTTGCGCCGAATCGAGGCTGGTTGAACGCAAACACAGGAAGGGAACCATAATTGCGCCGCCCATACTAAAATCTTGAATGTTCTTAAGGGATTTCACATGACATGTCCACGGCCCCGCGGCCATTTCAGCCTGTATGGACTTAGCCGCCCGCTACGCGGCGTTCGAGCGCCTTTGCGCGCCGCTGCCGCAGCGGTGCTGCTTGCGGTATCGGGGATCGGCGCGGGCTTGATGGTCGCGCCGGGCATCGCGTATGCCCAAAATGCCGATTTGCAGGAAATAAACCGCCTGCTCAAGGGCGGACAGACGCAGCTTGCGTTGGACAAAGTCAACACCTACCTCAGCAGCAAGCCCAAAGACGCCGTGGGGCGTTTCATTCGTGGTCTGGCGCAAGCGGAGTTGGGCAAAACCAACGACGCGATCATGACCTTTCAGGCACTCACCGAAGATTTCCCAGAGCTGCCTGAGCCGTACAACAACCTCGCAGTGCTGTACAGCTCAAAGGGGCAGTTTGAAAAGGCTCGCATCGCCCTTGAATTGGCTATTCAAACGCACCCCAGCTATTCAACTGCCCATGAAAATCTGGGCGACATTTATGCCAAGCTCGCCAGCCAGGCGTACGACAAGGCACTACAACTGGACAAGGGCAACGTCCCCGTCGCCACCAAATTAAATCTGGTGCGCGATCTGTTCTCCACCAACCCCAAGGCGAACACTGCCCCGCGTGCGCCCGCAAGTGCCGCAGCCTTAACGGCAGCAACGGCGCTGCCTGCGCCGCCGCCCGCCGCTGTTAAACCTGCGGCTCCAGTGCCGCCGCCAGCGGTATCGACGGTCGCCGTTAACAAGGCTGAACCGACAAAGCCGACGCAATCTGCGGCTGCACCATCCGTTGCAGCGCCTGCTGTCGCGTCTGCACCCGCAACGTCTGCTGGTAATGACGGCAGCGCCGAGGTCATCGCAGCGGTGAATCAGTGGGCCAAGCAGTGGGCCGGTAAAAATGCCGAGGGCTATCTCGCTGCGTACTCAAAGTCGTTCAAACCTGAAGACGGCGCGTCGCGCTCCGCCTGGAGCGAGGCGCGACGCGAGCGCATCGCCGCGCCCAAACGAATCAGCGTTGAACTGCTTGGCACCAGTGTCGAGATGCTCTCTTCCACCGAGGCCAAGGTGACGTTTCGCCAAGCCTACAGCTCGGACGCCTTACAAACACGGTCACGAAAGACGCTAACGCTGGTCAAAGAGGGCGCAAGCTGGCGCATCGTGCGTGAGCGCGTGGGCTAGCCATTTTGTTGATGACCCGATTTCCTGCACCCAAAACGCTCAATAGGGCGTTGCGCAATCGCGCGCCCAGCAGGACGATATCTCGGCTTGTTGCGGGTTGCAAAGTCGCGCTTGCAGCCAGCCTGATCGCGCTGCCCACAGGCGTGGTTGGGGGTGGCGGGTTTGGCTACAGTGACGCAGAAACGTTACTGCTCAAGGCGCTTGGTGAAATCAGGCACACCCGTCTTGATCTGGCTGGGCGCACGATTTCGGAACTTTTGAGTCGCTACCCGAATTACCGGCTTGCGCATCTCGTTCAGGGCGACTTGTGGCTGGCCAAAACTCGCGCCCTTGACAGCTTGGGCAGCACATCGGTGCAGCCTGACTCGTTGACTGGACTGCGCGCCGAGGCCACCGCGAGGGTCAAGCGCGAACGCGATTCGGTCAAGCCAGATCAAATACCTTCAAACTTTTGGCGCTTACCGGCAACACAGCAGTTTGCGATTGCGGTCGACGTCGACAAGTCACGCCTTTACGTCTTTGAAAATCAGGCTGGGCGACTGGTTCGAATTGCTGATTTTTATGCCACCATTGGCAAAGCGGGGGGCGGTAAATCGCGAGAAGGCGACCTGCGTACGCCGTTTGGGGCCTACACCCTGCTTGGGGCCATTTCGCCGACCAAGCTTGCCGATCTTTACGGTGCGGGCGCGTTCCCGCTCGACTATCCCAACACCTGGGATCGTATGCAGGGGCGAAATGGCTCTGGCATTTGGTTGCACGGCGTGCCGAGCGACACTTACGCAAGGTCACCGCGCGCCAGCGAAGGATGCGTGGTGGTTTCCAACCCCGATCTCAAGTTGATCGAGAAATTTATTGTGCCGGGCCGCACCTCGTTCGTGATCGCACAAAACATTGAATGGGTGGACAAGGACGCGGCAGCAAAACTCTCTGTTCCGCTCCTGACGGCGGTTGAGCGCTGGCGTACCGACTGGCAGGCGCTGGACACCCCGCGCTACCTACAACACTACGCGCCGGATTTCGTGAGCGACACACAGCGCCTGCCCGCATGGCGTGAGCAAAAAATCGCCGTGAACGCGGCAAAAACCTGGGCCAAAATCGAACTCGGCAACCTGTCGGTCGTCCAATATCCGGGCGAGCGCAATCTCGCTGAAGTGACGTTCGATCAAAGTTATCAAAGCAGTAACCTCAGCGGTCAAACTCGCAAACGTCAACTTTGGCAGATGGTTGGCGGTCGCTGGCAAATCATTTACGAAGGCTCCGCCTGAGCGTAATTACGCATCCTCCACCCCAAAAAATTATGAAACCATTGACTCGATTTTTTCAACACTCAATTACGCTCGCCCTGTCAGCGCTCGCGCTCACCGTTGTGCACGCGCAGACCGTCGCCGCCAACGCAGACAAGCCGCGCGTCGAAATGAAAACCAGTCTTGGCACGTTGGTCATTGAGCTTGATCCGGTTGCGGCACCCAAGTCCGTCGCCAACTTTCTTGAGTACGTTAAATCGGGCTTCTACGATGGCACGGTGTATCACCGCGTGATCAAAGGCTTCATGGCACAAGGTGGCGGCTTTGACAAAACCCTGAAGCAAAAAGAGACGCGCGCGCCCATCGTCAACGAGGGTGAAGCAGCAGAAAAAGCGGGTCTGAAAAATGATCGCGGCACCATCTCGATGGCACGCACGGGCGATCCGCATTCGGCCACCGCCCAGTTCTACATTAATTACAAAGACAACACGATGCTTGACGCGTCGAGCGCCAAAAACAACATGCCAGCGCAATGCAAAGCTGAGGGCGCACCGCCCCAGTGCAAGCAATATGGCTGGGGTTACACCGCTTTCGGGCGCGTAGTTCAGGGCATGGATGTGGTCGACAAAATGGCCGAGATGCCCACCGGTGCGGGCGGCATGTTCCCGTCTGACGTTCCCAAAACGCAGATCGTTATCGAAAAAGTTACTCTCATTACCAAGAAATAAGTAGGCAACAACAAGCTCATGGCGTTAGTTAAATTCACCACCAATCACGGCGACTTCACCCTCGATATCGATGAAGTCAACGCGCCGCTCACCGCTGCCAACTTTTTGCAATACGTGCGCGACGGTCACTACAGCAACACCATTTTTCATCGCGTGATTGACACTTTCATGATTCAGGGCGGTGGTTTCGGACCGGGCATGAAGCAAAAATCCGGGCGCGCTTCGATCCAGCACGAAGGACAGACCAGCAGCGCCGCTGGGCTTAGAAACGTGAAGTACGCGGTTGCGATGGCTCGCACGGGCGACCCGCACTCCGGTTCGTCGCAGTTTTTCATCAATACCGTCGACAATGGCTTTCTTGACTTTCAGGCACCGTCCGGAAATTCGTGGGGTTACGCGGTGTTTGGCAAGGTCGCATCGGGCACGGACGTCGTAGAAAAGATTAAAGGCGTACGCACCGGCACCACGGGTGGTCATCAAAATGTGCCTGTGGATGACGTGGTTGTGACCTCCGCAACCATCGTCTGACCTGCGTCTGCGTCGCTCGCGTTTTGATCGCGCGCACTGAATTGTTGCCGCTAACGCGGTGATGACTTCGATGCGCGCGATTTTCATTTCTGACCTGCATCTGCGCGAAGGCGACACCGTCACACAGGCGCAGTTCGACGCCTTCATGCGCCACGCCGCGCCCGGTGCGGATCGGCTTTACGTGCTCGGTGATTTACTGCATGTGTGGCTCGGCGACGCCATGCTCGCTTCAGACGCCTACGCACTAAAAATCGTCACACAATTCAAAGCGCTCGCCGATAGCGGCACCCAAATCTTTATCGCTCGCGGCAATAGAGACTTCATGATCGGTCGAGAGTTTGCGCGAGCCGCAGGAGCAACGCTGCTCGGCGAGCAAACCGTGATTGATCTCGGTGGCCGCAAAACACTACTGCTCCACGGCGATGAACTCTGCACCGATGACGTCCGCTATCAGCGCGCCCGCCGTGTGCTGCGCACCGACCTCTTCCGCATCATCGGCAACGCGCTGCCACGCTTTGCCCGGACGGCAATAGCCCGCAAATTACGCCGCGAAAGTGATCAGCACAAATCGCATACGTCGATGAAGATCATGGATGTGAATGCCGACGCAGTATCCTGCGCAATGGCCCGCCACAACGCCAGCCTGCTCATACACGGCCACACCCATCGCCCAGCGTGTCACAAGCTGACTAACGGGCAAGAACGGTGGGTAATGTCGGACTGGCAGCAGGACTACGGCTACCTCGAATACAAGAACGAAGCATTCGCCGTAAAGCCTTGGCCCGCCCCACAGAAATCGTCTCTATAATCCGAAATTGTTGGGGGGGTAGCTCAGCTGGGAGAGCGCCGCGTTCGCAATGCGGAGGTCGGGAGTTCGATCCTCCTCCTCTCCACCAACGACCCGTTTCACACCGTCTAAAGTAGTCCGACCGTCCCGCCTAAGTGCGGGTTTTTTATTGGCTTTCCGTCTTATTGGGGGTAACATAGTCCAGCAACATCCGATTGTTGCTGGGGGTAACTTTCGGGGGTAACTCACTTACCCCCAAAACTGTTACCCCCAAACCAGTTACCCCCATAGGAGAGACGCCGTGCCGCTGACTGATGTTTCTGTGCGTAGCGCAAAGGCGACCGACAAGCCCGCCAAACTGTTCGATGAGCGGGGGCTATTTCTGTTGGTCGCACCGTCGGGTGGCAAGTGGTGGCGACTTAAATATCGGTTCGAAGGCAAGGAAAAGCTCCTCTCGCTGGGCACTTACCCCGATACTCCCTTGAAACTCGCCCGCGAAGCCCGCGATAGCGCCCGCCAACTGGTTGCGCAAGGGATAGACCCCAGCGTGCAGCGGAAGGCAACCAAGAGCGCCCGCATCGAACGAGACGCCAACAGTTTCGAAGTCATCGCCCGCGAGTGGTACGCCTCGCACGGGCCAACGCTCGCACCGTCCTACTCTATCAAGGTCATCCGCCGATTTGAGCGCGACCTGTTCCCAAAGCTTGGCAGCATGGCGATTACCGAAATGAAACCGATAGACCTGCTGAACGTGTTGCGGGCGATAGAGGCGCGCGGCGCTGTGGAAACGGCGCACCGCGCGCTTGGAGAGTGCGGGCAAGTGTTCCGCTATGCCGTGGCAACCCAACGCGCGGAGCGGGACATTACCGGCGATTTGCGCGGCGCGTTGCTACCCGTGCAGGGCGAACACTTCGCGGCGATTACCGACCCCAAGCAAGTGGGTACGCTACTTCGCGCAATCAATGGCTACACCGGCACTGCGACCGTGTGCGCGGCGTTAAAGCTTGCACCGCTGTTTTTTGTTCGTCCGGGGGAACTGCGGCGCGCGGAGTGGGCACATATTGATTTGGACGCGGGCGAATGGCGCTACTTTGTGACGAAAACCAAGGCTGACCATATCGTGCCGCTGTGCAGGCAGGCGATAGAGATTCTTCGGGAATTACACCTACTCACCGGGCACGGACGCTACGTCTTCCCCAGCGCACGGGGCGGTGCAAAGCCCCTAAGCGACAACGCCATTCTCGCGGCGCTACGGCGCATGGGAATCGACAAAAACGAAATGAGCGGGCATGGCTTCCGCGCGATGGCGCGCACAATTCTTGACGAAGTGCTGAATGTGCGCGTTGACCTGATCGAACACCAGCTAGCCCATGCGGTGCGCGATGCAAACGGGCGGGCGTACAACCGCACGGCGCACTTGCCCGAACGTCGGAAAATGATGCAGCAATGGGCGGACTATCTTGACGGACTTGCGAGCGGCGTTGTGATCGCGGGCAAGTTTGCTCGCGCCGCGTAGCCATCATCCTCCACCGCCGTCGAAAAGCACATCATGTCTCGTCCGAGAATTTCCTTTACTGTTCCCGCGTGGTTCGAATTAAAACGATATGACTCCGCTCGCAATTTAGACGCAGCGGATTGGTTCTTGAATCTGGAAATCCGTGGAGAAATTCAACGAAGCAATTCAGTCAATCTGACAAACCGCGTCCGAAGTACAGCCCCATTGATTGTCCGATCAACAGAAGACGATGAGCAGCGCCTAATCCTGCAAACCTCAAGCAACTCACCGTACTTCGGAGCGATGCTCAATAGTCAAATACCGCCGTCCGGTGTTCGCGATATGCGGGTCGATGAGCTGTACTTTTTTGAGCGTTGGCTCGACGAGGATTTGCGTGCCATCGGTGCGACATACGATCCTGAAACCCCAACGTCGGCAACACGTCGGTTTCACGAGTCCATTAACGACAATCTCAGAAAGCAACTATTGGGTCGCTTTCTTCGCGTTGACTTCACGCTACCAGACAAAGTTCTCATGAAAGACTTTGCAAACTACCTCCGCACAGAGCGCACGCGCCTTAAGGCGTTGAAACCCGACGCGCCGTACGTACGAGCCCTCGGCTCTGTGGGCAATACGCTGAAGCTAACAATGCTTGCCAACTACCGAGTTTTGCCTTTAATTGACATACTTCAATGGGCGCAAGATACCGAAACAAAGGTCACAAACGAAAGATTGGCAGAGGTGCTTGACATTAGCGAAGATCAGATTGCACCGGCCCGTCAATACGCAAAAGTGCTTTTGAACCAAATGACGATGCATGCATGGCTTCTTCAGCGCGCATGGGAAGCGTTGTCCAAGTGAGTGAGTTTTTCCGGTGATTTCTTAACAAGAAACTCCCTTTTCATTAGGGAATTGTGCGAGTCAAATTCGCATTGTCCATTACGAACTTAGAAAGGTTCAGGCAATGCAACCGACACGTAGCACACAGCACAGCGCATTTTTGCGTCTCCCGCAAATCGTTGGCAACCCAGACGCGAAACCGCCGATTCCGGCACTCATTCCTATTGGCAAAAGCACATGGTGGCAATGGGTACGCGACGGCAAAGCGCCCGCCCCGGTCAAGCTTGGGCCGCGAACAACCGCATGGAAATCAGCAGACATATCGGCTCTGATCGAATCGCTCAATACGACGAAAATCGGGGGGCAATAATGGAAAAGAAAAAGGCAGCCGAAGCCGCCCAAAAAGTAACACTGAACCTTGAAGATAACAGCGGCGCATCACAGCGTGCAAGGGTTATTCAGGCCCTACGTTCAGGACCGAAAACGACGCTGGAGCTTCGCGCAAATTCTGGCGTGCTCATGCCTGCGTCAAGAATCTTCGAGCTTAATGAACGTGGTTGGCATATCGCGAAAGTAACTGTCAGGGCGGCAACCGCTGACGGCGTTGAGCACTACGGGATTGCGCGCTATTTCATCGCACGCGAACCCAAGGCGGCGAACGACTACGCAATCGCACCAAAACACGCTGCAAACGATTCTGACGCAGGGGTGCAGGTATGAGCCGCCCCGAATGGTGCAATGAGCTGGAAGCGCTCGCAACGCGATTTGCTCACATGGGCGTGAGTCAAGACCTGGCCGCGCTATCTACAGTGGAATTATGGGGCGTGCTGCAATTCTTGCGAGCGATAGCGCAGTCCCATGGCGCGCAGTAAGGCGTGGAAGGGCGCAGCGGAAAAGCGTGACGGTGGAGCGTTTCGGCAGATACCCCTTTCAGTATTGGAAGGGCGTGCCTATCTCGAATGCTCGCCGTACGCCGTCAAGCTGTTGTTCGACCTTCTGACGCAATATCGTGGACAAAACAACGGAGACCTGACAACTGCATGGAAGATTATGAAACCGCGCGGCTGGCGAAGCGAGATGACACTACACAAGGCAAAAAAAGAGCTGCTGAACAACGGACTGATTGTGGAAACTCGGATGGGTGCGCGACCCAACAAGTGTTCACTGTACGCCCTGACGTTTTTCGATCTCGACGAAAACGACAAGCTAGAAATGACAAAGCGCAGTTTCCCGCGTCGTGCCTATTTGCTGAAGGACCCAACAGATTTTGCCGCCACACCCCCCGAGGTTGTGCAGATCAACCGCATCATAAAAAGCGCTCTCCTTGCTACGGGGCGTGGAGTAGAGACCCTGTGATAGCTACACCTCGTGGAGTAGGCCGCGCGCTTGCTGCTACACCTCCTGTAGCTATCCGGGCTCTTTTAGGGCATTTGCCTGCTACGGGAACTGTAGTGCTTCTAAGAATTGCCATCTGTTACCACTTTGTGGGCTGGTCACGCCTCTACGAATCATTGCGCAAGGGACACCGGAAACCATGAAGGTCAAAACGAAATCATCTGCCTGCTCGACGCTCACCATCAAGAGCAACGAGGCAGCGGACCACGCGGCAACGCCTGCGCAAACCATCTCGCGTCATGCCTCAACGGTTGCAGTCGTTCAGGCCGCGGTAGGAATGGAAGCCTGGCTAACCCAGTCGGTGGGCGAACCCGATTTCACCGCACTCGCAGAAAAGATACGTGAGCAAACCGACGCGATGCACCGTGGTGATATGAAAGGAATCGAGACGATGCTTTATTCGCAGGCGTTCACTTTGCAAGCCACCTTCACGGCATTGTCACGCCGTGCAGCATTGAACGCGGGCCAACACATCGGCGCAGCGGACACTTACCTTCGATTGGCACTGAAGGCGCAGGGCCAATGCCGCGCCACGCTCGAAACGCTAGCGAACATCAAGAACCCGCGTCCCGTTGCTTTCGTGAGGCAGGCGAACATTGCGAACGGACCGCAGCAAGTGAACAACGGCACGGCCCATGCGAACGGGTCTATCGTGCGCGCGCGCGAGAAAAACGAAAACCGGCCAAACGAACTATTGACCGATACGAGGGCAACGCATGGCAAACCAGTGGACACCAGAGCGAAGAGCAAAGCAGGCGCAAGCAATCCACGCGTGGCAACCGTGGAAACGGGCCACAGGGCCACGAAGCAAGGCGGGTAAGGCGAAGGCGTCACGAAACGCTTACGCGGGCGCTATCAGGCTGGAATTACGGGCGCTGGCGCGACTGATCCGGGAGCGAGAAAAAATCTTCAATTCGCGGTTGTAACCATCGCGATAGGCACACGGTGTTCGGGCGCGGCAAGCCAGAGATTCTGACTCCCCCGCTGCGATTGAACGCTACCCCGGGTAGGGGCGTGTAAATCTCTGGAACACCGGAAGTGGAAACCGTGTGTGTCGGTTCGCTTTATCGCTAAACCACAAAACGGCCAAAAACCATTCGTGCGCGGGCTGTCGTGCGCGCGCGCGAGGGTTTACGAGCGGGGCGCAACGCGACGGTATGTTCGATTCAAGGACTTGCGGACAAAACAGGAATAAGCTCGCCTGTTGCATTGTTGCTATGCGACACTAAGAAAAGTGGACAAAATTTGCAGAGCTGTGGCGTGCAGGTTTTCAATATTGGTGAAATCGTCAAACCATCGAGCAACGCCTAAGCGAGTACAAAATGGCTTCTCTTGTTACGTGCAAAGTTTGCAAAAAAGAGCACTCCGACGATGTAAAGCGCTGCCCACACTGCGGCGCGAAGTACAGCAAGCCACTATCAAAGCGACCATTTGCCATCCTGATGATGGGTTTGACAGGGTTTATTTTCTATCAATGCGCGAGTGTTTTCAGCGGCTCGTCGTCTAGCGCTGATAACGCTGGTGGATTGCCAGTGCAGACGACAGCAACGCAAGTTCCAGCACCGGCTAGTCCGACTCCCATGACGCCGAAAGTTTCTTCGTGGGATTACCGCACCCAGCCGGACAAGATGACCGGCAAACCAGCGCAGTACGCGACGCTGGTCAGCGACAGTGGCCTTTCGTTTTCTTTTCCATACGGTGGAGAAAATCACGCGCAATTAACAATACGCCAACATCCTAAGCATGGTCAGGATGTGATTTTCAGCATAGAGAAAGGTCAGATCACATGCAGTACCTATGACTGTAGGCTGACCGTTCGTTTTGATAATGGGCCACCTGTTGTCTATGGTGGGTCACATCCTTCGGACGGAAGTTCAACGCATGTATTTTTGTCTGGCAGCGGCAAGTTCATAGCGCAGGCCAAAAAGGCAACTCAAATACTAGTTGAATTTACCGCGTACCAACAAGGCTCAAACGTCATGACCTTTACGAGTGCGACGCCTTTTGCATGGCCCAAATAGCCGGTGGTTAAAACCTAAAATGAAGAACACACTTTTGACTTTTGCGAGCGCTTTAATCTTGTGTGGTTGCGTAACCATGCAACCCGTTGTCTGGGTGCGTGCTTGGCCGGGGCCGAACGAGATCTACAAGGATCGCGCGCAGTGCGACTACGAGGTAACAGGGACAATTCAGTTCGCCACGCCCGGAGTAACGCGCGGCGTCAGAAATCCTATCGGAGCGGGCATTGTCGAAGGTATCGATATCGGCCTGCGCCGCGCGGATTTGTTTGTTCAGTGCATGCGCGCAAAGGGCTGGCGTCGCACTACACAGAATGAAGTTCTCGCGCAAACCGTACCGACTAACACGCCCGCAGAGCCTCAAGCCGTACCCACGTTCATACAGCCCGTCGCGATGCCAGCCAGACAGCCACAGCTTGCAACAAAATGGCTTTTACAAGCTGAGCGAGCCGCAAAAACTGAACGTTGCGCAGGTTCTCCGCTTGCAAGCATTTCCGTGGTCGGCCCGGGCTTTGAAACCTACAGCGTTCCTTGCGCCACTGGCGACACAATGACCATAAGGTGCGACATGGGAAATTGTCGCGCACTAAAGTGATCGCCCTCCTCCAACGCTTTTGGTCGCGACGGGGGAACACCACTCCTTAGGGTAGCCGCGTTTAAGGTCGCCCCAATCCCCGCCCCCAAACCTCCGTGTAGCCAGACGGCCAAGCAACTGTTCCGCAAATCCAAAATTTTGCCTAGCGTTAAATGTTTTGGCTACCCAGCGTGGCAAACTTAACAGCGGGGTAACTTTAGGGGTAACTCCATCTAAAAAATTATTTAAGGGCTCATATATATTGGCTGTGCGGGCACTTTGTGGGTGTCCTCCTCCCACCAACGCTGCCTGTCGGCCTACGCCACACCGAGTCAAACGACAGCTTCTTCGACAGGCTCAACACATGGGTCACACCAGCAAGATTCGGGGATTTGAAGTCAGAGTACTCAAGCCGCACCGCAAGCCGTTCACGACGCAAAGCAACCTTTGGCGAGTCGTTTCGCCATTTTGGTCGTAACCTTGTTGATCGCGACGACCCGCGTTCATAGACTTCGTACCTGACTCAACTCACGCGCCGCAAACACACGGCCTCACCTCATGGACGACGAACTCATTCTTCCTGGCATGACCGAGCGTGAACTCGGCATTCGCCGCCGCGTACACCGCCTCGCCGAGTTTTATCGGCATGCAACCGTTTATGTCATCGTGATTGGCGCGCTTTGGTGCATCAGCCTCTGGGGCATATGGAATGGCACATTCCCCAAAAAATGGTATTTGTACTGGGCGATCTGGCCAACGGTTGGCTGGGGTATCGGCCTGCTTGCCCATGGGTTGTCGGTATTGCCCGTGTGGGGCTTTTTCTCGCAAGACTGGGAAGACAAAAAGGTCAAAGAGCTGCTCGCCCGAGACGACGCACAGGCGACCAAATGAGCGTCATGACGGTTGACGCGATGCGCCATGACGACGCGCTGCGTCGTGCACGAAAGCGCGTCAAGGAAATGCGTAGCTGGTACATGTCAGCAACGATGTATGCCATCGTGATTCCGACTCTGTGGGCCATAAATCTCATTAAAGGGGGAGAAATTTGGGCGCACTGGGCGACGCTCGGTTGGGGGCTGGGGCTGACCATTCACGGACTGTCGGTTTTCGCAGGCCGCTCGTTCTTTGGCAGCGAGTGGGAAGAGAAAAAAGTCGAAGAAATTCTAGTGCGCGAGAAGCTAAAGGTTGTTTCCAGTGAGAAGCAGCTGATGCAGGCGCAGATGCGCATGTTGCAGGCCCAGATTGAGCCGCATTTTTTGTTCAACACACTAGCCACAATTCAAAGCTTGATTGGACGTTCGCCAGACAAAGCGAATCTGATGATGGACAACTTCATCGCCTATTTGCGGCAAAGTTTGTCAGCCAGTCGAGCGCAGGAAGGTACCGTGAAGCAAGAGTTTGATCTATTGCGGCACTACCTGGAATTGCTCAAAATTCGCATGGGTGACCGGTTGCAATTTGAGCTGGATTTGGCGCATGATTTGGCTGACGCGCCGCTGGCCCCGATGCTGCTACAACCGATCGTGGAAAACGCCATCAAGCACGGGCTAGAGCCAAAAGTTGCCGGCGGCACAGTCCACGTTTCGGCCCGACGCGAAGGTGGGCAGATGGTGCTTTCCGTTGCGGATAACGGACTTGGTTTTTCCGATCACGCGGACCGCTCGGGTGAAGGCGTCGGGCTCGCGAATTTGCGTGAACGGCTTGCTGTGCTTTATGAAGGGCAGGCAACGTTGACAGTGGCGGAAGCGAATCCGGGGACCACCATTACAGTTCGGGTTCCCCTGTAGGCGCGGCTCCGCAGCGATCCTTACTTCGCCCCCGGTCGCGGCAAAGCCGCTTCTACTAGTATTTTTTTGAGATCAGTGCAACCAACATGACCACCGCCCTCCTCGCTGACGACGA
The DNA here is from genome assembly GCA_043719085.1 of Burkholderiales bacterium. Taxonomy (GTDB): domain Bacteria; phylum Pseudomonadota; class Gammaproteobacteria; order Burkholderiales; family Casimicrobiaceae; genus Casimicrobium. Next base: position 1,901 of record JAYSUK010000099.1, on the reverse strand, counting down.
ACCGCTACTTCGCGAATTCCTTCGCGACAAATTGCTTGCGCTATGGCCCGAGCTAGACATCGTGGCAGAAGCCAGCAACGGCATTGAGGCCGCGTCCCTGATCGCTGAGCACGAACCGGACATTGCCTTCCTCGACATCAAAATGCCGGGCCAGACCGGCATCGAAGTCGCGCAAGGTTTGGAAACCAAGACCCGCGTAGTGTTCGTCACCGCGTACGATCAATACGCAGTGCAGGCGTTCGCAAACGAGGCGATGGATTACCTGCTCAAGCCCGTCACCAACGAGCGCCTCGCGCAGACAGTGACGCGCCTGAAAGCAGCCTTAGCGCAGAGCGCGCCGGTACCGGATATATCGCAAGTGTTGAACCTCCTCTCACGCGCGGCAGCGGGTGGCGGCGTTGGTGCGAACGCGAAGCAACACCTGCGCTGGATACGCGCCAGCCGTGGCGAAACAACCTATCAAATCTCGGTCGACGAAGTGCTGTTTTTTCAGAGTGACGACAAGTACACCATCGTCAACACCGCCAATGGCGAACACGTCATCCGCATGCCGTTGGCCGAGCTGTTGCAATCGCTCGACGGCGAACAATTCTGGCAAGTTCATCGCGGCACGGTGGTCAATATTCGCTGCGTGAGTTCGAGCAAAAGAGACGGCGATGGGCGCGTAACGCTCAATGTAAAAGGCCACGCAAAACCGCTGCCGGTGTCACGGGCTTATCAGGGATTGTTTAAGCAAATGTGACGATCATCGTGGATCATCGTAAGGTGTGCACCACAGTGCGCACCTCGCCTCCTCGTCACGACGGGTGGTGCGCATTTTGATGCGCACCCTACGGGCTCCTTTTCACTTGTCGCGCTACCTCCGCCGTCATTCTCGCGAAGCGGGAATCCAGTACGTAAACTAAGCGAAGCTCAAGCGAAATATCCGCAACTTCGAGGATGACACCATGAAAAAGTCAGACGCAAGCGAAGACCCGTCAGCCTCCGAACTCATCGCCAAAAAAATCGCCGACCTCAACGACTGGCGCGGCGAAACGCTTGCCAGAATGCGCAAGCTCATCAAGGCAGCGGTGCCGGATGTCGTCGAGGAATGGAAGTGGATGGGCACGCCCGTCTGGTCGCACAACGGCATCATCTGCACCGGCGAATCCTACAAAGACAAAGTGAAGCTCACCTTCGCCAAAGGCGCATCGCTGAAAGACCCCACCCATCTATTCAGCTCAAGCCTCGACGGAAATGTGCGGCGCGCGATTGACATTTTTGAAGGCGGAGAAGTGGACGAGACCGCGTTCAGGGCGCTTGTGCTTGAAGCGGTTGCGCTTAACGGCGCTGGCAAATCGAAAACTACGAAGAAAGCGAAGTCCTAATTTCATCGCACGTATAAATAGCGTATTTGCTATAATCAACCAGTGCAATGGACAGTCACCTTTCATAGCGATAACGTCGAATCCGAGATTCTCGCGATGCCTGATGGCTTTCTCTCACGCTTCGTTCGTTACGCCGAACGCATGGAAATTTACGGCCCTGATCTGGGCATGCCGCACACGCGAGCGATGGGCGAAGGTCTGTTCGAATTGCGACTGAAAGCGGCTGAAGGCATTGCACGAGTTTTCTACTGCACCGTCGTCAATCGCAACATCATCGTTCTGCACTCGTTCACCAAGAAGACCGACAAAACACCGCCACGCGAACTTAAAGTCGCCCGTCAGCGCATGAAGGAGCATCAACATGCCTAGCAACCTGCAACAGTTCAAAAAGAAAGCCTTCGCCAAGCCCGGTGTTCGTGCCGCTTACGACGAGTTGGCCGAAGAATTTGCGTTTCTTGATGAAGTGCTCAAGGCACGCACGAAGACGGGCCTTACGCAAGCAGAAGTCGCCGAACGCATGGGCACCACGCAATC
>JAYSUK010000098.1:0-16641 GCA_043719085.1 Burkholderiales bacterium | reverse complement strand
GGCCCTGTTCAATCCATGCGTCGGCTTCGCGGCGAGACGCGAGGCCCAACTCGCTCATGCGCTTTGAAAGGCGGACAGGTTCGGTCATAGAAAAATTTATTGGCGTAAAAAAGAGCACCCGCAGGCGCTCTGGTTGAGTAACGGTCGACAGAAGTCTACTTCTTCGCCTCGTCCTTCTTCGCGGCATCGAGCACGGCCTTCATCGGGTCGTCGCTCGCGGGTGCGACTGGAGGCGCTTGAGGTGCCACGCTGCTGCCCTGTTTGAACAACTCATCCATGCTGCGCTCTTTGTCGGGTGATCTCTCTTGCTCAGGCGCTTCAATTTTGACTTTATCAAGATCGTACTTAATCTCTTTATCGAGAAATGCCGTGACAGTTTGCGGAACAAAAATCACAATACAAACCAGGAAAATTTGCATGATGATCCACGGCACCGCGCCCCAGTAGATATCGCTTGATTCGACTTTTTTCTCGATCTTGCCGTTTTTATAAAGTTGGTCGGATATTCCGCGTAAGTAAAACAGCGCAAAGCCGAAAGGCGGGTGCATAAAGCTGGTCTGCAAGTTCACGCACAACAACACGCCAAACCACACCAAGTCAATGCCAAGCTTGGCCGCCACAGGCGCCAACATCGGCACGACGATAAACGCGATCTCAAAAAAATCGAGAAAAAACGCGAGGAAAAAAACAAAAATGTTGACCACAACCAGGAAGCCAATTTGGCCACCCGGCAAACCGGTCAGCAAATGCTCGACCCATTTGGCTCCGTCAACGCCCTGGAAAACCAGTGAGAACACGCGCGCGCCGATCAGAATGAACACCACCATCGCGGTCAGTCGTGCTGTGCTCTGCATCGCGTCCCAGATCAGCGGCCAGGTCAGGCGCTTTTGCATCGCTGCCAAAATCAGTGCGCCGACGACGCCCATCGCCCCAGCCTCAGTGGGCGTGGCAATCGCGTAGTTCATGCCGGGCAATCCTCCCATGCTGCCAAGCACAATGAAAATCAATGCAAACGACGGGATGATGCCTTTGAGGCACTTCATCATGAGTGCCGAGCCAGACATGGTGCGCGCTTCTTTCGGAATGCCAGGAAGATAGCTCGGCCGGAAACGCGACAACAGGAACGTGTACAAAAGAAACAAGGCAATCTGGATCAGCGAAGGCCCCCAAGCGCCCTTGTACATATCGCCCACCGGTTTGCCAAGCTGGTCTGCCAACACCACCAGCACCAACGACGGCGGCACCAGCTGCGTGATGGTGCCCGACGCAGCTAGCACGCCGGTGGTGTAGCGCATGTTGTAGCCCCAACGCACCATTACCGGCAGGGAAATCAGCGCCATCGCGATCACCTGACCGGCGACGGTGCCGGTGATGGCGCCGAGAATGAAGCCCACAATGATGACCGAATAACCAAGCCCGCCGCGCGCCGGACCGAATAATTGACCCATCGAATCGAGCATGTCTTCCGCTAGCCCGCATTTTTCGAGAATTGCGCCCATCATGGTGAAGAACGGGATCGCCAGCAGCAGCTCATTCGACAGGATGCCGAAGATGTTGAGCGGCAGATTGGCCATGAAGGCCGTCGGGAACCAGCCCATCCAGATCGCGAACAATCCGCAACCCAGCCCCAGCGCAGAGATCGAGAACGCGACGGGGAACCCCACCAGCATGATCACGACCAGTCCGGCAAACATCACCGGTGCAAAATTTTCCATCACCATCACAATTTCCCCATGTCCATATGTTGTGCCTGCGACTTATTGCAACGGTTTTTCGTAATGCACATCCATGTTGTAGCTGCCATTGAGCCACCCCACTCGTTTGATGATTTCAGAGATACCCTGCAACGAGAGCAACCCAAAACCCAGCGGCAACATCAACGCCACGGGCCAACGAATGAGGCCGCCCGCGTTCTGGCTCATCTCACCGCTGAGGAACTTGTCGGCGAAGAATGGCCACGACAGGTAGGCGCACAGCACGCTCATCGATAGCAAAAAGAAAACTAGACCAAAGATGTCAAGTATGACCTTACCGCGATTCTCGAAGCGACCGTACACCACGTCGACCCGAACATGCTCATTAACCATCAACACCCATGACGAGGTAAGCATCACCGCAGCACCAAACAGATACCACTGGATTTCGATGAATGCGTTGGAGCTGAAGGTCGGCACCAGCAGCCGAATAACTGCGTTCCCCGCAGCAATCAGGCACGATGCCATGATGAAAAATGCCGAGAGTTTGCCGAGCTTGAGGTTTAACCAGTCAATTGCTTTTACGTAGGCGAACAGAACCTTCATCACTACCCTTTGTGTCACATAACGTATGTGGAATCGCCTTCCAAATTTTAGCGATTCAGACTCTGGTTTCCGAACGGGTTTTCCCGTTGGTCCGATGTCCCGCGCTGGTGTCGCACCGGCGTTTTACGGGACGCTATTGCTGTGGCTCAAATTGCTGTCAACTACCCGCAATATGCATTGACTCAATCAACATAGAGCCCACGTGCTTTGAACCGCGTCGATCAATATCGTCACCGATGGCCACGATGCGTTGATACAGATCGAGCAAATTGCCGGCGATGGTGATCTCGGAGACAGGATACTGAATCTCGCCCCCTTCAACCCAAAAGCCCGCTGCGCCGCGCGAATAGTCGCCTGTCACAGCATTGACTCCTTGTCCCATCAATTCGGTCACAATGAGTCCACGTCCCATTTGTTTGGCCAGCGTTGCTGTGTCACCTTTAATGGTGGGTGAAATTAGCAGATTGTGATTGCCACCCGCGTTGCCCGTCGATTGCATGCCGAGTTTGCGAGCCGAATAGGTCGCCAAAAAATAGCCGCGTACCACGCCGCTTTCAACAATCGCACGACGCTGGCAAGCCACCCCTTCGCCATCGAACGGCGAACTGGCATACGAGCGCAGAATAAACGGATCATCAACGATGTTTAGCAGCGAGGCAAATTTGAGCTGCCCCAGGCTGTCGAGCAGAAACGATGTTTTGCGATACAGCGAGCCGCCGAACAACGCGCCAATCGCATGACCGATAAATCCACCCGCCACAGAAGGGGTGAAGATTACGGGGGCTGATTGCGTGGCAAGCTTGCGCGGATTGAGCCGCGCCACGGCACGTTCACCGGCTTTTTTTCCGACCGATTCGGCGGCTTCCAGCTCCGTCGGAACGCGGTGTGAGGTGTACCAATCGTCGCGCTCCATCGCGTCGCCGTCGGAGGCGACCATCGCGCAGCCGATATAGTGCGCGCTGCCTTTGTAGCCACTCGCAAAGCCATGTGAGTTGGCGTAAACAAATTCTGATTCGCTGATGCTGACGGACGCGCCCTCGCTGTTGTCGATGCGCTCGTCCACGGCGAAGCCTGCATCTTCGCAGCGCTTGGCAATGGCGATGGCGGCATCAGCCTGCAGCGCCCAGGGATGGTAAAGGTCAAGCTCGGGAATGTCCTTGGCCATTGCGGATGCGTCGGCGAGCCCGGCATGCGGGTCGGCGTTGGTGAATTTCGCGATGCTCAGCGCTTTGTCGACAGCCGCGTTAACCGCCGCCGTCGAGAAGTCGCCTGTGCTTGCGTTGCCCTTGCTTCCGTTTACGTAAACCGTGACGCCGAGCGACTTGTCAACGTTGTGCTCAAGCGTTTCCAGTTCACCGAGTCGCACCGTCACGTTCAGACCCAGGCCTTGTGTGGACTCGGCTTCGGCCTGGTCGGCACCGCCGCGTTTGGCGCGGTCAAGCGCGGCGAGCGCAACATCGCGAAGAGCATCAGACGACAGAGCTAAGGACATGGAAACACCGAACAAAAACGAGCCGCAAGCATAGCGGAGACCCGCGACTTGGGACCAATCCAGCGCTTGCGGCAAAATTGCAGCATGGCACGCCCTCCAAAAATTCCCCGCATCCTCGAAGATCGACCATCCAAGACGGAGTTGAAACAAGAATCCATTGACCTGCAATTGCTCGGTGAAACGCTCACCACACTATCGAATGACCAACTCGATCAGCTCGATTTGCCAGAGTTGATGCGCGACGCGCTCGATGAATTAGGCCGCGTTGGCAAGCACGAAGCCACTCGCCGCCACATGCAGTACATCGGCAAACTGATGCGTGACATCGACCCGGTGCCGATCCGCGCCCAGCTTGACCGATGGGAGATGGGCACCCGTGCCAACAAAGCTGCGTTCAAGGCGAGCGAGCGTTGGCGTGATCGCTTAATCGCGGAGCCAGAAGCGCTGACATTGTTCATGGCGGAGCAACCCACAGTAAACCGCGACAAGCTCAACGAGTTGCTGTTGCGCGCCCGGTTGCAGGCCGCCAAAGGCGAAGCGCCGGCTGCATCACGGCAGGTGTTTCGGGTGATTTATCGAGTGTTGTTGCAGGTTTAGCGATGACTACTTTCGATACGGTAAAAATTGGCCTCGTCTCCATCTCCGACCGCGCATCATTGGGCGTGTACCAAGACAAAGGCATCCCGGCGTTGCGGGAATGGCTCGCCGCTGCGGTCAAAAACCCGATTGCCTACGTCACACGACTTATCGCCGATGAGCAGCCAGTAATCGAGTGCGCGCTCATACAACTGTGCGACGTTGAGCGCTGTGATGTGGTGCTCACCACAGGCGGCACCGGTCCTTCGCGCCGCGACGTTACGCCGGAAGCAACCCTCGCGATTGCACATAAAGTCATGCCCGGCTTTGGCGAACAAATGCGTCAGATAAGTTTGAATTTTGTTGCCACCGCAATCCTGTCACGGCAGGTTGCCGTGATTCGTGGAAACTCGCTGGTAATCAACTTGCCGGGCCAGCCGAAAAGCATCAAGGAAACGCTAGAAGGACTGTGCGACATGGAAGGCAAGCCTCTGGCAAAAGCTCAGGGCATTTTCGCGGCAGTGCCGTATTGCGTCGATTTGATCGGCGGCGCTTACATCGAAACCAATGATGAAGTGTGCAAGGCGTTTCGCCCCAAGAACGCAGTGCGCGCTAGCCCCACGTAGCACCCCCATTCCAGAGCCACGTTCCCGTGCGCGCACTTAAAGCGTAAGAAATGCGCACTCAGCTACCTCGACAGCGACGAAATATGCGCTTCACTCATGTATTCAGCGCTCTGCATTTCAATCAACCGCGATGTGGTTCGACTGAACTCGGTGAGCACTCGTCGGGTGTCGCTATCGGTCAGCGCTTCATCCACTTTTGAGATGTCCGTCAACGACGCAGCAGCGCTCATGATGAGTTTGACGCGATGGTCGTACAGCACGTCTACCAGCAGCGTGAAGCGACGAATCACGTTGGCATCTTTGATTCCCAGCATTGGCACGTTAGACAATATCAGCGTGTGATTGGCCTGCGCCAACTCCAGGTAATCATTCTGCGAACGTGGCGTTTCGCAAAGCGCAGCGAAGTCAAACCAGATCACATTAGCCGCCCGCTTGCGTAGCGCGATTTCACGACCATACAACGTGATTTTTGTGACAGTTGACGGCTTATCTGTCGCGAGCTTTGAAAACGTGGCAGCGAGCTTTTTATCGGCGTCTGAGCCCAGTGGCCAGTGATACACGTTGTCCTGCTCCAACGTGCGGCGACGATAATCGATACCAGAGTCCACCTGCACAACGTCCATCTTCTCCTTGATTAAGGCGATGGTGGGCATGAAATTTTGCCGTTGTAAGCCGTCCGGGTATAGCGCATCGGGCGCGTAATTTGAGGTCATCACAAACACGATACCGAGTTCAAAACAATGCGACAACAAGCGCCCCAAAATCATCGCGTCAGCAATGTCGCTGACGTGAAATTCATCAAAACAAATGAGCCGATATCGTTTGGCCAGGCCTTCCGCCACTGCGATCAACGGGTCGGCCTCATGCTTTAAGCCACGCAGGTCCTCGTGCACACTGCGCATGAACGCATGAAAGTGAACCCGTGTCTTGCGCCGGTGTTTCGATGCGCTGAAAAAAGCATCCATCAAGAAGCTTTTGCCGCGGCCGACACCACCGTAAAAATACACGCCACGGGGCACCACGGGCCGCACAAAAAACCGACCCATCAGTGTCGCACGCGTATTGCGCAGCACTGCCAGCTCCTCACCAAGCCGCACCAATCGATCGGCCGCGAGTTGCTGTGCCGGATCAAGCGTGATGCCGCGTTCGGCGCAGATTTTTTGCAGCGCAGCCTGCATGATTAGACGGCTCGCGACGGTGGGTGCCGCTCTGCCGCGATCAAGTGCAGCTCGCGCCACCCAGGTTGCGGTCTCGGCAGTACCCCTGCTACAAGGGCAAACGCACTGAACAATTTCATTGATTCAAGCAATCAACTACATGTTCAACGTTCGCTTATCCACCGCCAGCGCCGCCTCTTTGGTCGCCTCTGACAAGGTCGGATGCGCATGGCAAATACGCGCGATGTCTTCTGAGGATGCGCCGAACTCCATCGCCATCACACCTTCAGCAATCAACTCAGAGGCCATAGCACCGATGACATGCATGCCGAGCACTTTGTCGGTCTTGGCATCCGCGATGATCTTCACGAAGCCGTCGGTGTTGCCCAGGGCACGAGCGCGACCATTTGCCATGAACGGAAAGCTGCCCGCTTTGTAGGCAACGCCTGCCGCCTTCAATTGCTGTTCGGTCTGACCGACCCAGGCGATTTCGGGTGACGTGTAAATCACCCACGGAATGCAGTTGAAATCGATGTGTGGATGCTGGCCTGCGAGGCGCTCGGCAACGGCCACACCCTCTTCTTCGGCCTTGTGCGCGAGCATCGGGCCGCGCACCACGTCGCCCACCGCCCATACGTTCACGGCACTGGTTTTGCAATCGCCGTCCACCGTGATGAAACCGCGCTCGTCGAGCTTCACGCCCGCCGCGTCAGCGTTCAAACCGTTCGTATTCGGTTCGCGGCCGACAGACACGATGAGTCGGTCAAAGGTGACGTTTTCAGTCTTGCCATCAGCGCTCGTGTATTCCACTGAGACGTTGTTCTTGCCGGTCTTGATCGCGCCAACTTTGACGCCAAGACTGATCTTCAAACCTTGTTTGGTGAACAGTTTCAACGCTTCTTTAGCGACCTGCTCGTCAACTGCGCCGAGGAACGTCGGCAAACCTTCAAGCACCGTTACGTCCGCGCCAAGGCGACGCCACACCGAACCCATTTCGAGGCCAATCACACCGGCACCAATCACGCCGAGTGACTTTGGCGTTTCGCCGATGCGCAGCGCGCCGTCGTTCGAGAGAATCAATTTTTCATCAAACGCCGCACCCGGCAACGCCCGTGCGTTAGAGCCGGTGGCGATGATGATGTGTTTGCCCTGAATGCTGCTCTTTGCCGGTTCAGTCACGTCGATCTGATACACGCCGTCTGTGGCGGCACCCGCAAATGATCCGCGCCCGTGAAAGAACGTGACCTTGTTCTTCTTGAACAGATACAGAATGCCGTCGTTGTTCTGCTTGACGACCGTGTCCTTGCGTGCCAGCATTTTCGCCACGTCCATTTTCACGCCAGACGTCGTGATACCGTGCTCTGCAAAGTGATGTTGCGCATGATCGAAGTGCTCGGACGATTGCAGCAACGCCTTGGACGGAATGCAGCCAACGTTAGTGCAAGTACCACCCGGCGCAGGCTTGCCCGCAGCATTCTTCCAGTCGTCGATACACGCCGTCTTGAAACCGAGTTGCGCAGCGCGAATCGCCGCGACGTAGCCGCCCGGGCCACCACCAATTACTACAACGTCAAATTGATCCATATCCATCTTTCGTAGGGTGGGCACCTTTGTGCGCACGTCGTTCTTCTCACTTCGTTGACTCTGGAAGCCAGCGCTGGTGCGCATTTTGATGCGCACCCTACCTTGCTAATTCAATCGTGAGAGCGCATGTACCCAAATCATGATCGTGCCGACCGCCGCGATTCCGAACATTGTTCTGGAGGCAACTCTTGAATGCCCTCCGTGAATTGCGCAACCGGCCACCACGAGCGCGGACACAATCGAGGCCGGAATCGAATACTTTTGTAAGGCCACAACAACATACAAGCCTGCGAAACTGGCATCCGCGGCGGTTCGGGCCCACAAAATGGCCTGAGCGTGTCCGACGCCGATCACGTTGACCGGCCAAAGCGCCGCGCACAAAACATAACTAATCCAGTGGCTTCTGCTAGCGTCCTGCATTACAAATCCAACAACAACCGAGCCGGATCTTCCAACGCCTCTTTCATAGCCACCAACGCCAACACCGCTTCGCGTCCATCGATGATGCGATGGTCATAGCTCATGGCGAGATAATTCATTGGGCGAATCACGATCTGACCGCCTTCAACCACAGCGCGATCTTTCGTCGCGTGCACGCCGAGAATCGCGCTTTGTGGCGGATTGATAATCGGTGTCGAAAGCATGGAGCCGAAGGTGCCGCCGTTGCTGATGGTGAACGTGCCGCCGGTGAGTTCTTCGATACCGAGCTTACCTTCGCCCGCGCGTTTGCCGTAGTCTGCGATTTTCTTTTCGATCTCGGCGATGCTCATCTGGTCGCAGTCGCGCAGGATCGGCACGACCAAGCCGCGTGGCGAGCCGACAGCGATACCGATGTCGTAGTAGCCGTGATAAACAATGTCGTTGTTGTCGATGGAGGCATTGACCACCGGGTACATCTTGAGCGCGTGAACAGCGGCCTTGACGAAGAAGCTCATGAAGCCGAGCTTGACGCCGTGAACTTTCTCAAACTTGTCTTTGTAGGTGGTGCGCAGATCAATCACCGGCTTCATGTTGACCTCGTTAAACGTGGTCAGGATGGCAGCGGTAGATTGACTTTGCACCAGGCGCTCGGCCACGCGCATGCGCAGGCGGGTCATCGGCACGCGCTGCTCCGGGCGATTGCCCAGTGGCACGTTGACGGGGGGGGCGTAGGTAGGCGCGGACTTGGCCGCGCTCGTTGCGGCTACGGACTGCGTGGCCAAGCTCGCGCCTGCAGTAGCTTTCGCTTCTACGACGGCGATTACGTCTCCCTTGGTGATGCGCTCGCCGCGACCGGTGCCCGTGACGCTAGCCGCATCGACGCCCTGATCAGCCATCATTTTTTTGGCGGCGGGGAGTGCGACGGGCGATGTAGGCGCGGACTTGGCCGCACCGGCGCTCTGCACCGCAACGGGCGGTGCCACGTCCGCGCCAACCAGTGCAGCGCCTGCCTTCGCTTCGGTGTCAATCACACCAAGCACCACGCCCGACGTGACCGTGGCACCCGGCTGAATCCTGATTTCAACCAGCACGCCGTCGCCTTGCGCAGGCGTTTCCAGCACGACTTTGTCGGTCTCGATGTCGCACAGATTCTGATCACGTTTGACGGCATCTCCGGCTTTGACATGCCACGCCGCGAGCGTGCCCTCCGGGGTGCCTTCGGCGAGTTGCGGGACTTTTATTTCGATCAACATTTTCTTGTTACTCCGTGAACGAGCGACGCTTCGATTGCGCGTGCGTTTCCTGTCGTGTTTTGGTTGGTATCAATTTGAGGTGGGTTGAAAACCCACCCTACAGATTGGTCATCATTTGCCCGGTGCCAAGCTTCGAGCTGAAACTGCTCTCAACAAGCTCTTTCTGCTGCGCGTTGTGCTTGGACAGGTAGCCCACCGCCGGTGACGCGCTGACCGCGCGGCCTGCATAGAGCAACACTTGCTCAGGCTTCACATCAGCACGGAAATACGCCATGAGGCGGTACCACGCACCCTGATTTTGTGGCTCTTCCTGACACCAAACGATTTCGTGTGCGTTCGGGAATTTTTTGAGCTGCGCCTTAAAGTCATCATGCGGGAACGGATACTGCTGTTCCAGGCGCATGATGGCGACGTCCTTGATGTCCTGATCGCGACGGTGAGCGAGCAGCTCGTAGTACACCTTGCCCGAACAGACGATCACGCGCTTGACATTCTTGGCCACGATTTTTTCGGTCTCGCCAATCACTGACTGGAAGGTGCCGTTGGCCAGCTCGTCGAGCGTGCTGACGGCCTCCTTATGGCGCAGCAATGACTTCGGCGTCATCACGATTAACGGACGACGCCAATCGCGATGCATCTGACGACGAATCATGTGATAGCACTGCGCCGGTGTTGACGGCACCACGACCTGCATGTTGTGTTCGGCACAGAGCTGCAGAAAGCGCTCTGGGCGTGCGGAGGAGTGCTCCGGTCCCTGACCCTCGTACCCATGTGGAAGCAACAACACCAGCCCACAAATGCGACCCCACTTCACCTCGCCCGAACTGATGAACTGGTCGATTACCACTTGCGCGCCATTAGCAAAGTCACCAAACTGCGCTTCCCACAATACAAGCTGATTTGGTTCCGACGTCGAGTAACCATACTCAAAGCCGAGCACAGCCTCTTCCGACAGAATTGAGTCGATGACGAGGAATTCGCCCTGCTTGTCCTTGATGTGTTGCAACGGTGTGTAGCTACCGCTGTCCCACTTTTCGCGATCCTGATCGTGGAACACCGCGTGACGATGCGAAAAGGTTCCGCGACCGCAATCTTCACCTGACAAACGAATGCCAATACCTTCATTGACGATGGACGCGTAGGCGAGGTTCTCGCCCATACCCCAGTCGACAGGCAGTTTGCCTTCACCCATTGCCTTCCGATCAGCGAGCATTTTCTCAACGCGCGACTGCAGCACGAAACCTTCGGGAACGGTGGTCAGGCGTTTTGCAAGCTCTTTGATCGTTTTCAAGGGCAACGCGGTATCGGCATGGTCGGACCATTTGCGATTCACATACTTCGCCCAATCCTGCTGATACGGCGCAACGAAATTCGCCAAAATCGTCTTATTGGTGTGCGTGCCCTTGTCCATCGCGTCGCGGAACGCGGTGACGTACACGTCGCCCTCGCCGGGCTTGATCGTACCTTCCGCTTCGAGCCTGTCGGCGTAGAGTTTGCGGGTGCCGGGATGTTGATGTATTTTCTTGTACATCAACGGCTGCGTGACCATCGGCTCGTCCTGCTCGTTGTGACCGAGGCGACGAAAGCAGACCACGTCGATGAACACATCCTTGTGAAAGATGGTGCGGTAGTCGAGCGCGATTTCGGTGACCAGCAAACAGGCTTCGGGATCATCTGCGTTGACGTGGAAGATCGGCACCTCGGCCATCTTCGCAATGTCAGTGCAGTACAGTGACGAGCGCACATCACGCGGGTCGCTGGTGGTGAAGCCAATCTGGTTGTTGACCACAATATGCATTGTGCCGCCGGTGCCGTAGTGGCGCGTTTGGGATAACGCCAGCGTCTCTTGAACCACGCCCTGACCGGCAACCGCAGCGTCGCCGTGCAACAGGATGCCCAGCACCTGTTTACCGGACTTATCGCCGCGACGATTTTGCCTCGCGCGCACCGAGCCGACCACCACTGGATTGACAATTTCCAGATGGGAGGGGTTGAAGGCCAGCGTGATATGCATCGGGCCACCGGGCGTGGTGATGTCGCTCGAAAAACCCTTGTGATATTTCACGTCACCGGCGGACAACGTGGTGTCGTATTTGCCTTCAAATTCAGCGAACAGATCGGCGGGCAATTTGCCGAACGTGTTCACCAAAACGCCGAGACGCCCGCGATGCGCCATACCGATTACCGTTTCCTGCACACCTGCGGCACCCGCCTTTTGCAGCATGTGATCGAGTACCGGAATCACAGTGTCGCCGCCCTCACCAGAGAAGCGCTTCTGGCCCATGTATTTGGTGTGCAAGTAGCGCTCCAGGCCCTCGGCTGCGGTGAGGCGCTCAAGAATGTGGCGCTTTTGCTCCACGGTAAAGCTTGGCTTAAGCTGAGTCGACTCGATTCGAAGGCGCAGCCACTCGCGCTCGTCTTCGTTGGCCATGTACATGTATTCAACCGCAACGCTGCGGCAATAGATGGTGCGCAGCGTGCTGATGATGTCTTTGAGCTTGGCGCGACTCTGGCCATTCACAGACAACAGGCCGGTAGAAAACTCAGTCTCCATATCGCTGTCCACAAGTCCGTGGTGCTTGTGATCGAGTTCCTTGATGAACGGCACTTCCTGCCGTTTCAACGGATCGATGTCGGCAATGCGACCGCCAACAAAACGATAGGCGTGGATGAGCTTCATCACGGCCAATTGCTTGTCCATCATCGACGCGTCAATACTCGCCACCGCCGCTTTACGCGACTTGGCCATTGCGGCAAACGCATCAATCACGGGCTGGTGCGCCACGTCATTCGCCCCAGCACGCATGGCGTCAAAGTAATCACGCCACTTGGCATCAACCGACGCTGGATTGGCAAGATAGATTTCGTATTGCTCTTCGATATACGGCATGTTGCCGCCGAAAATCGTGGAGGTTTGTTGCAGTTCGTTCATCATGGTTAGCACCATCCAAGGTGAGGTGGGCACCCCGTGCCCACCGATTTCGTGGCGTTGGTGGGCACCGTGTGCCGCCAACAATAACGACAATTAGCGCTGATGCAGTGGCACCAGATTGCGCGATTTCGAGCCGGTGAACATCTGACGTGGGCGGCCAATTTTCAGATCAGGATCAGCGAGCATTTCGTTGAGTTGGGCAATCCAGCCAACCGTGCGGGCAAGCGAAAAAATGGCGGTAAACAACGCGGTGGGGATGCCGAGTGCGCGCTGCACAATTCCGGAATAAAAGTCCACGTTTGGATACAACTTGCGCGATACGAAATATTCGTCTGACAACGCGATACGTTCCAACTCCATCGCCAGCTTGAACAGCGGATCGTTCTGCAGGCCGAGTTCGCCGAGCACTTCGTAGCAGGTCTCGCGCATCAGCTTGGCACGCGGATCGTAGTTTTTATAGACACGATGCCCAAAGCCCATCAAACGAACGTTCGAGTTCTTGTCTTTCACGGCAGTGATGAATTCGCCGATTTTTTCGACGCCACCGTTCTTCTGCATGTCAAGCAACATCGAAAGCGCGGCTTCGTTGGCACCACCATGTGCTGGGCCCCACAGGCAGGCAACACCCGCAGCGATCGCCGCATACGGGTTGGTCCCCGACGAGCCGCACAGACGAACGGTCGAGGTGGAGGCGTTCTGCTCGTGATCCGCATGCAGGATGAAGATGCGATCGAGGGCGCGCACCAGCACGTCGTTGACCTTGTATTCCTCGCACGGCGTGGCAAACATCATGCGCATGAAGTTGGCGCTGTATGACAAGTCGTTCTGCGGATAGATCATCGGCTGGCCTGCCGAATACTTGTGCGTCATCGCCACCAGCGTCGGCATTTTGGCAATCAGGCGAATCGCGGCGATGTGACGGTGCTCCGGATTGTTGATGTCTAGAGTGTCATGGTAGAAAGCGGACAGAGCGCCTACGAGCCCGGTCATGATCGCCATTGGGTGTGCATCGCGACGAAAACCGCGCAGAAAAAACTGCATCTGTTCGTGCACCATGGTGTGATGGCTCACGTTGTCAACAAACGCTGTTTTCTGTTCGAGATTAGGTAGCTCACCGTTCAATAATAGAAAGCAGGTTTCGAGGTAATCGCAATTGGTGGCGATCTGCTCAATCGGATACCCGCGATACAGCAACTCGCCCTTGTCGCCGTCGATATAGGTGATGGCCGAACGACACGCCGCAGTCGACATGAAGCCCGGATCGTAGGTGAATTTTCCGGTCTTGGCATAGAGCGTTTTGATGTCGATTACATCAGGGCCTACGGTGCCTTTGAGGATGGGAAATTCAACGCTGGGCGAACCATCGCTAAAGGTTAGTGTTGCTGTGGAGGAGGCGGTCATCGGGGTTCTCCGTTTCGAGTTTCGGTGATTAGCAAATCACGGTTAGGACGGTTTTGGGAAATGTCTCAAGTCACGAAGTATTCGCATAGCAAATACTCTTTAGTGCGTCACGCGGGTTTGACGCAGCGTCAAAACCATCTCATCCGCACCGGCCGGAAATGCGTCAGTACGACCGGCAATGATTTCCCACAAATCGTTGTCATCGAGCGCAATCAGCGACAACAACTGCTCATGTTCCTCGGTGGAAAAATTCGCGCCGCGACGCTCAAGAAGTCGCGTGAGAATCAAATCATTCTCCAAAAAACCACGGCGGCAACGCCAGCGCAATTTGGAAAGTTGGAGGTCGGTGATCACGATCTAGGCTGCCCGCTTGACCAGCATCTCTTTGAGCTTGCCAATTGCACGCGTTGGATTCAAGCCTTTCGGGCACACATCCACACAATTCATGATCGTATGGCAGCGAAACAAGCGATATGGATCTTCAAGATTGTCGAGACGCTCGTTGGTGTCGTGGTCGCGACTATCCGCGACGAAGCGGTACGCTGCGAGCAGTCCTGCGGGACCCACAAATTTGTCTGGATTCCACCAGAAGCTCGGGCAACTCGTTGAGCAGCACGCGCACAAAATGCACTCGTACAGGCCGTTCAGTTCATCGCGATCTTCCTGCGATTGCAGGCGCTCTTTTTCGGGCGGAACCGTGTCGTTCACAATGTACGGTTTGATCGAGTGATACTGCTTGAAGAACTGGCTCATATCCACGATCAGGTCGCGCACAACAGGCAGGCCGGGCAGTGGACGTAACGTGATTTTTTGCGGCAGCGTCAACATGTTGGTCAGGCACGCCAGCCCATTTTTGCCGTTAATGTTCATCGCGTCTGAACCGCACACGCCTTCACGACATGAACGACGGTAACTGATGGAATCATCCTGCTTTTTGAGTTTCATCAACACGTCGAGCAGCATGCGCTCGGATCCGTCCAGTTCGACTTCATAAGTCTTCATGTACGGCTTCGCGTCTGTATCGGGATCGTAGCGATAGATTTCGAAAGTGCGTTTGTCCATGGGTACTACTTCTCTCTAGAACGTGCGCTTGACAGGCGGGATGGAATCAACGGTGAGTGGCTTCAAGTTCACCGGTTTGTAGTCGAGACGATTGCCCTCGGAATACCAGAGCGTGTGCTTCATCCACTCTTTGTCATTGCGACCGAGCGGGAATTCCTCGCAATCCCCGTAATCATCAACGGTGTGCGCACCACGGCTTTCTTTGCGCGCCGCAGCCGAGACCATCGTTGCCTTGGCGGCCTCCATCAGGTTGGCAACCTCGAGCGCTTCGATGCGCGCGGTGTTGAACACTTTGGACTTGTCTTTAAGCGCCAAATTCTCGGCACGTTCTGCAATGGCCAACACCTGCACCACGCCCTCGTCCATGGTCTTTTGCGTGCGGAACACTCCTGCATGCAACTGCATGGATTTGCGCAGATCGTTTGCGACATCCTGCGGATATTCGCCGCTCGTTGAGTTGTCAAGCTTGGCGATGCGAGCAAGCGAGTAATCTGCTGCGTTAGCAGGCAACGGCTTGAATGCGCGACTGCCCAGCGCAGTTTCGACGAGGTGATTGCCCGCTGCACGACCAAACACCAGCAGGTCAAGCAACGAATTAGTGCCGAGGCGATTGGCGCCATGCACCGAGACGCAAGAGCACTCACCAATTGCGTAGAGCCCGTTGATCACCGCATTGGGCACACCATCTTTGGGTACGACCACCTGACCGTTAATATTGGTTGGAATGCCGCCCATTTGGTAGTGAATGGTCGGCACAACCGGGATCGGCTCCTTGATCACGTCAACGTTGGCAAAGTTCTTGCCGATCTCATGGACTGAAGGCAAACGCTTCATGATGGTCTCGCCACCGAGATGCGTCAGATCGAGTGCGATGTAATCGCCGTTGGGTCCACAACCGCGACCTTCCTTGATTTCCTGATCCATGCAGCGAGATACGAAGTCGCGCGGCGCAAGATCTTTCAATTTCGGTGCGTAGCGCTCCATGAAACGTTCGCCATCCTTGTTGCGCAGAATGGCTCCTTCGCCCCGGCAGCCTTCAGTCAGCAAAACGCCCGCGTTGTGCACGCCGGTGGGGTGGAACTGCCAGAACTCCATGTCTTCAAGCGGAATGCCCGCGCGAGCGGCCATGCCCAATCCGTCACCGGTGTTGATGAACGCATTGGTTGACGCGGCAAAGATGCGGCCTGCTCCGCCCGTCGCAAACAACACGCACTTTGCGTGAAAAATCGCAACTTCGCCAGTTTCCATTTCGAGTGCAGTCACACCCACAGCGTCGCCGTCAGCATCACGAATGATGTCAAGCGCCATCCATTCAACGAAGAACGTGGTTTTGCTCTTTACATTCTGCTGATACAGCGTATGCAGCATCGCATGCCCGGTGCGGTCCGCCGCAGCGCAAGCACGCGGCACCGGCTTTTCACCGTACTTGGCGCTGTGGCCACCGAACGGGCGCTGATAAATCGTACCGTCGGGATTGCGGTCAAAGGGCATGCCCATGTGTTCGAGGTCGTACACGACCTTCGGTGCTTCGCGACACATGAACTCGATGGCATCCTGGTCGCCGAGCCAGTCGGAGCCTTTCACGGTGTCGTAAAAATGATAGTGCCAGTTGTCCTCGTCCATATTGCCGAGGGAGGCACCGATGCCGCCCTGTGCCGCAACCGTGTGCGAACGCGTCGGAAACACCTTGGAGAGAACAGCAACACGCAAGCCTGCGCGAGCCAATTGCAGTGAGCACCGCATACCGGCACCACCGGCACCAATCACCACTGCATCGTACTTGTGAACTGTGAGACCCATAAACAGCGAGCCCTTATTTCATACCAAAAAGAATGTAG
>JAYSUK010000097.1:0-2027 GCA_043719085.1 Burkholderiales bacterium | reverse complement strand
CGAGATCTTCTGAATTCATGACTAAACATCCGTTTGCCCTGAGCGAAGCGAAGTGTCTGATTCACCCTGAGATCAGACCCTTCGCTGCTCTCAGGGCGAACGGAGTGGGGTGTCGTGATTTATGAAAGGAACGACAAACGCTGGAATGCTCGCCACCAACGTCATCCATTTCACCCGTATCCTGCGCGATGCCGGGTTGCCACTGGGCACGCGCTCGACGCTGGATGCCTTGGCCTGCGTTGAGGTGGCGGGTATTGAAACGCGACAGGACTTGAAGGCCGCGTTGCGTTGTGTGCTGGTTTCGCGCGCGGACCATCTGGTGTTGTTCGACGCTGCGTTCGACCTGTTCTGGCGTGACCCGGATATCGCGGCGAAGATGATGGCAGCGCTGCTGCCAAAAGTGTCCGGACGTGGTACGGCAACGCCTCCGCCTCCGCCGCCCCTGCGTTTGCTCGACGCGATGCACGGCCAACAAAATCAAGCGCAAGCACTACAACCGCCGCAGGAGCCGGATCAGCTGGAATTCGATGCCACGCTCACCTTCTCTGCCAACGAAAAATTTCAGCGACTCGATTTTGAGGGTATGAGTGCGGATGAATGGGTGCTCGCGAAGAACGCGATTCGAGACTTCGCGTTGCCGGTCAAACCCATTCGCACCCGTCGCCACAAACCCGTCAATCGCGGTCAAGCCATTGACCTGCGACGTACGCTGCGCGAGACGGTACGCACCGGCGGCGAGCTGATTCATCTGCTGCGCAAAGCGCCCCATGTGAAGCCGCCGCCCCTGGTTGTGCTCTGCGATATTTCCGGCTCGATGCATCGCTACACGCGGATGTTTTTGCACTTCATTCATGCATTGACCAACGACACCCATGCCGAGCAACGCGTTGAAGTGTTTTTGTTTGGCACGCGGCTCACGCACATCACGCGGCAGTTGCGACACCGCGATGTTGACGCCGCGCTGGCGAGTGTGGCGAGCGCCGCGCCCGATTGGTCAGGTGGCACGCGAATCGGTGGCTGTCTACACGAATTTAACCTCCGCTGGAGTCGCCGCGTGTTGGGGCAGGGCGCGGTGGTGTTGCTGCTGACCGATGGGCTGGATCGTGACGATATTGGTGTGCTCGCTGCGAGTGCTGAGCGTTTGCGCAAGTCGTGCCGTCAGTTGATCTGGCTCAATCCGCTGTTGCGATTTGATGCGTTCGAGCCGCGTGCAGCGGGCATTCAGGCGCTGTTGCCGCATGCGTCGAAGTTTGTGCCCGCGCACAATCTGCAATCGATCAAATCGCTGGCCGCTGCTTTGCATGGCGCATGAGCGTTTGTCAATCGTGGTCAAAATATAGGGTGTGCTTCGCGCAACTCGTTACGGTTGGTGCGCGGAGCGCCCTATACTTTTTCCCTATCAGCTTTTTGGTGAAAGTACCGTTTAACGCGGGCAAAGGCATATAAAATTCCAAAAGTCGATTTATGCTATTTATTGGCCTTATACCCATATAGAACGGCGCATTCAGCAAAAAGCTGCTACCTGGAATTCACTCACTTTTGAACGCAATGGAGACCTCACGATGGACATGAAAGACAGCCGAATCATCAACGCCCCGCAAGCCAAAGTGTGGGCAGCGTTGAATGATCCCGCTATGTTGAAACAGTGCATCATTGGCTGCGACAGCTTGGAGGCCAATGCCGACGGCGTGTTCGTTGCCGCGATGAGCGTGAAGGTCGGCCCCGTGAGCGCCAAGTTCAAAGGTAAATTGCAGTTAGAAAACGTGCAACCGCCGAACAGTTACACCCTCAAGTTTGAAGGGCAAGGCGGGCCAGCAGGTTTTGCCAACGGCACCGCTGGCGTGTCGCTCACCGCCGAGAACCCCAGCACCACACGCCTCGACTACACCGCAAACGCAATGATCGGTGGCAAACTCGCGCAGGTTGGCTCGCGCTTGGTGGACGCCGCAGCGCGCAAAATTGCTGACGATTTTTTCTCGAAGTTCGATGCGTTGGTGGCTGAACCTGTGGCAGAACTGGCGGGCGAG
>JAYSUK010000096.1:0-16717 GCA_043719085.1 Burkholderiales bacterium | reverse complement strand
CTTGCGCAAAGGCTAACGCGATCGACACATATTCTGTTGTGGATGTGGCGATCCAGTCGGGCAATCCGGCGGCAGTTAGTATCGAGGCCCCCTGACGTGCCAACAAGCTGTCGCCCTTCAGCGTTACGGTTGGCACACCCATCCAAAGCGCCTCGCAGGTTGTTGTGCCGCCAGGGTAGGGAAAGGTATCGATGATCATGTCCACCTCGGCGTAGCGCGCGAGGTAACTGGCTCTATCATCCGCACCAAAAAGACTAATGCGGGCACGATCGATGCCGGCTCTTCGCATGCGGTCGACCATATCGTTTTTTGTACGCTCGCTGCCCCAGGCCACTGACTGCAATCTGAGACGACTATTCGCCATCGAATCGAGTATTTGTGCCCACAAGCCTAGAACCTGGTCGGTAATTTTCCCTGCATTTTGAAAGGTGCCAAAAGTAAATTGATCGCACGCGAGCATAGGCGGTGGGGCGACAGCCGGTGAATTTTCCGGCGCTGTGAAGCAGAGCCGGGTATCAGGCAGATACACCACCTTCTCGGTAAAAAATTTCTGCTCGTCTGGTGGCAGTCCCACACGGTCTGCCAGCAGATAGTCCATCATGGGCAGCCCCGTTGTAGCGAAATAGCCAAGCCAGCTAATCTGCACCGCTGCTGGACGCCGTGCAAAGACGCCCAATCGACTTCCAGCAGTGTGGCCGGAGAGATCAATGAGTACTTCAATCCCATCCTGCTCAATGAGCGTGCAGGCCTCTTCATCATTCGACGCGTAAATAGAACGCCACAGTTTTGCATGGCGGCGCAACTTGTGCGTGGTGGTGTCTTCAAAATTGACTGTCGCGTAGACATACCAGTCGATGACTCCCCCGGCTGTCTGCGCCAATACACTGAGCAGAAACTGTGCAACCGGGTGTTCACGCAAGTCACCTGATACCAGACCCACTCTTAACTTGGCATGATCTGCAGGGCTTACGTTTCGTATGGCAGGTTTTACTTGGCCCTGCGCGTTCCGTACAACGGTGTCACCGAACGCTACCGCGTCGTCAAAGCGCGACTTAGCAGACGTCTCTTGCACATAATTACTATCGAACAACAACGCGCTGCGCGCAATAGTGTTGTCAGGCTCATTTGCAATGGCTAGCCGGTAGTGTGCCGCTGCCTCAGCGTGGCGCCCCAGTGCAGTGAGTGTCGAGCCTAACCAAATGTGGCCGTTCACAAAGTTTGGATGATGCGTCAGAATGTCGGAGCAGAGAGATGCCGCCTCAACCAACAGTCCATGGTCACGGTACAGCAGGTACAGCCGCGCAAACGCGGCCTTTGATGAAGGCCGGAATTGCAACGCCGCTCGCAAGTGCACAATTGCCGCTTCGTCTTGGGCGGCGTCCACGAATCGTTGCGCGAAACGAATGTGCTCTTGCACCAGGTCGTCTTCTGCCACTGAGGCGAGCGCTGCGGCGGCAAACGTTGCCGGAGGTGTCAATGGCCCCTGCTTGTTTGCGGCGAGAGCTGCATGCTTGGCGACTACGGCGGCCTTGGCTCTGAATCCACCTGCGATTAGAGCATCGAAAAAATCTCGTGTGTAATCTGGATTTACAGGCGCGTGCACCCAAGCCTGTCGAAAATGCTCTAGAACGAATTGAATCGGCGCACGCTGTCGACGTAGCGCCAAGGCAAGTTCATGGTTCGCGGAAGCATCGCGCGGCTCGACTGCGAGCCGACGCCTGAGGGTGGCTTCTGTCGCGTCCGAGTCGGTTGGGCGATTTGCTTTTTGTGACCGTTGGCCCCTGGCGATTTTCGACTTCGACGCCATCACCGCTCATCTTCTTTCGGCGTTTCACCGACTGTCACGCGCACTCTACGCCATTTGTCAGGTGAGGCGAGGCACCCCGGAGCCTGAGCCAACGGGGTGAGCGCGTGCGTTCCCAGATACCAATCCATCACTACGCTCTAAATGGCAGCTCGCCCGACTTAGCTTCCGAGGTGGTGAGGTGCGTTGCTATTTTTTCTGTTGAGTCGGCGTCGGTTCGCTCGGCGACAACTGACTAGATTTTGAAAGCTCTCTGGCCAGCTCCTGCGCTTTTTTGAGCACGGCCGGATCGACTACGCCAGTCACCGCTTGTATCGCGGCGGTGTCATACACAATTTTTTCTGGTTGCAGCGCCTTTAACAGATCAGCCTTTGCGCTCTTCCCTGCTTCGTCAACGATCCGCGCAACTAGTGCATCCTTCACCTCTTCGTATGGGCGCTTTTGTGGCTCGCGCACCGCCAGCCGCTTAACGATATGTATCCCAAGGCGCGATGGGAGAGGCTTTGAGACTTCGCCATCCTTGAGTTCATCGAAGAGCACGCGCGCCAAAACACCGTCCATCGTCTTGGCCTGTACGTTTTCGAACTTGCCTTTAGTGTCCTTTGATCGCGCCTCGTCCGAGAACGTTGCCACAACCTCGTCGAACGACTTTCCTGCGGCTAAGTCAGCCTGCGCTTGTGAAATTCTCTGTGCCGTTTCGGTAAATTCCCGCGCACGCAAATCAAACAGCACATGCTGAAAATCGGCTGCGAACTCGCGCTTGAGGCTTGACGCGTCGGTGACCTGATAAATCTCTCTAGCGCGCTTGTCCATAGCATCGGCATCACCGATCGCCCGGTCTTTTGCACGTCGCTCAACAATAGATAGCGCGGCCGTCAACTGTGCGCGGTCGGCGCTAATTGCCGCGAATCGCTTTTCGTTGTCATTGAGTGCGTCTACAGCGGATATGTTCCATTTGAACATTTTTCCATTGATGATCTCAGCAAGTATCTGCGACACCTGCTGTGGATCACGAATGGTGCCGGAGTATCCCCGGTCGTCGAGCGGTAAGTGATACGCCCGATGGTCGCGCTGTGTGACGACGGTAGAACCATTCGCAGCAAGCGCGCTACCAGTGGATTGAGCAAAAGCACTCATCGTTGGTAAGGCAAACATTAAACAGAAGGTTGTCGCCGACAAGCCTCTGTGGAGCCCAAACTGTAGTTTTATACGTGCTGAATTCATGTTTCGGGGTGTATTCCTGACTGGTTACCTGCCTCGGTAAGCGGTGCCATGCCACATGCCGTCTTATCGCGTAGCTAATACATCCGGTGCTGCACGCGAATTCACGTAGCGTTCACCATGTTGAAGCAAACTGATCCGATGCCACATTTCGGTTACAACGGATAGCCTTAGGCAGGTATGAAAGATGGATTGTGGTTTATAAAAAAAGAGGGAGGCAATGCCTCCCTTTTGTAGACTGGACAGGGCTCTACTTGTTCCAGTTACGCCAGATGCCATTGATGGCGCAGTTGCCACCTTGCGGACATGTGTCGTTGCGAACGTTGATGTACCAAACACCAGGCGTTAAGAAGGTCGCAACGTTGGCACTTGCACGCCCATCGCGCGCGGTGACAAATGACATCGACCCACCAAGCTGTCCACTCATGAGCACACGCGCACTTGCAGAAAAGTCATTACACGTTTGAGATAAGGTCACAGTCCGATCAGAGAACAGCGTCGTGTCGTCTTGTGTGAATGCGAACGACGGCAAAATGTTTTTGTTGATCGTCGTGTCGTTGGCGCCGACCGTGATCTTGGCGATGAACAGCGACGAGGCGCCAGAACCAACGATACTTATATACGGAAAGTTTAACGACGACGTAAATGCGACGCTTAGTCGAGGCTCTCCGGCAGGGCAAGACTGCGATGGTGGTGGCGGAGGCACCGCAGAAGTTACCGTAACGGTCGCCGAGGAAACATTGTCGACGAACCCCGATGCATTGGTGGCGCGTACCTGATAAGTGGAAGTTCCGACAACATTCGTCGGCGGCAGATAAGTTGCGCTGGTTGCGCCAAGAATTGGATTCGAAATAGAACCCGAATACCACTGATAGCTGGTTGCGTTGAGGCAGTTTGCAGATATCGCTGAAACGTTTATGCCCACTACGGTCGTCTGCGAGGGCGGTGTCACTGCGGTACACGTCGGAGCGGCCGGTGGAGGCGGCGGTGGAGGCGGTGAGGCGGTTCCGGGTGAGAGCGAGAGGGTGCCGTTTATAAACGTGCCCGTTACACCGGATAAATTAATACTGAGCGAACAGTCGATACCAGTCGTCGCGGCATTGATGGTGCAGCTTGCTGGGACAATACCGCTTGCCTGCGAATACGCGACCGGTGCAGCTGGCGCAACAACAGCCACAACAAACAAGGTGCTAATTACTTTGTAAAGGGGTCGAGGTGCTAGCACCGCACAACCGTTTGAGTGTGTCAATTTAAGGCTCTCCATGTGGTGTCCCCCAGTCAAAAAAAGATTCGCGAGCTAGTTACCGGTGCCGCAAAAAAGTACGCCGCTGCACGTTCGGTTGAATAGAACACAGCGCCAATGGCAGCGTTCTCGGTAGCAACAAGTAAACGCCGTGCGAGTTTATCATCGCAATGTTAAGTGGCCGATCTTTTGCTTTGGCAACCGACAAACGGTAACTTTGACCATACGAGCTCAAAAAAAAGGCGAACTATAAGTTCGCCTTTTAAGGAGCTGCGCTTTCACGCAGCAAGCACTATCAATTATCGAATTTGACGACGGAAGTTCAAATTGTAAGATGAGTTGAAGTTGTTCGCCGAAACAGCAAACTTCGCTGAAACAATCGAGAAACCGATTGCTGGCAAACCAACAAATGTCACTGCGCCAGTCGTCGGTGCGCCGATTCCAGCCGCCGTAATCAGAGTCGTTTGCGAAGTTGCAAGCGCACCGAGTTCAGGCGAAAACGCTGGTGACGAAAGTACATTACCAAACGTCAACTCGGCCCAACCACCCGCAACACCTGGTGCCTGGTACGCTTTGAAGAATGCTGAGTTCAATGAACCGACCACGCCCGATTTCGTCGGCGCAGTTGCATCCGTGAAGCTCACAATCGTCGATTCCCAGCAAAGCTGCGGAATATTGCCGTCACCTGTTGGCGAGAAGTCATCAGCAGAAACGCTGGTACCTTCTTCACGATCGTATGATTCGATTGTGATATCGACGCATGCCGTACCGTTACCTGCAGTTGACCGGCCATTCCAAATACGCTGGAATGGCGCGACTGGAACCGTACCGTTCACGTAGAAACGCTTGGTAGGCATTGTGATAACCCAGTCCGTGCTAAACGTACTGTCGTATGAATACTCACCAGCCACCGACTTGTGCATGATCACAGACGAGACCGCGTCACGTGCAGTAGCGAAGTTAGCTGCTGTGACACGCGAGGTACCCGAAACAGGCGAATCAAGCACCACGCCAGTAAAGTTCGAACCGCTGGTCAAGTTAGGGAAAATTCGACCGGAATCGGTTACACCAGAGGTGTAGCCAAGACCTTCGAGCGCCAGCGCGTTGTAACCCGTGCTTTGGCTGTTACCCACGATGGTGCCGTTACCGAACAAACCACCAGCAGGCAAGTTGAAATCTTGTGACCCAGCGACAGATGCATTACCCACCAACTTACAAGCCGGCACACCGCTTGCGCTATGCGTCACATCTTTGTCAAGATCTGAACCCCGATCGATCGTAGCCATCTCGATCACCTCGATGTAGCCCTCGCGGGTACGATCAAGCGAACGCAGCGAAGCAATGTCACTTGCGTAAGCGATGTTACGGAAAGCAATCGTGCCTCTGCCCACTAACGTTGGGTTGGTACAGCTCTTGTCAGTTGTGACAATACCAGCACCGTCAGCGGTGGCAACAATGGCTGCCGTCCATACGTCTTTTGGCGACAAGTACAAGTTGAAGTCCAATACCTCGGCAGAGTTTTTACCCTCGAGAATACGAACCTTCACAGACTTAGATGTGGTCGTTGTATTAACAACCGAAATCAGCGTTGAAGCGCCGTCGCGGACTGTGTAATATGGGTAGACAAGGGCTTCGCCCATGCCGTCGTTGTTGACGTTCACTGCGCCTGCATTAGCTGCGAGGATCAGCGAAGCGCTGGCAACTGCAGAATAAACTGCCTTTTGCTTAAACGTTTTCATTGTGTATGTGACTCCTGAGTGTGAGTGCTTTATTTGAAGAACCAACAGCAATACTTATAAGTATTGAATGTATCTTACTCGACTCTCAATGGCGAATCAAGTAGAAATCGTCGTTTTCTGCAACCCATCGCTCCATCATCGGCACGATTTGTTGCTTAAATCCAACGCGCGGAATTGAAACCGTCAGGTCAGCTTGCACGGTAACGACGCAGCCACCTTGATCGCAAACGGGAGGTTCGCTCACGCTTCCTCCCTTCGGGCTCAGTCGCGACCACGACGCTCTAAGCATGGATGCGTCGTAGCTTTTGCGGGAAGCTTCTGTGAAATATGCAAATGCGCCGTCGTAGTCGTTTTTGGCCATGGCGGCCCATCGCGCTTCGGCGCGGGCCTTTGCAAGCGCTGGCCAGTGCTCGGATGACGGTAAGGGCATTTTCGCCTTCGGAGCCTCGGCAATTGTGGCGCAGGCGACGAGATGCGAAACCGCCAGACAAACGATTGAAAGCGAGGCAAATCGGCGCCAAAGAAAGCAACCGCTTCTATTTACGGTGGGCGAAATCAAGACGGGGTTAATTGAATTCATGAGTTTTACTATGTAAGAAGGCCCGAGGGAAACGCTGAAGGTACCAAACAACTGCCGTAACTTTGATGCCCGATTTCCACGCTCCTCGCAATTCAACGACTTTCGACAGGGTGGTAGCCCCCGATCTCTGCCGGGGTTGCTGAGTATTGAGCTAGTGGATCCAGTTCTTCGCTATGAACTGCAAACGAAATGTGCGCGCAGGTACTACGGGGCAACTTCTTCGGTGGGTTTGGCCGGGTCTCGACCGATTCGAAGGCTGGTTGACACGTCACGCAGCGCATCTGCATCAAGGCGCTGCCGGGTTTTCGCTTCGCCACTGGCGGGGAGGGCGGCGGTTGAAGCTGCTGGGATCAGTGTTTCGATATTCTGTAACTTGCGGCGAAGCTCGTCGACCACGTCACGCGTTTCTTCAGCCGATCCCATTATCCTCGGCGTGATCAGGAGCACGAGCTCGGTACGATCAGATTGCCATGTTTGGCTACCAAATAAGCCACCGACGCCAGGAATGGCAGACAACACCGGCAGGCCGCTGGTGGAGTTCCGGCTGTTGTCCTGAAACAACCCGCCCATCAGCATGGTGTCTCCGGACACCACCATCACGTTGGTGGTAGCCGCACGCCGAGTGATAGGTGGGTTGGGGTTACCTTCAGCCGCGACACCCGCGTCGCTATTTTCCTGTGAAATTTCTAGAAAGACATTTTCGCCGCTAACCCTGGGCGTGACATTGATGCTGATGCCAGTGGTGATGTATTGATAGGAGTCAGTGCTAGTGGCTGTACCCGTGGCAACGTTGCTGCTTGACTGCGTGCGGACTGAAATCTGCTTGCCCGCGTTGAAAGTTGCCTTTTGGTTTTCAATGGTAATCAACGTGGGTTGCGCAAGCGTACGAATTTTGTTGCGGCTATCCGCCAGATTAAGGATCGCTTTCAGCGCATCGCTTCGCCGCCAGGTGTACGTAAACGCGCCTCCAACGAGTTGACCTAGTCCGTCGGCCGAAGTCAGGCGATTTTGTGAACCTTCCACTTTGCCCTGAAAGTAGCTCTGCAAACCAAATTGCAGCTCGCCGGTTAGCGATACCTCTGCTATTTGCACTTCGATTGCCACCTGCTTGGGTGGCGTGTCGAGCTTTCGCAACGCCGCCTCGATTGTCGCGTATTCCGCGGGAGTGGCCACAATGAGCAAGGCATTGCGGTCTTTGTCGGCAACGATCACGGCAGAGCGCGCAAGGGAAGCCCCTTGCGCGGCGCCGGTGCCTGTTGCGTTGCTAAAGGGCGTGGCAACCCCTGGTGCCGTTGACACATTGCCTGGCAACGTCAATGCCTGCCCGGCTACTGGAGTGATCAACGTATTGGGGCGCTGGCCGGGAGCGACCGTTGCAGCTGCAACTGTTCCGGTAGCGCGGGTTCCGCTCATTACCTGTTGCAACAGTGGTTGCAATTTTTCGGCCTGCGTGTAACGGAGCACATGAACGAACAGCCGCGTTCCGCCGCCCGCATCCTGACCGCTGTCGAGACGTTCGAGCAGCTGTCTTGCCTGCACGATGATGTCGGGGCGTGGCGAGATGAGCAGCAATGCGTTCATGCGGTCAATCGCCGTGATTCGCAATAGCCCCGTAAAAGGGTTAAGGTTGCCGGGGAATAAGCGCTCCCATTCCGCGAGTACCGTCTTCGCCTCGGCGCTTTGCAGTGGATAAAGCAATATGGACATGCCAGCCATCACATCCACGTCAAACATGTCGGCAATTTCGAGCATGTGACGTATCTCGGTCTCAGTCCCGGTCAGAAACAATAGATTGCGTAAATCATCCACGCGCACCGCGGCTTCGCCCCCTCGAGCGAACGGCACGATGAGGCGCTGCATCTCCTTCGCGCCAATAAAACGCACGGGCCGTACGGTCACGCTTGCTCCCTGCCCGGTGGTCAGCGCCAGACGCGGCGTGGTGATGCCAACCACCGCGTCAGCCGCCGGAACGACGCGCCAAAGCTGACCGTCACGGACTAGCGAAGCACCGACGGTGCGCAACATGATCTCTAAAGTGGCCACTAAATCGCTGCGCGCGATGCCCTTAGGCGTGCGCAGCGTCACGGTGCCCGTGACACGCGGGTCAACCATGAAATTTTCGTTGAGCAAGTCCCCCAACACGTTTTTTACAATCTCACGAACGTCGCCGTTCTCAAAGTTCAGCGAGATCGGTGCCGCACCTTTTTCGTCAGATGCTTGCGGGATGCCGCCTGTCGGTGGGACGCGAATCAGTCCACGTTGGCCCAATTGTTGAAATACGCCTATACCGGACGCTGACTTCTGTTGCGATGCGTCAGCTGCGGCGTCTGCGAGAGCACGCCGATTGTCCATATCCACGCTGGTCGGAGCACTAGCCGCTGGACGTGGGGTGAGCGCAACAGCCGCACTTCGGGATGTTCCATCGGCACGCGGTAACTGACCAGGCTGTTGAGCACACGCAACGAGCAGAAAAAGTGCCGATAGTGCGATCGTGTTTGCGCGTGGATGTGGAAATGTCATGGCAAAGTATGCGGTTGGTTTCGAGTGGTCGTCGCGCAAATGTGTCCGACCGATGTCGGTGCGGCACGCCGCATTTTGGGCTACTTTGATTATTGGTATCGACATAATTATTGGTTGCTCCGTGCACGCCGCCTTGCCTCTAAGAGCTCTCCGACCGACATACGGCCAGGAATCGGGCTGTTTTCACCCGCGCCGGGGAACCGCAATCTGGGCGCTGCTTCCGCCTGCAACGGTGGAGGCACCGGCACGGCAACCGCAGGCTGGGTGGGCACGGCCTGTAAGCTACCAGTCGGAGTCGGCGCATCGGTCGCTGTTGGTGCCACGGGGATGCCGGCGGTTCGAGCTGGCGGCGATGGCGAGGCTACGGGTGGCGGTGCGGGCGGCTGAGGCACCCGACCCGACGCCGTGAATTTCGCAAGCTGAAGGATGTCCGTTTCGCCCTGGAACGTTAGCGTGATCTGGCTGGGCTCCACTTTGGTCACTTGCATTTCTTGCAGTGGATCGCCTTCACGGACGCTGCTGACGCGATTGGTGGCCACTTCGCGAACCTGCGCGACCTTCACTGTGCCAAGATCAGTAATGCCGAGCAGTTGATACAGCCCCCTTCTCACCTGCGGTTTGGGCGGTTCAGGTGCGGCTTGCACCAGTTGGGTAGGGGCCGGTCTGCGACTTGGATTTAGCAGCGGGCGCTCTGAAATTTGACCGTAAGCGTTGGCCTCTGACGATAGCCGAAAATCTGGCAACACCGACGCGGCGTCATGCTTGGACCCTACAGCATGCGGTTTCACCAAGGTCCCCGTCAACGCGTCGCCCCAATCCGTTTGAATGCCCAGCGCCACCACCAGCCCTGTCACGAGGACGAGTAACAGCACACGTAAACTGAAAAGAGCGCTCATCCCTTCCCCGCAGTTCCGGATGCCGAAGCGGGCGCAACGGGTGCTGCGGACTTGGTGAGACTTTTCGGGCCGTACGCTTGCACCTCAAGCTGCACAGAAACCTCGGGCTCCTGATTGGGCGGCGGTTTGTAGCCTCTGGGTACGGTGGCGCGAAGGGTGATGTTTTCTATAAACAAGTAGGGGATCGCGGTTTCGAGCGCGAACAGGGTTTTCTGCAAGGCCTGCGGCGTTGCGTTGAAACCAACGTTCAGCGAATACGCGCGATACCCGCCTTCGTCTTTAACCGTAACCGGCTGAATCGAAGTCAGCCGAGCAGTATTGGTCTCAAGCATGGGGCGAACCATGTCAGTGAGTTCAGCGCCGCCCAGATTGGGTGCTGAATTCTTCAGAAAAAAGCGCGCGCTTTCGAGCGACTTAAGCATATCAAGCGCCTTTTGATGCTCGATGCGCTGTGACGACAGGCGGTTGTAGCGATCAATGCGCTCTTCCACCTCTACTCGCTCCGTACCGTAGCGCTTGAACAAAATGTACGACGGCACTGCCAGCGCTGCGGCGACAAGGCCGAACGCAACCAACAACAGCAGCACGGCAAGCAATCGCCCCCGAATTCCAGTTGGCAGGGTCATGGGCGCTTTTCCGGAGCGGGTGTCGCCACGGTGCTGGCTCCTGCGTTTGGCGACTTTTTACTGACATCCGGAGGGGCGATTGGGGCGGTGCCCACAGGCGCTGGAAAAGTCGCTACGGGCGCTGCTTTTAGAAGCGGCTGGGACACCGTAGCACCCGGTGCGCCCGAGGGTGCGGCAACGGGCGCACCCGCAGGAGCGGCGGGCGACACCGGCACCGTGATAACGCCCGAAGCGTCTGACAGAAGTAACGGTTTGGGCAGCTCAGCGGGAATAATTTCGCCCGCGATATGAAACCGCTCCGCATTAGGGGCGACGCGCGTCATCGCGGTCTTTAGCGCCGGGTCTTTGATCATGGGCGATTCCTGCACTAATTGCAGGATTTTGCCGCCGCTGCCCGTCTCACCTTGCAGCACGATTTCTTTGGTTTTTTGATTCGGCACGCTACGAATTTCGACTGATTGAGCCCAGGTATCATCGGGCAGGCGCTTGCTCAAATCATCGAGCAGTTGTACCACGAGCGGTGCGCCATGCTTTTTGGCTAACGGCAAGTTGTATTCGCCGATTTGCTTTTCTAGTTGCCGCTGCACAATGCTTGCCGCTTCGGCGCTGGCTTTGGCCTTGGCCTCGATAGGTTGCAATTCGATCACGTAGCGGCGCATTTGCCACAACGGAAATGCGACCAGCGCTACGATGAGTCCAAGGCTCACCAACGCGAGCGCAGGATTAATCCAAGTGTGTCGCTGATTCGACTCGTCGGCTGTGAGCTGCGCCGACTTCAACAAATCTAGCGACGTATCAACATCGGTCGCGGCTAGCAGCAGTCGCGTGATGTCAATATTTCTGCGCTTGGCGTCATCAACGAGCGGTTGCACTCTGGAACGTGGCGCGGCAGTCAACTCGACGGTACACATGCCCGCTTCAGGGTCGCGGCGGCTTACCCGAAAGTCATAGAAGAGCTCGCTCGCCTTCAGCGGCGTTAGCCGATCAAGCTCATAGCCCAGCACCTGCTGCAATCGATCCTGCACCGACAGCGGCATTTCCAGTTCGCGGCGAAAACCATTGTTCTCACCAATGACCAGTGCCGCCGACCCGCCGCGCTGAGCAAGCGATGACAGCGAAAACACCCTGGGTTGCTCCAGCGAGGACGAGGCGGGCCAATATTTATCGTCAGCGGGCGACCACAGCGCGGGGCGGCTCGACTGCGCTAGCCGGCGGCGAACAACCAGCGGAATGCACTCTTTAAGCTGTTGTTTCCACCAGAACAAAAATTGGCTGATACCTTGTGAAGCGCCCGACGAAGGCAACGCTGAATCAGCCATTGCCGGTTCCCGTCGCGACGGTGGCAGGCGGGCTCAGCGCGTCGGCGGGGAGCCCCTTTTGCCAAAGAAATAATTGTGGGCGTCCGCGTTGCGCTCCACCGATGCGCAGGCTCGCCTCACGGGAAGCCTTGATGCCCGAGGCGTTCACAACGTCGGCGCGAATGCGCACCGCCGGTTGTCCCGCTGTAAAGTACGGGCTGGAGAACGGCAACGGTGGTGGCGGCACGTTGTCACGCAAGGCTTGATCTCGCTGCTCGATCCACGTCTGGGCAAGCCCCAGATCGAGATCAGGCACCAGACTCAGCACCGCCATAGTGGCGGTTTGCGGGTCGATGCCGGGGGAACGCCCCATGATGGTCAAGACCGGAGCCACTGCGTTGTAGAGTTTCGGACTCATGCCCATTACGTTTTGAAGTTCCTCAATTGCGACGAAAAAATCATTCGTCGGCAGCGCTTTTTTTCCGGCTGTCTTGTAATCGTCTGCTTCTGCCCCGTTTGGCCGCTTGAGATTATCCGCGTCTGTCCAGTCTTTTATAGCAGCAACAATGGCGTCTGCTTCTTCGTCGGTCGCTCCGGATGAGGTAAACACCTTTTTGAGCAACGGTTCCGACGCAAAGTTCAAATCGATTTTAGCAGTCTCATTTTTGGCATTTACGGCTATTTGCATGCCATTTTCAGCCCACGCGTGAACCAGCCCGTCTGCTTTCCACTGCACCAGCGCCGCCTGCACGTCAGACGCGCGGGGGCGGGCTAGCTCGTAAACCATGCGATTAACGGCGCCGTCGGCCGCTGCCTGAGCCACGGCCGCGCCGAGTGTGTTGCTCGTCACCTGGGTACTCACGCGCTGGCTTTCACTAAACGGGAGCGCGATAAGGGTGAGGAAAATGACCAGCCCCAACACCATAATCAGCGCGATGCCGCGTTGGGCTTGATGGCGAACGGCAGAAAATTTGTGCCCGATCATCGCACTGCTGTACTTTGAATGACGCAGCGCTGACGCTGAAAATCAAAATTGCAGCCCAACGCCTGCGACAGTTTGAGCGGAACAATCAGCTCAGGCCAGCGGCGGTCGCCCGCTTCGGTCACTTTCACCGCGATGAGCGTTGGCATGCGGGAGTTTTCGTCCCAAGTGTCGACCCAGGTGCCGCCGTCTGGGTTGGTCTGCGGGTCGTCCCCGGGGTCAAAATACGATAGGCCAAGGCCGTCGATATTGTCGGCCAGCACGATGGCGTCTGCTTTCGACAGGTCAGGCACCGTCTTTTCGTCGGGTTCGATCGGTAGCCGCCTAAGCACCAATTGCCCGCCTTTGAGCGGGTTAGTCGCCTTGGCAATCGCCAGCTGCCACCAAAGCACGCCGCCCTCGGCAATTTGCGAGGTGACCGGCGCAAGATAGATTAAGGTGCTGCTCTGCCCATCGAACTTCAACGGTTGATTCACTTCTCGACGCCAACGCAGGGGCAACGCGCCACCAATGTGCTCGCGCAAAAATGTCTGCGTTCGGGTGTACTGCTCGGTACGCTCTGAAACTTCGGTGGCCGAGGAGGTGCTGCGCTCTGCGCCGCGCACCGTGCCCATGAGTATTGCGGCAAGCAGCCCAAGCAGCGTGATCGCCGCGAGTAGCTCAATGAGCGTGAAGCCGCGTGCTTTCGCGGTGGTTCTCATGGTGTTTGCCGTGGCACCGCCAGCAGCGTGACCAGTTGCACGCTGCGAGCCGGCTTATCGACGATTTCATTGGGGGAGGTTGCCATGACGCGAGCGGTGACGCGTTTGAGTTCCAATGGCGGGCGAATCGGGTTCTCGCCATCCTCCGTGGGTTCGGATTCAACGGTAAGCGTCCATACTAGTCGTCCATCAATGGTGCTGCCCGACTCGCTGCCATCGGACACCGCCCGCTCCACGCCAACGCCGGCCAATTTAGATTGCGCCAGCGTCATCGCTCGCATGTAGTCGCTAGAGATGCCCGCTGCACGCACGCCCGTGGCGAACGCTTGCGACAGCGCGGCCAGACACACTGCGGCGATGACCACGGCGACGATGACTTCGAGCAGCGTGAAGCCGCGTTCAGTGCCTTGGGTGCGTTGAGTGTGCTGCGACGACATCACGATTCGTCAATCGCGACGCGACCATTGAGCCAACCGATGTCAATGCGGTATTCGCGTTCTTTAACCTTTAGCGTCACGCGACCGCCGGTCGAGCCGCCGTCGGAATAAAAACGCACATAAGCATGCTTTGGATCAATCGTTTCAGCGGCCGTGGTGGTCAGTTCGAGCTGAATCGTCTCTGGCCATTTGCCGCGCTTTTTGCCGCCGGGCAGTTGGTAGGTGCGGTTTTCCATGTCGAATTCGACACCAATATCAGTGCGGCTGGCAATCGCTTCAGAGCGGGCAAAGCGCAGGGTTTGTGCAACCGATCGGGCGACCGCACGTTGTTCAGCCGAGGTGACGCCCGCCGAGAACAGCGGCGGTGACAGGGCAAGCACGATGCCGATGATCACGATCACAACCATCAGTTCGAGCAGCGTGAAGCCACTGGGATGCTTTCCACCCCGTTCGCCCTGAGCGTAGCGACGGGTCTGACGGAGCATCGAACCCTTCGCTACGCTCAGGGCGAACGGCTCAGGGCGTGACCCGCCAAACCGGCCTGAACAGCCCCTGCTGTGCGGGGCTCGGGGCGATGCTTTCATGAAAACTCAGTGCTAGGCAACTAGCTCTTGGTGATATCCGCGTTCGCGCCTTCGCCACCCTCTTTGCCGTCAGCGCCCAACGATTTCAACTCAAACGGAGTGTTGCTTGAGCCCGGCGTTGCATATTTGTAATCATTGTTCCACGGATCTTTAATGGTGTCTTTGCGCAAGTAAGGGCCGTTCCAGTTCGGCAGACCGCCCGGGTTTTTGATCAACCCTTCGAGGCCCTCTTGCGATGACGGATAGCGACCAATCTCGAGCTTGAACAGGTCGAGCGCCTGCACCATCTGACTCATTTCCGCCTTGGCAGCACCCGCTTTTGCGCCCTCTGTCTGACCAAGGAATCGGCTGCCGATCGTTGCGGCGAGCACGCCAATGATCACGATCACTGCGAGCAGCTCCATCAGGGTGAAGCCGCTTTGCATTTGCCGCGCGCGTCGTACCGAAGGGTTGAGTTTGTTGTTTTTCATGTTCACTTTCAGTTTTCCAATTCGAGGCTTTGGCGGGTCAGGTCAAGCGGCTTGCGAATTTGATTCTCTTAAGGTCAAAAATTTAATGACTTTTTTATAGAGCGATTATTTCATAAGGGCTAGCGCTTGATTACGTCATATATCGACTAAACGACAAATCACCCACTAAGCCCGTACAGAATGGGCATTTCCGCAAAAAGATGTACCGCATTGAGCGCCACAAAACCCACAGCCCGATTCACTACGACCACCCGCTACACGTTAAATTCCGTCAAGCCCAACAGCGCGCTCATCAAGGCGAAGATGATGCCGCCCACGACCACTGCCAGCGTCAGGATCAAAATCGGTTCCATCAGGCCCAGCGCACGTTTCAGCGCGGTATTGACTTCGACGTCATAAACCTGTGCCACTTTGAGCAACATTGCGTCCAGCCGCCCTGTTTCTTCGCCCACGGCGACCATGTGAACGGCCAATTTTGGGTACAAACCGGTTTCCATGAGCGGCCGCGCAAAGCCCTGGCCCGCCTTCAACCGAACCAGCACGCCTTCCAGAGAATTAGCGAGCGCCCGGTTATCTACGGTGTCTTTAACGATAGTGAGCGCTGGCAACAGGCTCACGCCATTGCCAAGCAACGTGCCCAAGGTGCGCGCCAGACGTGCCACTTCAATCTTGCTGAACAGGTCACCGAGCACCGGCAATTTGAGCTTGCGACGATGCCATGCCAGAAGGCCTTGCGGCGAACGCAAGCGGCCACGAATCAGAATGTAGATCGCCGCAGCGCCAATCAGCAGCATCCAGCCGTCGTTCTTCATCCAATGCGAAAGCGCGAGCAGATTTTCGGTCGCAGGCGGCAACGCCTTACCAAACTGGCGAAAAGTTGCCTCAAATTTGGGCACCACAAAAAAGATCATGGTGAACACAGCGATGACCGCCACGCCAACCAGCACCATCGGATACATCAGCGCCGATTGCACGCTTGAACGCAGCTCCGCACTGCGCTCCTGAAACTCGGAAATGCGCTCCAGCACAGGGCCCAGCGTGCCGCTGGCCTCGCCGGCTCGCACCATATTTACAAACAGGCGGTCGAAGTGCTTCGGGTGCTCGATCAGCGCTTGCGACAGCGATTTTCCGCCGCGCACGCGGTCGCGCAAATCCTGCAGCAGTGCGGCCATCGGGCCGGTGTCAGCCAATCCAATCAGCAGCTCAAACGCCCGATCCAGCGGCAACCCGGCAGCAATCAGGTTGGCGAGATCACGGGTGAACGCGATGATCTGCTCGCGCGTGACCTTGCGCGGCGCGAGCACACGGGCGAGGAAGCTTTTATTTTGCGTATGTGACGAAAACGCGGCGGCGGACGCCGTTTGAATGCGTATCAGGATCAGGCCCTGCTCGCGAACCCGCTCCACAGCGTCGGCTTCAGACGCCGCCTCCAACTGAGCAGAAACTGGGTCGCCGGACTGGCGAACGGCGTCGAATGCGTAGAGTGCCATGGGTTAGCCCGCCGCCTTGAGCACTGAGGGAGCGGCGCTGCCACGACTTGGTTGCGTTCGCGCCAAGGGTCGCGGCGGTGCCGATCCTACAGCCGAACCTGAACAGCGCTCTCGACTAACCTTCAC
>JAYSUK010000095.1:0-5522 GCA_043719085.1 Burkholderiales bacterium | reverse complement strand
TGGCGGAAAGCAGGTAGGCGCTGTTGGCCGGGTTGGCCTGAGCGAACACTACGCTCGCGGAAAGCGCCACTACTGCAACCGAGACAGCGCTAGCGATTAAACGAAGTTTCATTGATTTTTTACCCCTTGAAGGCTTGAGTCGATGTCACGGCGGCTTCACGCGAATCACTGCACAGCCATACAGCCGCAGTTCGCAAAGCCCCCTCCTGACGCAATATAACACTGCCCTTTTAGGGGTTGCAACGCGCATTTGTGTTCTATCGCACTTGTCCTACATTCACACGCCGAGGTGTGTCAGTTACGCAACTCGCAGCAAACTTTGACTGGATATCGGCGAAGAATCAATAGCCGCTTAAAATGTTGGGTTGGCCCTTTCAGTCGCATCAGACTGGCAATTTAGACAGGTTACGCCCCCGATATGGATCAATTCGCTAAAGAAACCCTCCCGATCAGCCTGGAACAGGAGATGAGATCAAGCTATCTGGATTACGCCATGAGCGTGATCGTCGGTCGCGCGCTACCTGACGTCCGGGACGGGCTCAAACCAGTGCATCGCCGCGTGCTGTACGGTATGCACGAAACAAACAACGTTCACAACCGCCCGTATGTGAAGTGCGCACGCGTGGTCGGCGAGGTGATGGGCAAGTTTCACCCGCACGGTGACGCGTCTATTTACGACACGCTGGTTCGTATGGCGCAGGACTTTTCCATGCGCTACCAGCTGGTAGACGGGCAGGGCAACTTTGGCTCGGTGGACGGTGACAACGCTGCGGCGATGCGCTACACCGAGTGCAGGTTGCAGAAGATCACGGCGGAGATGCTCGGTGATCTGGAGAAAGAGACCGTCGATTTCCAGCCGAATTACGACGGCAAAGAAATGGAGCCGACGGTTTTGCCGGCGAAGTTCCCGAATCTTTTGGTCAACGGCTCCTCGGGCATCGCCGTGGGTATGGCGACCAACATT
This sequence comes from Burkholderiales bacterium, assembly GCA_043719085.1. Classification (GTDB taxonomy): domain Bacteria; phylum Pseudomonadota; class Gammaproteobacteria; order Burkholderiales; family Casimicrobiaceae; genus Casimicrobium. The sequence continues at coordinate 4,558 of JAYSUK010000095.1, read as the reverse complement.
CCACCGCACAATTTGTCCGACGTGCTCGATGCGACGATGCTGTTGCTGAACAACAGCGAAGTCACGATTGACGAGCTGATCGAAATCGTTCGCGCACCGGATTTCCCCACTGGCGGCTTCATTTACGGCCTTGAAGGCGTCTATAACGGCTACCGCACCGGTCGCGGTCGCGTTGTCATGCGCGCACGGACGCACTTCGAGCCGATTGGCAAGACGGATCGTCAGGCGATCATCGTTGACGAGATTCCGTATCAGGTCAACAAATCAACGTTGCTGCAAAAAATCGGCGAACTGGTTCGCGACAAGCGCCTTGAAGGCATCTCCGACCTGCGCGACGAGTCCGACAAGTCGGGCATGCGCATCGTTATTGAGCTCAAGCGCGGCGAAATCCCGGATATCGTCCTCAACAATCTGTACAAAAACACGCAGCTGCAGGACAGCTTCGGCATGAACATGATTGCGCTGGTGGACAAGCGTCCACGATTGCTCAATCTGAAAGACTTCCTCGAACAATTTTTGATTCATCGGCGCGAAGTCGTTACCCGCCGTACCCAGTTCGAATTGCGTCAGGCACGGGCCCGTGCGCACATCCTCGAAGGCCTGGCCGTTGCGTTGGCCAACGTCGATCCGATCATCGAAATGATCAAGGCGTCCGCCACGCCGGACGAGGCGCAGACCGCGCTGACCACCAAGCTGTGGAAGTCCGATCTCGTTCGCGAAATGGTGACGCGCGCCAACGTTGATTTCCTGCGTCCGGATGGCGTGGGCCTCGATTTCTGCTGGCAGGAAAAAGAGCAGGCCTATCGCCTCACCGAAATTCAGGCCAAGGCCATTCTTGAGATGCGTTTGCAGCGTCTGACGGCAATGGAGTCCGACAAGGTCATCAGCGAATACAAAGAAGTGATCGCCGCTGTGCAGGATTTGCTCGACATTTTGGCCCGCCCCGAGCGCGTCACCGAAATCATCGGCGTTGAACTGACCGACATTAAGGCCAAGTTCGGCGACAAGCGCAAATCCGAGATCGTGATGAACGCCGAAGAGACCTCGATTGAGGATCTCATCAAGCCGCAAGACATGGTGGTGACGCTCACGCACGGCGGCTACTTCAAGGCGCAACCGGTCGAAGAATATCGCGCACAAAAACGTGGCGGACGTGGCAAGCAGGCCACCGCCACCAAGGAAGAAGATTTCGTAGAAAAACTCTTCATCGCCAACACCCACGACACCATCATGTGCTTTTCAAGCCGTGGTCGCGTGTACTGGCTGAAGGTTTACGAGGTTCCGGAGGGTAGCCGCAATTCGCGTGGCAAGCCGATCGTCAATTTGTTCCCGTTGCAGGATCGCGAAAAAATCACCGCGATTGTGTCGACCAAGGATTACGATCCGAACAAGTTCATCTTTATGGGCACCAGCATGGGTACTGTGAAGAAAACGTCGCTCGAAGACTTTAGTCGTCCGAAGAAGACGGGCATCATCGCCGTTGATCTCGATGACGGCGACTATCTGGTCGGAGCTGCGCTCACCGACGGCAAGCACGACGTGATGCTCTTTGCTGATAGCGGCAAGGCGGTACGTTTCGACGAGAACGACGTGCGTGCCATGGGCCGCAATGCTCGCGGTGTGCGCGGGATGCGCCTTGACAGCACGCAGCGCATCATCGCGATGCTAGTGGCAGACAGCGAGGAGCAACAAGTGCTCACCGCGACCGAAAATGGTTACGGCAAGCGCACACCGATCATCGAATACACCCGTCACGGTCGCGGCACGCAAGGCATGATTGCCATCCAGCAAAGCGCTCGCAATGGCAAGGTGGTTGCGGCAACGTTGGTGACCAAGCAGGATGAAATCATGCTGATCACCACAGGCGGCGTGTTGATTCGCACCACCGTGAAATCGATCCGCGAATCAGGCCGCTCGACCCAGGGTGTGACGCTGATCAATCTGGGCGAGGGCGAAAAGCTCTCGGGCATCGAGCGTATCGACGAGCCGGACTTGCCAGAAGCAGATCCAGCCGTGGGCGATCAAGCGGAGTTGATTTAGCAGAGTGGTTGGACGTTAGATCGTCTAACCCGCGGCAGCGGGTGGGTACTGCTCTGAGTAGTCCGCATCCTTCGGCAAAGCAGTGATTGAAGCGCTGCGTAGTCATCAGCTTTCTCACGAAACCATGGCTGTAAAGGGGCTAGAACGAAAAAAGCACAGTTATCGACTTAAGCTAAAAAGCCTGGCTAGCCCAATTGAAACGGGCATGTCATGACAAAGCCACTGCGCACCACTGTTATTCATATCCACAGGGATCGCCATGAACGCCACCGACACCGTAACGCTTAACCAACTCTTCCTCGAAGCCCGCACCGCCAACGGCTTCACCGACCGTGCGGTGCCGATGGATTTAATCTGCCAGGTGTACGACCTCGCCAAATTCGGCGCCACGTCGATGAACACGCAACCCGGCCGCTACGTTTTTTTGACGACTCCAGAGGCAAAGGCTCGACTGAAACCGGCGCTCATGGGCAGTAACGTTGACAAAACCATGCTCGCCCCCGTGGTCGCCATCATCGCCAAAGACACGCAGTTTTTTGAACACATGCCCGAAGTCTGGCATGTGCCCAACGCGAAAGACATGTTCGTCAATTCGCCGCCAATGGCTGCCAGCACCGCAACGCGCGGCACCACCCTGTCCGGCGCGTATTTCATGATCGCAGCGCGAGCGCTTGGTCTCGATTGCGGTCCGATGAGTGGGTTCGACATGGGCAAAGTCAACGCTGAATTCTTTCCCGATGGACGCTTCGAGGTCGATTTCCTGTGCAACCTCGGCTACGCGGATCACAGCAAAGAATTCGCACGTAATCCCCGACTGACATTCGAGCAGGTTGCCACGGTGCTCTAGGCGAGCGCGAACAGGATTAACGGCGAACGAAATGGCAATCAACTGGTTCCCCGGTCACATGGTGGCTGCGCAAAAAAAAGCGGCTGAGGCACTCGCGGATATTGACGTGGTGGTCGAGGTGCTTGACGCGCGCTGCCCTGCGGCAAGCGTGAACCCGAAGATCAACGCAATGCGCGAAGCGCGGCAACGTCCCGCGCTGAAGATTCTCAACAAGGTTGATCTCGCCGATCCAAAAATTACCGAACAGTGGCTCGCCTATTTCAATGCGCAAGAGGGCGTTCGAGCGATCGGTTTGTCATGCAAAAAAGCAGGCGAGTCGAACAAGGTATTGCCGGAAGCGCAGACGCTCGCTCCGCATCGTGACGGACCGCTGAAGCGGCTGCGGGTGATGATGATGGGCGTGCCGAATGTGGGCAAATCAACGCTGGTGAACGCGCTGTGTCAGAAGCGCATCGCCAACGTTGGCGACGAGCCCGCGATCACCAAACTCATTAAGCGTTACGACTTGGCCGACGGCACTTGGCTGTTCGATACGCCCGGTTTGATGTGGCCAAAAATCGCACTCGAAACCGACGGACTGCTGCTCGCGGCTAATCATTTGGTGGGAGTGAAATCGTATATCGACGAAGAGGTCGCAACCTACCTCGCAGATATTTTGCTTGCCCGCTATCCCGCGCTGTTGACGGCGCGTTATGGTTTCGACACGACCGATATGGACGGCCCCGACGTGATTGAAGCGGTCGCCAGGCGACGCGGTTTTCGCATCAAGGGCGGCAGCGCCGATTTTGAAAAAGCAGCCGTGACGCTGCTGCTCGATTACCGCAGCGGCGCGCTAGGACGAATCACGGTCGAAACGCCCGAAACCCGCGGCGTGCAGCTGGAAGCGCTGGCCCAAGCAAAGGCGGCTGAGGCGACCGCCGAGGCTGAGTTGGCGGCCGAGGCGGCAGCTGATGCAGCCAGGGCCGCACCAACGGAGCTGCGCTCCGAGCGCTAAGGAGACGCAGATTAAATCCCGTTCGCCCTGAACGTAGTGAAGGGTTTGATGGTTGCATGCGGGTTTCAGACCCTTCGCCTTGCTCGGGGCGAACGGATATCGATTTATTCTGCGCTTCCCCTAACATCGCAAGTTCAAAAATCGCCGTGAAGCTCGCCATGCCCAACTCGTCAACTGCATACGTGCAACTGCAAAGCCGCAAGGGCAATCCGACCCAAACGCGCGTGTTACGACAACCCGCGCTGGCAGATATTGAAGTGGGTGAGGTATTGCTGCACATTGATCGCTTCGCCTTCACTGCGAACAATGTGACCTACGCGATGTTTGGCGACGCCATGAATTACTGGCAATTTTTCCCGACCGGTGAGGCGGATTGGGGCATGATTCCCGTGTGGGGATTTGCCACAGTCGCGGCCAGCACAGTGGATGGCTTGGCGGTGGGCGAGCGTTTCTACGGCTACTTTCCAATGGCCACTGAGGTGATCATGCAACCGGATCGGGTGACGCCCGGCGGCTTTGTTGACGGCGCAGACCACCGGGCGGCATTGCCCGCCGTCTACAACCAGTATTTGCGCTGTAGCACCGACCCCGGTTATCACGCCAAGCGCGAAGACCAGCAAATGATTCTTCGGCCGCTTTTTTTCACCAGCTTCTTGATCGACGATTTTCTTGACGAC
>JAYSUK010000094.1:0-16842 GCA_043719085.1 Burkholderiales bacterium | reverse complement strand
ATGCTTGCGGCAACACCAGCGTATTGCCTGATTTCGCGGCCGCCATTGCCATCGCGAGTGCGCCGCGAACAGGTCGCAAATCGCCGTTCAACCCAAGTTCACCAGCGAATTCAAGTCCCTTTAGGCGTGCGGCGGGTAGCTGCCCACTGGCCACCAATATGCCGATCGCAATCGGCAAATCAAAACGCCCGGATTCCTTGGGAAATTCGGCGGGCGCAAGATTGACCGTGAGCTTTCGCATTGGAAATTCAAAACCGCCGGTTTGAATCGCAGCGCGCACACGATCACGACTCTCGCGCACCTCCACGTCGGGCAGCCCGACCAGATTGAACGCGGGCAATCCATTGGCGAGATGCACCTCTACCGTGACGAGTTCGGCGTGCAATCCGGCGAGAGCACGGCTGTAGGTTATGGCGAGCGACACGTTATAAAATGGGAGTTGACGGATTTTGCTGTTTTAATATACAGCAATCAGCGGCGTGTCGATCAGGCGTGCAGGGTTTGTCCCGGTCAACTGTGTGCCACGCTGGACGTTAAGTGGTTTCGGCAACACATCTCCTCAGAGGAGAAAGCGCATGAATCTTCGAACAAATCTATGGCGCGTCCTGCTGGCAGCGGCGCTCGCGAGTGCTGCGAGCTTTACCGTTTCGGCCGACGCGCCCGGTCGTGTGGCGCGTCTGTCAACCTTTGCGGGTGATGTGCAGCTAGCTAATGAACAGGAGGGCTGGCGGCCCATTCCGCGCAACTACGCAGTCACTGCCGGTGACAATCTTTGGGTCAGTGAGGGTGGGCGCGCCGAGCTGGATGTCGGCCCGTTGCAGCTGTGGCTTGCGGGCGGCACCAACGTCCATTTCGAGCGGCTGGATGATCAGAGCTTGATTGCTCGCGTTTCACAAGGCGCAATGGCTGTGCGCATTCGCACGTGGGAGCAGCAAGACACGATGCGGGTGTTGACGGCGAACAGTGAAATCGGGTTTTTGCAACCCGGCTTTTATGTGGTGTATGCCGCCTCGCAATATGCACCAGCATCGCTCAACGTGCGCGGCGGACAGGCAGAAGTGTTCGCCCGTGGCCCCAGCGTGGTCGTCAATCGTGGCGACAGCGTTGTGCTGGACGGCAATGGCGTGCGGTTTGATCGCAACGCCAACTACGCTGACAACGCGAACGGCGGTTTTGAAGCCTGGGCCGTCTCTCGCGACCGTCGTAACGACCGCTGGGAATCACGAAACGCAGGCCAGTTAAGCCCGTGGATGGTCGGCGCACGTGACCTTGACGAGTACGGCAGCTGGGACAACGATTATGAATACGGTCGCATCTGGTACCCAACGGCGATTGCTGCCAACTGGGCACCGTACCGCAATGGTCGCTGGAGCTGGGTGCAGCCGTGGGGCTGGACGTGGGTGGATGACGCGCCTTGGGGCTTTGCGCCGTTCCACTACGGTCGCTGGGTGCGCGTTGGACCACGCTGGGCGTGGAGCCCCGGCAGCAGCGTCGGGCGACCTGTGTACGCCCCTGCGCTGGTTACCTTCTTCGGCGGCAACGGCTGGAGCGTGAGCGCGAATGTCGGCCCGACGTATTCGTGGGTGCCGCTCGGCTGGAATGAGCCTTACGTGCCGTGGTACACGTACTCGCCAACCTATTGGCGTCAGGTCAATCGTCCGTATGTGAGAAACATTGCAGAGGAGCCCTGGCGTCCACGCAACTACATGCATGCGACCGTGCCGGGTGCGATCACAGCGGTGGCCGGCGCAGCGTTTATCGGTGGTCGTCCGGTTTCGCAAAATCTGCTGCGCAACATCTCCGAGCGCGATCTTCGCGGCGCGCCACCGGCTCGCATGGGCGAAGTGTTACCGCAATTTCAACCGGGCCGTGGCAATATTTACGGCAATGCGGCGGGGGCACGTGCAGTGGATCCCAACCCGGTGGTGGGGCGTCCGCAACCGGCACCGGCACCGGGTCCAACGCCCTCGCGTGACCGATCAATGGGGCAGGGCGTGGCGCAGGGCGCTGCACCCCCGGGTGCCCCAGCCCCTGTCGGGCCCGCCACCTCCATCGCTCCCACCGTGCCCTTCACGCCGAACACCAACGTGGCGCAACCGCGCGTTTGGCAAGACCCGAATCCCATTGTGAACCGTCAGCAAGTCGCACCGGCTGAAGCCGCAGCGCCGAGACAGCGTCCAGCCATTGTTTCCGAAAATCCGGGCCTGCGTGCGCCAGCCATTCCGATGCCGAAGGACGCACGCGAACGGGCAATGCAGCGTGGTGAAGCACCGCAGTACTTCGTTGCGCCTGCGCCGCGTGCGGTTGAGCCGCGTACCGCGCCTGTTGCACCGGCTGCACCTGTCGCGCCACCAGCGCGAACCGTTGAGGCACGGCCTGCGCCGGTGCAGGTTGCGCCACCTGCAATCTCACCCGCGCCAGAGGCACCGCGTGCGCCTCGCGAAAAAGATCGCGCACCGACCCGTGAGCAGCCGTAGTTATTTGCCGCGATTAGCGCAATCGAACGGTGAGCAGCGGATCAAGTTGGCCCATGCACGACAGCATGTCAGTGGAGGTGCGTTGTAGTCCTGGCGCGAAGGTCGCGTTAGGGTCATATTTCGTTTGACCGACCAACCCGCGATTGCCGCCCGTATTGAGCGCCCAGATCGCTTGCCATCGCGCGGCGTCGAACAGTGGCGCACGCGATAGCAGTTGCGTTTGCTCGTAAAGCGTTTTCAACGCGGGATCATTGAGCTGATTTTTTCCTGAAGTTACGGTCTCTAGGTAGCCTGCCGGAAAAGCTCGCTCATAGTGACCCGGATACGCCGGCTTTTTCGATGGCAACCGCGACAAAAAACCATCGGCAATGGCCAGCGGATCGACAATGAAAACGCTCGGCCCAGCGTTAAACCCGTACAAACCAACCGCGCATTTTGCGATCACGGCATGCTTCTCGGCCTTCGCCTTCAAGCCCTGCTCAGCCCAGGGCATGCTGCGAAAGTTGGCAACACGCTGCGTTGAAGTCCAGCCAGTGAACGGAAACATCCACGCGTGTTGACTCATTTTTCGCACTTCCGCACGCGGATGCACATCGCGCACCATCCAGCCGCGCTGCAATCCCAGCGCGAGCGTCACCACAATCCACAGCGGTGCGTTCCACCACCAGCGTAGTCGTACGTTCAGCGCGAGTATGGTAGCTGCCATCACAAACGGGGTGGAGAACAGCCGCCCGCCCATGTAATCACCACCCGCTGTGCCGAGGTACACCAGGTACAAGACGAGCCCCAATGCGAGTGAGCGCATCTGCCATTTGCTATGCAATGACGCGCGTAATGCAGCCACCACGATCACCAGTGCAGTCACCGCATCAAAGGTGATGACGTCGCGAAAATACACTTCTGATGCCGCCAGCGACTCGGCCAGCGACATGCCGTTGTTGAGCTTTGCGTACGCGCTGTTCGGCCAAATAGTGCCGTAGTAAACCAGTGAAAACACGCTCCACAAAACCAATGGCAACGCGCCCGCTACAAGCACGGCCCACCGTGATCTACCCTGGGAACGCGCAAACAAAACGAGCATTGCAGGCGCAACCAGCACCGCGAAATCATGGCGCGTGATCACGAGCATTCCGCCACACAGCGCAGCGATCCATGCACGACGCGCAAGCTCCGGGGGATACAGACGCCATGCCACCACCAACCCCGCGATGAGCGCGTGCGCCAGTGCGTTTTCCAGCGCGGCGCCGGAATACTCGATAAACGCCTCAGACAACAGCAGAGCGAGCACAGCCCAAAGCGCCGTCCACACGCCCAGCGAATATCGCGCAATGAGCGTCACACACCCCAGTGTTAACAGTAAAGAAAGCACCAGCGACGTCTGAAAAATGTCTCCACTCAGCGCAGTGAAAACCAACAGCAACAACGCCCACAGCGGATGGGTATAAGGCTGCACGCGCTCGCCAACATTCCACACCAACCCGTAGCCGTTGAGCGCGTTATCGATCACCCGAAAGGTGATGAACGCATCCTCAGTCACCGCTGCCGTGCGCACAAACGCCCAGCCAACGAGCGCGCACAACAGCACGATCCAAAACGTTGAAACGCGGTGCGAGGACGGGTCGGCATGAAAGAGGGCGCGCATGGGCGGCTATTATCGGCGCATGTTCAGCGTCATCCTCAAACTCCCGCGCACCGTCTGGTTTTTGGGCGCGGTGAGCTTTCTGAATGACGCCGCGTCGGACGCGATCTATCCGCTGCTCCCACTCTTTTTCGCGGCGACGTTTGCCGTCGGCGCGCAGGCGCTGGGCGTGATTGAGGGTGCTGCAAATGCCACCGCCGCGCTGATGAAATTGGTGTCGGGCTATTTTTATGACCGAACGCAGCGCGCAAAGGGTTGGCTCATCCTCGGCTACACCTTGCCCGCGCTCGCCCGCCCATTGATCGCGTTCGCCAGCAGCGCACCCATCATTCTCTTGTTGCGGATGGGTGACCGCGTTGGCAAGGGGCTGCGCTCAAGCCCGCGTGACGCATTGCTCGCCGCCAGTGTTGAGCCCCATCGACGCGGCCTCGCGTTCGGCTTCCATCGCAGCATGGATCACGCGGGTGCGGTGGTCGGCCCGCTCGCCGCAGCGGCGCTGCTGGCCGCAGGCTGGAGTGTGCGCGATGTAATTCTGATGACCATTGTGCCGGGTGTGTTGTGCGTGTTGTTAGTGCTCGCGTTGAAGGAACCGCCGGGCGTGGCCGTTAGCAACGCCAAAATTGATTGGCAATGGCGGAGCCTGCCCGCGCCGTTGAAGCGCTACCTCATCGCGCTGGCTGTGTTTACGCTGTCGCAGGCGAGCAACATGTTTTTGCTGTTGCGGGCGAAAGAGACCGGCTTTAGTGACGCGCAAATTCCGCTACTGTGGGCCGGATTTTCCGCGCTCGCGATGCTGCTCTCGACACCACTATCTGCTTGGTCAGACACATTGAACCGCTCGCGGATGTTGTGCGTCGCGTGGGTGATTTACGCGGTGCTGTTCGCCGCATTCGGCTTGCTGCCGCAAACGCTGGTGACCACGATTGCACTGTTCGTTGGCTACGCTATCTTCATTGCCGCCACCGAGGGCGCAGAAAAAGCCATGATCGCCGAGCTGGCCCCCAAGGCGCAATTAGGCACCGCGTTCGGCTGGTTTCACCTAGTCAGCGGCCTCATGCTGCTGCCCGCTTCCGCCCTATTTGGATGGCTGTGGACGCGGGTAAATCCAACGGCGGCATTCATGGTGAGCGCATCGATGTCGTTGCTGGCGGCGGGGTTGCTGTGGCGGGCGATTCAGAAACCTGCGTAACGTGTGATGCCACTGCGTTCTGCCTTATTGCCCTCGACATCCTTAACAGCTTTACGTCGAAACGCTTGTTCTATTGGGGCTAGGCGCTGCAAAAAGCAAATATTGACTTAAGTCGATAATGCTGTCTAGCCCATGTAGATGGGATCGTTAGCCATAAAGTTGATCAAAGGTTCTTGCGAAAAAACAGATCGCAAGTTATTTTGAATCCGCGCCTTGCTGCGGCACCAGATCGAAGCGCATGATGAAAAAATCGCCTCTCACCTGCTCGTGTTTCACCGCGCCGATGCGTTCGTAAAACCCCGGCCCATCGGTGCCGAAATAGACCTTTGTAAGGCCTAGCCGCTGCGCCTCCACGAGCAGCGCTCGCACCAGCTGCGTGCCGATGCCGCGACCGCGAAACGGCTTCGCCACCACCATTGCCGCGAGCCACGGATGCAGGTGAGTGCGTTGATCGTCATCGTTGTCAATCAGATTGACGGTGCCCGCTAGCTGCCCGTCGATCAGCGCGATAAGCGAGAGCGGTATGCGCGACGGATCATGCGTGTTTTGCAAATGTGCATCGAGGCCGTTGACCGTTCTACCGCCAACCACATCGACCCAGAATTCGTTGTAAATCATCTCCGCGACGGCTCGCGTGTGCTGCGGGTGATGAAACAGGTGGGTGATTTCATCGCTCATATGCCATTTATTATCGTCACTCAATGCCTCCGGGGCAATCTGACCGGTGGGTGAAGAGGAGCTAGGCATTGCTGTCAGTGCGGTACCCAAGTGCATACCGACCGACTAAGTTACGCAGACACACTGCCAGCGCGGGGGCGCGCTGCGGGGCGTGCCAGATGAGCAGTGACGACTATTCAGGCTGTGAAATCTTGATGGGCGCTCAGACTAGTCAGACGTCAACATCTCATCAAACGCCCGAGCATCAGCGCCGACGTAGCCCTTTTCAAGCCACATTAGCGCCGTCAACAGCTTGTCGAACTCCGGCTCAAACTGGCTGATGATCGCCTGCGGATCGGGGCACAGTTTGCGATCCGTGATCAGGCCGAACTGCACGCCACCGGCGTACGACAGAATCGACACGCCCATGCCGATGTGCCCGCTTTGCGGCACCCAAAACATGTTTTGCGCAATTTTGCTGCCCGCGAGATAGAGCGGCTTGGCAGGTCCCGGCACGTTGGTCATCACCGCCGTGCCTTTGTCCGATAAAAGGCTCAGCGCCTGCCGCTGCACGGCCTTGGGCACGTAGCCGAGGATGCCGAGCAACGCCATGCTGACGGCGGCCTGATAGCCCGTCTTCAGCGCGTTCATGCGTTTCTTCACCTCGAACACCCGCGCGATTGGATTGGCCTCACCAATCGGCAGCTCCAGCCCAACCAGGCCGAAGTGATTGCCGAGCTTGTATTCGTTACCCGGTGTGCGCAAATTCACCGGCACGAACGCACGCAACAGCGCGCCGTCCACGTTGTCACCCTTGCTCACCAGATAGCTGCGGATTGCGCCTGCCACACAAGCCAGCAGCACGTCGTTGACCGAGCAGCCGAGCACGTAGCCGACGTCCTTCACGCGCGTCAAATCAAGCGGCTCGCTCCATGCGACGCACTTGACCGTGCCGGTCTTGCCCTTGAGCCGCGTCACGCTGTCGCTCGGCATCGTGGCCAAGTAAGCCAGTTCCTGCGCGAAGCCCGCTGCGACTTTCGCGCCGTCCATCGCAAGCGTTGGATCGTCCACCCAACGGCTGTATTTCGCGACCATGCGATTGCCGATGCGCGCGCCGTCGTCCATTGCGGACTCGATGGGCGCTTTGAGCGGCCCGAGCTGATCGAGCACGCTTTGCGCAACGCCAGCAACCGGGGCCAAGGCCTGCAGTGCTGGCGCAAGCCTGGCTTGCAACGTTTCGCCGAACGGCCCGAGTGCGCCAAGTGCATTGCGCAGGTTGAAGCGCTCAGGTGCGTGGGCAAACTTCTTGACCTTCGATCTTGCGAGCATCGGTGACTCGCGCGGCGTGTCCGGCGCGTTCGGATCTTCGTCGGTCAAGTTGAGCAACACACCGATCAACGCAATGCCGTCGGCGATGCAGTGATGCACACGCGTGATCAGCGCCGAGCCCCCTTGATAGTTCTCCACCAGGTGCATCTGCCACAGCGGTTTGCCTTTGTCGAGCCGCTCGCTGGCGAGATCCCCCACCATCGACTGCAACTCGCGCTCGCCGCCCGCACCGGGCAGGCGCACCCGATGCACATGCGCGTCCATGTCGAAATGTTCGTCGTCAATCCAGTGCGCCATCATGCCGTCGTCAACCACGTATTGACGGAAGCGCGGATACACGAGCAGGCGACCGGTGATCAATGATTTGAAGCGCTCCACATCAAGCGGCGTGTCGAAAATCATCACCCCGACGATCATCATCAGGTTGGTGGTCGAGTCCATCCGCAGCCAGGCGGTGTCCACGCTGCTCATTTTTTGTTTGGCCACAGTCTTTCCTTGTAAGCGACAACGCTGTCGCCTGCTTTCGATACGTTACGCTTGAGAAAACCCTGTCTGGCAGGTCGCGCTCGCTGCGATAATAATAACTGCAATATTCACAAACCAAGGAGGCACTCATCATGGCCGTCAAAGACGATTTCGCAAAAGCACAAGCCGACGTTAAAACGCTGACCGAAAAGCCGGACAACGCGACGCTGCTTGAACTTTACGCTCTCTACAAACAGGGCACCGAAGGCGATGCAGCGGGTCGTCGACCCGGCATCATGGATCCGGTCGGTCGCGCCAAGTTTGATGCGTGGGCTGCAAAAAAAGGCGCGAGCAATGATGATGCAATGAAGGCTTATGTCGTGCATGTGAAGAAGTTATTGGGCTAGAGCACTCTGTAGAAGCGGCTCTGCCGCGCCCCAGATTTTCTGGATAACTGCTCCCGCAAAGGAATTTGCCTGCATTTTTTGGAGTCTCTCATGCGTATCAAACACCTTGTGTGCGCCTTGGGCGCAACGCTTTTCTTTGGCGCGGCCACATGCGCGTGGGCGGCCAGCGAGACGCTAACGGTCGTCTACTGGTCAGCAAAAGATTGCCGCTGGTGTACTTGGTGGGAGGGCTCGATCATCGGCTCCGGTGGTGAGACTAAGTTTCTAAACAGCGTCGAGGGTAAGGCTGTGCGCTACGTCGTCATCAAAAAGCCAACGCTCGCGCGACCCCATGTTGAAGACGACTTCAAAGCCGATCAGAAGTGGTTATGGACACGCGTAAAGAACGAAACCGACGGCAAGATTCGCGGCTACCCGAGCTTTAGCTTGTATGCGGGCGACACGTTCGTCGTGTACGCGCTGGGCGAACCTGATGTTGAAGGCAAGCTGTTGCCCGCTATCCGTGAACGAATGAAAAAGTAGTCGCAAGCCGTCGAGTCGCTGGACGTGGGGCTAGTATTTTTCTGAGCCGCTTGCTACATTCCCTGAACGTCAGATCGGTCTGTCGGCATCGTGCCCAAGACGCAGCGTTGACGCACCCGAGGGGGCCACATGACACGAGTTGCACCTCCGCCATTTCGCGGAGCACTAATTATTCGCCTGCTTGTTGCAGGAATTGGGGTGTTTTGCGGGGCCACGCTTGTCGCTCAGCCGCTTTGGGTTCCCATTAGCGAGGCTGCAATCTCGTCATCGCGAGCCAAGGCCGCGACGCTTAAGGCCTATCACACGACGGCCCTTAACCAGGACGCCCTTACCGCGCTGTTGGCGCAGGCCCCCATGGAATTTTCGGCCGGCGCGAATCTGCGCCCACCCACCCTGGAGCTGCCGATGCCGAACGGCTCGCTGGCGCGCTTCAGCTTTGTTGAGTCACCGATCATGGAGCCTGGGCTCGCGCAGAAATTTCCCAACATCAAAACCTATCGCGCGCAGGGTATTGATGATCCCTCGGCGAGCGCCCGCTTTGACTGGACACCGCTCGGCTTTCACGCGATGGTGCTTTCGAGTTCAGGCACCGTCGTGATCGACCCATACAGTCAGGGCGTCGCAAGCAAAGCGGCTGGGTTGAGCCGCCCGTACATCAGCTACTGGAAACACGATGCGCTGCGCTCTACGCAGCCGTTTACCTGCGCGGTGCATGGCACCGTTGGGGCGGCAAAATCGGCGAGCGTTGCACCGATTCGACCCGCCGTGACCTCCGGCAGCCAACTGCGAACCTATCGCATGGCGCTTGCTGCCACCCATGAATATGCCGTGGCCGTGGGTGGCAATACCGTCGCGGGCACGCTTGCTGCGCAAACGGTGGTGATGAACCGCGTGAACGGAATTTTTGAGCGCGACGCAGCGCTTCGCATGATCCTTGTCAACAACAACAATTTGATTCTGTACGCTGGAAACAATGGCAGTTGCGGGGGGGCCTGCACGGCCACTAACGACCCGTTCACCAACAACAACCCGGACGCGATGCTCACCGAAAATCAGGCGAAGCTTGATGCAGTCATTGGCTCGGCGAACTACGATATCGGTCACGTTTTCAGCACCAGCGGCAGCGGAATTGCTGCACTGGGTGCCGTGTGCAGCAGCGCTGTCAAGGCCCAAGGCGTGACGGGGCTTACCAGTCCAATCGGTGACGTATTTGCAGTCGACATGGTGGCGCACGAAATCGGTCATCAATTTTCTGCGACTCATTCATTTAACGCCACGGGTGGAAACTGTGACGCCCGCGAAGCAACCTCGGCGCATGAACCGGGCAGCGGGGTGACCATCATGGGCTACGCGTCCGCATGCACCACACAAAATCTGCAGTACACCAGCATTGAAACGTTTCATTCGAAGAGCTTGGAGCAAGTCATTGCCTATAGTCAAACCGGCGACGGAAATACGTGCGCGGCCATCACGGCTAACGGCAACACACCCCCGGCGCTGGTGGGCCCGGGCAACTTCACCATTCCAAAGGGCACGCCCTTCGCGCTCACTGCGGTGGCCACCGATGTCGATGGCGACGCCATCACCTACGACTGGCAGCAGTATGACCTTGGTGCTGCGGCCACGACGTTGCCCAATGCCGATGCCGACGGTACGCCGCGCCCGCTGTTTCGCAACTATTCGCCCTCCACCAGCGGCACGCGCAGCTTTCCGTCGCTGCAATACATTTTGAACAACGCCAACGTGCCACCGGCCAGCTACGACTGTAGCTTTGGCACCCTGTGTCTGACCGGGGAGCTGTTGCCCGCCATCGCCCGCACGATGATCTTTCGAGTGGTGGCGCGCGACAATCGCGCGGGCGGTGGTGGCATCAACACGGCAGATTCGCAGGTCACGGTCGACGGGGCCTCCGGGCCGTTTGTCGTGACCGCGCCAAACACGGCGATCACTGTTGCCGGGGGCAACGCATTCAACGTAACCTGGAACGCAGCGGGCACGGCAGCGGCTCCGGTCAACGCAGGCCAAGTGAAAATCTCGCTCTCCACTAACGGCGGTACCAGCTTCCCCACCGTGCTCGCCGCGAGCACCGCCAACAATGGCGCGGCCACGGTGACGCTACCCAACACAGCCAGCACCACCGCGCGCATCAAGGTCGAGGCGGTGGGCAACATTTTCTTCGACCTTTCGGATGCGAATTTCACCATCACGGCCACGGCCAATACGGCCACGCTCGACGTGGACGCAAGCGTGACGGCCACCAAACACGATGCCGCCACCGACGGGGCGTTGGTGCTGCGCTATATGTTGGGCCTGCGCGGCACAGCGCTTACTGCGGGCGGCGTGGTCGGCGGCACCGCCACCCGCGCCGACCCCGACGCTATCAAAACCTATCTCGACGGTCTGGGCATCGCACTCGACATCGATGGCGATGGGGCCGTGACCCCCATGCGCGACGGCTTGCTCATCCTTCGCTACATGTTGAACCTGCGCGGTGCGCCTCTGGTCAGCGGCGTGGCAAATCCGACCGGTATGCGCACCGTCAATGGCACCATCGAGCAACACTTGGGCGCGCTCATGCCGTAACCGAGAAGGCGCGGAAAAAGTAAAGCCCCGATTTCTATGGGGCTGACGCACCGCTGTAGGCGCGGAGTCGGCCGCGCAGCGGGGCCACCGTGCGACGCCAAGTCGTCGCCTACAACTGAGACGGTGGGCATGACGGTGCGCGTTACTTGGTGTGCTGCGTCGCGTTAACTTCGACTGAAACTCGCACCGATGCGGCGCGCTGTTACGGTTGCGCTGGATATTGCGTAGGTAGCGCCATGCCGCGCGCCTTCATCAATGCCCGCAATCGATCCGGATAATCGGTGATGATGCCGTCGACTTTCCAGTCAAGCAGTCGCGCCAGATCGGTGCTTTCGTTGGCTGTCCACGGAATCACTTGCAGGCCGAGCGATTGCGCGTCGCGAACCAGCGGTTCGGTGATGTCTCTGAAATTGGGTGACCACACGCTGCCGCCCGCTGCCTTCACGGCGCGCGCGGGCGAACCTGCGAAATTGTCAACATCCAAGCCTGCCAGCCACGGGGATGCGCCGGGCTTGCCCGCCTGCACTGTGTCACCCGTGCCTTGTTGGCTGGTGAGATGCACAGTCACGATTTCTGGGGCTTCTTTTTGGGCGATCTGCAGTGTGCGCCAGTCGAACGACTGAATCGTGGCGCGCGCTGTCAATCCGGCGTTACGAATCTCAGTAATCAACGCACGCACGAACAGCTCAGGTGGCAGCGTATCGCTCGCGGCAAGCGGCGAAATTTTGGTTTCGATGTTGAAACGCAGGTCGCGTGCTCCGCGCTTTTCGGCAAGCGCAAACAACGATTTAAGCGATGGAATGCGCTCGCCGTCTGCGCCCTTCTGGGTGGCAAAGGTGCTGGCGTAATTGCTGCCCGGTTTGATCCGCCCCACGTCGAGGCGCTGCAATTCGGCAAAGCTAAGCGAGCCAATGAGTGCGCCCCTTTCGTTGAGATGCGCGCCCTTCGCATCGCGAACGAGGTCGGGATTGAGGTGGCGATCATGCGACACCACGACTACGCCGTCTTTGGTGATGCCGACATCCAGCTCAAGCGTTGTCACGCCGATATCCATCGCGCTCGAGAACGCGGTCAACGTGTTTTCTGGCGCGAGTCCCCGCCCACCGCGATGGGCCTGCAAGTCAAAGCGCGTGGCACACCCCGCGAGTGTCAGTAACAAAAGGCCAAGCACCACTGTTGGCCCTGAAGGCAATGAAATATGTGCCATGGCGGTCTCACTCTTATGACATTGCAGCACTTTTTGCTGCTTGTTGTTCGGGGGCTTGCTGGTCGCTGCGACCATCGGCGGCAGCGTCGTCCTGCAAGATTGAATTTAACTCAGCGCGCGCTGACTTGCTCATCGCAATCAGCTTTTCCTCATCGCGAAAAACGGCCTGCGCGCGCGTCAACATTTGCTCATCGTGGGCGACAAACCGCTCGATGATGCCACTTAAATTTTCGCGCGGCTCGCCAAGCTCTGCGAGCACTTGCGTTGCCAGCTGCACGCTGCCCGCAAACATCTCTCGCACCGGCGTTTCAACGCCCAAGTCGCGCAGCTCCATCAGCTGCGTGCGGTTCCGCGCGCGCGCGAGAATTTTTACGAGCGGGTAATGCTGCTGCACCAGTTTCACGATTTTTCTGGTGGACTCTACGTCATCAACGCACACCACGAATAGCTTGGCCTCCCCCGTTTTTGCCGCTCGCAGCAGATCGAGTCGGGTGGCGTCGCCGTAGTAAATTTTGTTACCGAACTTGCGCACCGCGTCGACCTGATCGGTGCTCGCGTCGAGCGCAGTGAAGCGGATGTTTTGCATGTTCAACACCCGTCCGACGATCTGTCCCACCCGCCCGTAGCCGGCAATGATCACCGGCGTGCCGGAATCATCGATGCGGTCAAACGGCGGCGGCTGGTCGTTGCGGGTGAGCCATGGCGTGAGCACGCGATCATTGATGATCCATAGCAGCGGCGCGAGCACCATCGTGAGTGCGACGGCGAGCGTCGCCACTTCGTTTTCTTCAAGGCTTAAGAGCTTTGCGGCCTGCGCGGCGGTGAACAACACAAACGCAAATTCGCCGCCGACTGCGAGCGCGATGGCTTGCGGTCGCGCAACATCGTCCGGCGCGCCGGTCAGTCGACGCGCAACGTAGAACGTCACCGCCTTGATGAGCAAAATGGCCAACGCAAGCCCGAGCATGGCGAACGGCGCGCGGGCTAGCAGCGCGAGGTTCACGCTCATGCCGACGGCCATGAAGAAGAGGCCCAGCAGCAGCGACTCGAACGGCTCAATGCTGGCCTCGATTTGATGCCGAAATTTTGAGTCGGCGAGCAATACGCCTGCGAGAAACGCACCAAGTGTTGCCGTCAAACCGACGCTCGTCATCACCCACGCCAGACCGACCGTGGTAAGCAGCGCCGCAGCGGTGAAAATTTCGTGCGAGCCGAATTTCGATGCGTAGGTGAACAGCAGTGACAAGACCGGACGGCCGAGCGCGATGGTGGCGACCACGGCGAGCAGCGCGAGCCAGCCTGGCGTGACCGACGCATGCGCCGCACCAGCGGCCGCTGAGCCCGCACTCGCGGCCGCCGCCACTGCGCCTGCACCGAGCAGGGTCACCAACGTGAGGATCGGGATCACGCTCAAGTCCTGGAACAACAACACCGCGAACACGCCGCGGCCGTGCTCGCTGTTCATCTCGCCGCGCTCCGCCAGCGCGGGCAGCGCGAACGCGGTGGAGGTCATGGCGAGCGCAACGCCGACGATGATGGCGGCAATGCCGGAGAGGTTCATAAACCACGCCAGCCCTGCCAACGCACCGCCGCAGACGACTAGTTGCATTGTGCCGAGCCCGAATACCGTTTTGCGCAACGCCCACAGCCGTTCACGTTGCAGCTCAAGACCAATCAAAAACAACAGCAACGCGACGCCAAGTTCAGCGGTTTGCAACACCGCTTCAGGCTCATGAATAACGCCGAAGGCGGACGGCCCGATCAACACGCCGGCAACCAGATAACCGAGTACCGAACCCAAGCCCAATTTTTTGAATATTGGGACAAGTAGAACTGCGGCGAAAAGCAGCGCCGAGGCAATGGCCAGAGAGCTCATTCGACCGCCTTCGCTTGGGTCTTGGCCGTGGCCTTGGTATGCAATTGCTTCACCGCGCTTTCGGTATCGCCCGCGAGCAAAAAATGCAGGAGCGCCAGCGCACGCTCAATGGCAATCTCGATGCCGTCCTGCTCGTCGCGGCGTGGGCGGTTGAGCACCCAATCAGCCACGGGTTGTTGTGCGTTGGCCGAATCGCGTGGGTGGCCGATACCAATGCGTAGCCGCCAGTAGTCGCCCGTGCCGAGTTTGGCCTGAATATCACGCAAACCATTATGTCCCGCGTGGCCGCCGCCAAATTTGAATTTGATTTCACCCGCGTCCAAATCCAGCTCGTCGTGGGCGACGAGTATTGCGTCCGGCGCGATGTCATAGAACTGGGCGACCGCTGCAACGCTCTGACCGGAGAGATTCATGAAAATCTGGGGTTTCAACACGCGGAATTCGCTCCGGAATCCCGCACCACGCGCAATCTGGCCGAAGAATTTTTTGTCGCTGGCGAAACTGCCGCCGATGTCATGCGCCACATCTTCCGCAAACCAGAAGCCAGCGTTGTGCCGGGTTCGCTCGTAGTCCGGCCCGGGATTGCCGAGTCCGACGATGAGTTTGATAGGCGTTTTAGGGGAAGTCACGGTGTTTGCTGCAGTTGAAAGTGTCTCAACAGAAGTGTAACCGTTGATTATCAGCTTTCGTCGAAGAGCCTTGTTTTATAGGGGCTAACGTCAATTAATTGGCAAAAGTCGACTATTTGCGATAACCCTACCAAATCCATACTGTATAAGCGTTACGTACAAAAGCTGTAACTCTATTGGGTACAAAAAAGCCCGCATAAAGCGGGCTTTTTCCGTGCTGAGCTTGCTCAATACGTTGCGAACAATTACTTCTTCTTGGCCGGAGCTTTGGCTGCGGGCGCAGCGGCGGCAGCCACGGGTGCTTTTTGCTTGGACGCGGCAACCGGCGCGGGCGTAGCGGCTTCAGCCGGAGCAGCTTCTTCGGCGACCAACGACGCGGTGGCGAACACCACGTCTTTGTTGCGACCGTGGAACACCAGCGTCACGCCAGCAGGCAACGTCACGTCGGACGCATGGATTGATGCGCCAGCGACGAGGTTCTGCAAGTCCACTTCGATGAAGCGCGGCAAATCTTTTGGCAAGCAGGCGATTTCGACGTCGCTGATGACGTGGTTAACGATGGCAGCCGAGAGCTTGACCGCTGGTGAGATGTCCTGATTCACAAAGTGAACAGGCACTTTCATTTGCACCGGCTTGTGCGCTTCAACACGTAAAAAATCGATGTGCTGGATAAGTTGCTTGAATGGGTGATATTGCACGTCCCGCAGGAGCACCTGGCTCTTGGCGCTGCCGACCGTCATGGTCAGGATCGAGCTGTGAAAGTCCTCTTTCTTGAGGCCGTGCCACAGGGCGTTGTGATCGAGTTCGATCATTTCTGGTTTTGCTTCGCCACCGTAGACGATGCCGGGGACTTTCGCGGTGAGACGAAGGCGGCGGCTCGCACTACTGCCTTTAACTTCACGCGGAAACGCGGTGAATTCTGTTGCCATTTTTATACTCCAAAAGATTCAAAAATTTTGTCGATGTGCCGCGACCAGCACTATCGTCAAAAGCCCGCTCGCTTTACTGCAAGCGGGAAAAACCGAGGCCACGTCTACGTGGCCGAAGCCCCGGCGGAGGCCGGGGTCCATTTGCTATTCCGTAAACAACGACGAAACGCTGTCTTCATTGCTCACTCGCTGCATTGTTTCAGCGAGCAATTGCGCGCTTGAAATCTGCCGGATTTTGGCAAGAGACGCCGCCTCTTTCGAAAGCGGAATGGTGTCGGTGACCACCAGCGAATCAAGCGACGGCCCAGCGATGCGGTTAACCGCTTCGCCCGACAGCACCGCATGCGTGCAGTAAGCGATCACTTTTACCGCTCCGTTGTCTTTCAACGCCTGCGCGGCTTTGCACAAGGTGTTTGCCGTATCAACAATATCGTCCATGATCACGCAGGTGCGGCCAGCAACATCTCCGATGATGTTCATCACCTCGGAGACGTTGGCTTTAGGCCGACGTTTGTCGATGATGGCCAGATCGGTGTCGAGTCGTTTCGCCACGGCCCGCGCGCGAACCACGCCACCGACGTCTGGCGACACCACCAGGAGGTTTTCGTATTTCTGCTTCCAGATATCCGCGAGCAAAATTGGCGTCGCGTAAATGTTGTCAACGGGAATATTGAAAAAGCCCTGTATCTGATCGGCGTGTAAGTCCATCGTCAACATGCGATCCACGCCCACGGCGGAGAGCATGTCGGCCACCACTTTCGCCGAAATCGCAACCCGCGCTGAACGCGGGCGACGATCCTGCCGCGCGTAGCCGAAATACGGCATGGCGGCGGTGATACGACCGGCAGAAGCGCGCTTTAACGCGTCCACCATGATCACCAGTTCCATCAAATTGTCGTTAGTCGGCGCGCAGGTAGATTGCAGGACGAAGAC
>JAYSUK010000093.1:0-16846 GCA_043719085.1 Burkholderiales bacterium | reverse complement strand
GACCGGCGAAGAGCTCAAGTGGGACAGCAAAGGCGTGCTCACCACGCATGCACCGAGCACCTACAAAATTCCAACCGCCGCTGACATTCCAGAAAAGTTCAACGTATGGCTGGTCGAAAATTCGCCGAATCGTGAGGACACCATTTACCGCAGCAAGGCCGTTGGCGAGCCGCCGCTGATGCTCGCGTTCGGCGTGCATCAGGCGATTCGTGATGCAGTGAGTTCAATCACTGACTACCGCGATACCGCGCAGCTGGCAGCACCAGCGACATCCGAGGCGATATTGAATGCAGTGATGGTGGCGACGGCGTCCCCCTCCCCCCGAGGGGGAGGGGCTAGGGGAGAGGGATTGTCGGCTACTTTCACACGCGGATTCGGTGCCACCTCCCTCTCCCCCGGGGATAGGGAGCAGAACCGACGACTCGCGCCGCACGTCTGTGATGCAAACCCCCGGCGCTAGCCTCCTCGCATTGCTCGACGGCGGAACGCCCGCTATCTGGGTTTGCGTGTCCGACTCGAAAGGTTCGGTTCCGCGTGAACGCGGTGCGATGATGATCGTCACCGCACAACAGACGTTTGACACGATTGGCGGCGGCCATCTGGAACTCAAGACGATCGAGGTCGCCCGCGAAATGCTCGCGTTCAATGTGGAGCTAGCAACACGTCGTCATTTTCCGCTTGGGCCTGCGCTCGGCCAGTGTTGCGGCGGCGCCGTCGACGTAGCGCTAATGCCTATTCGCGAGATCGACCGCGCGACGCTTCTGCAACTGCACATGATTGAACAGCGCGGCGGGCGTTTTGTCGTGGAACGC
The DNA here is from genome assembly GCA_043719085.1 of Burkholderiales bacterium. Classification (GTDB taxonomy): domain Bacteria; phylum Pseudomonadota; class Gammaproteobacteria; order Burkholderiales; family Casimicrobiaceae; genus Casimicrobium. The sequence continues at coordinate 16,034 of JAYSUK010000093.1, read as the reverse complement.
GTGCTAGATACGGGTGCGCCGCTCTTCTTGCCGCTTGACTTCGTGCCGTGGCCAATCTGGGTGTTTGGCGCAGGTCATGTTGGTCAGGCTATCGCGCAGGTGCTGGCAACGCTGCCTTGTCAGGTGCGCTGGATTGATGGCCGCGATGCGATATTTCCGGAAAAGTTGCCCTCGAATGTGCGCGTTGTGGAGACTGATGATCCCGCGGGTCAGGTGCGCGCTATCCCCGCGAATGCCGACGTGCTGGTGCTCACGCATTCGCATGCACTCGATCTTGACATTTGCCTTGAATTGATCAAGCGCGACGATCTGGCCTATATTGGTCTGATTGGCTCGGAGACGAAGGCGGCGATCTTTAGAAAACGATTCGAGCAACGCGGCTATGCTGACGTGGACATTGCTCGCATTAGCTGTCCGATTGGGCGGACGCAGTTGAAGAGTAAACATCCAGGGATCATTGCGGCAGGGGTTGCCGTTGATCTGATCGAGCGCAGACAACAACGCCACAGGGGTTTGAATGAGCGAATCGGAAACAGTAGCGCGCGAAGCGCTGCGACTTGAAGTAAAAAACGTCACCAAGCGCTACCCGAGTGTCGTTGCCAACAGTGACGTCAATCTACGCATTGCAGCGGGAGAAATTCACGCCGTGCTCGGTGAAAACGGCGCAGGCAAATCGACGTTGATGAAGATCATCTACGGTGCCGTCAAGCCTGACATTGGGGAGGTGCTGCTCGACGGCAAGCAGAGCAAAATTCGCAATCCGCAAGAGGCGCGCGCGCTGGGCATCAGCATGGTGTTTCAGCATTTTTCGTTGTTCGAAACGGTGACGGTCGCCGAGAACATCTGGCTCGGGCTCGACAAGTCGCTGACGTTAGAAGACGTGCGCGAACAAACCGTGCGCAAAGCGAAAATTTACGGTCTTGACGTTGAGCCAGATCGGCCCGTGCATTCGCTCTCCGTCGGTGAACGTCAACGCGTGGAGATCGTGCGCGCGCTGCTAACGGATCCCAAAGTTTTGATTCTGGACGAGCCTACGTCGGTGTTGACGCCGCAGGCTGTGCGCAAGCTTTTTGTGACGTTGCGCCAACTCGCAGCCGACGGTTGCAGCGTGCTCTACATCAGCCACAAGCTTGATGAGATTCGCGAGCTGTGTACCAATTGCACGGTGCTGCGGGGCGGCAAAGTGACTGGTCACGTTGACCCGAGGAGCGAGAGCAACGCGTCGCTGTCGCGTTTAATGATTGGTGCCGAACCGACCAAATTGCAGCATCGCGAAGTCAAGACCGGTGCGATTGGGTTGCAAGCCAAAGGCTTGTCGATTGTTGCTGACGATCCATTTGGCGTCACACTCGACAACATCAATTTTGAGGTTCACGCGGGCGAAATTGTTGGCGTCGCGGGCGTTTCCGGCAACGGCCAACAGGAGTTTCTCGCTGCGTTGTCTGGTGAAAGCACACGCGCGCCTAGTGGCAGCATCAGTCTGTTTGGTAACGATATTTCAAAACGCAATCCGCGCGTTCGCCGCGCAGGCGGTCTGCACTTTGTGCCCGAAGAACGGCTGGGGCGTGGCGCTGTGCCGACTTTATCGCTTGCGGCCAACACACTGCTGTCGCGGGCGTCAGAAGTCGTCGGCAAGCCGCCTTTGTCATGGGTGTCGCCAAAGGCAACGGCAGCGCTGGCAGAAGGCATTATCAAGCGCTTCAACGTGAAGGCCAGTGGGCCAACCGCAGAGGCCAAGAGCCTCTCGGGCGGCAACCTGCAAAAGTACATCGTCGGCCGCGAAATCAGCGCCAATCCAAAGGTGCTTGTCGTTTCGCAACCCACCTGGGGTGTGGACGTCGGTGCCGCAGCGCAGATTCGTGGTGAGTTGCTCAAGCTTCGTGATGAAGGTTGCGCGTTGTTGGTCGTGAGTGAAGAACTGGATGAGCTGTTCGAAGTGTGTGATCGCATGCACGTGATTGCCAAGGGGCGGTTGTCGCCGTCGATCAATACGGCAGATGCGACGGTGGAAAAGATTGGCGAGTGGATGAGTGGATTGTGGGATGCGGCATCAATCCAAGCCACCGGAGCGGCGTATGCGCAGGCAAACGTTGAATAACTCCATTTGTTCGCCATACTGGCGAAGGCCGGTATCCACGCCCGCAATAAACCTAGCGAGCTGCGTGGGGCGTGGGCCCCGGTCTTCGCCGGGGTGGCGAATAATTAAGCTTGATCGTTGTTCATTCGGTGCTAGGGCAACACCATGCTGAAACTCGAACCCCGCCCGCAAGCTTCAAAGTTCTGGAGCGTTGGCTCACCTCTGCTCGCGCTCGTCATCACAGTCATCATCGGCATTGCGATCTTTCTGCTGATGGGCAAAGACCCGATCAAGGGCTTGCTGGTGTTCTTTTGGGAGCCGATCAAATCGGGGTACGCGCTGTCTGAACTGGCCGTGAAAGCCACGCCTTTACTACTGATTGCGCTGGGTCTCGCCGTGTGTTTTCGCTCTAACGTGTGGAACATCGGTGCAGAGGGGCAGTTCGTACTCGGAGCCGTCACAGCAGGCGGCGTTGCCTTGCTCGCAGACAAGTCGACCGGGCCGTGGATCATTCCGCTGATCTTGATCGCGGGCGTGCTCGGTGGCATGCTGTGGGCGGGGATTGTTGCGCTGTTGCGGGATCGCTTTAACGCGTCGGAAATTCTGGTCAGTTTGATGCTGGTTTATGTGGCTGAACTGGTGCTCTCTTACATGGTTTATGGCCCGTGGAAAGACCCGAATGGATTCAATTTTCCGCAGAGCAAAAACTTCGAGAAGGTCACGCAAATCCCGAGATTGTTCGACGGAACGCGCATGAACGTTGGCCTTTTGATTGCGCTGTTCGGTGTGTTGGGTATGTGGATTTTCATGTTTCGCACCTATGGCGGTTTTCAGTTGCAGGTGGGCGGCTTAGCACCCGCTGCCGCGAAGTACGCCGGGTTTTCGTCGCGTCGTGCGTTGTGGACAGCGCTGTTGGTATCGGGCGGCATGGCGGGTTTAGCGGGCGCGCTTGAGGTGGCGGGGCCCATCGGTCAGCTCACGCCGTACGTGCCTGCGGGCTATGGTTTCGCCGCCATCATCGTGGCGTTTGTCGGGCGACTTAATCCAGTAGGCATCGTGTTTTCGTCGATCCTCCTGAGCATGTTCTACATCGGTGGCGAACTCGCGCAGTCTCGTCTCGGACTCCCTAAATCCTTGACTGGCGTGTTTCAGGGTTTGCTCCTTTTCACGCTCTTGGCTTGTGACACGCTAATCGCCTACCGCATCAAATTTTCAAAGTCAGCGGAGTAAATAATGGAATCGTTCGCTTTGCTCATCGCCGCCACCTTCAACGCGGGCACCGTGCTGGCCATCGCCGCACTCGGCCTGCTGATCAACGAAAAGTCCGGCATCGTCAATCTCGGTGCTGAGGGCATGATGCTCTGTGCCGCCATCGCCGGGTTTGCCGCTGTGGTGCATACCGGCAACGACTGGGTTGGCTTTGCGGCGGGGATGGCGGCGGGCGCGGGTATGGCAGCGCTTTTCGGCGTGCTGGTGATCTGGCTCAACACCAATCAGTACGCCACTGGGCTCGCGCTGTCGCTGTTCGGCGCGGGATTTTCGGCGTTCGTTGGCGTGAAATACGTGCAGGAAAAACTGCCCCCGCGCCCGAGTTTTGCGATTCCCGGGCTGTCCGATATTCCGTTCATCGGGCCGGCCTTGTTCAAACAACACCCGCTGGCCTACATCGCCATCGCGCTGGCGCTGGCGATCATCTGGTTCTTGTTCAAAACACGCGCCGGGTTGGTGCTTCGTTCGGTGGGTGAAAGCCCCGAATCGGCGCATTCGCTTGGCTATCCGGTGCGCCGCATTCGAATGCTGGCGGTCATGTTCGGCGGCGCGATGTGCGGATTGTCCGGCGCTTATCTGTCAGTGATCTATACGCCATTGTGGGTCGAGGGCATGGTGTCGGGTAAGGGCTGGATCGCGCTGGCGCTCACCACGTTTGCCACCTGGCGGCCCCTGCGTGTGCTGTTCGGCGCATACCTGTTTGGCGGGGTCACCATGATGCAGTTTCACCTGCAAAGTCAGGGCGTGGATATTCCCAGCCAGTTCCTCTCGATGGCCCCGTATGTGGCCACCATTGTGGTGCTGGCACTCATTTCGCGAAACCCAGCGTGGATTCGGATCAACATGCCCGCGTCGGTGGGCAAACCGTTTTATCCGGGCTCGTAAAATCATGTCATTCGTGCCGTTATTTTTTCGTTCGTCAATGTGTATCAACTTAGAGGGAACCTTATGAATATGAAACGTAGTCTGCTCGCGGCAGGCATGAGTGCTGCACTGCTGGCCGCTCTGGCTGGTTGTGGAAAAAAAGAAGAGCCGAAGGCCGCAGCCCCCGCCGCAGCGCCTGCACCAGCGGTCAAAAAAGCCGATCCTCTCAAAGTGGCCTTCGCCTACGTCGGCCCGGTCGGCGACGGCGGTTGGACGTTTGCCCATGACAATGGTCGCAAAGCGGTTGAGAAAGAATTTGGCGACAGGGTCGTCACCAGCTTCGTCGAAAAAGTGCCAGAGAGCGCTGACGCCGAGCGCGTGTTCCGTGACCTCGCGGGTCAGGGCAACAAGCTCATCTTCGGCACCACCTTTGGCTACATGGAGCCGATGCTGAAAGTTTCGGCGGACTTCAAGGACATCAAGTTTGAACATGCCACCGGCTACAAAGCGGGCGACAACATGCGCACTTACGACAGCCGCACCTATGAAGGCGCGTACATGGCCGGCGTGATCGCGGGCAAAATGACCAAGAGCAACACGCTGGGCGTGGTCGGCTCGATCCCGATCCCCGAGGTGATCCGCAACATCAACAGCTTCACCATGGGCGCGCAAAGCGTGAACCCGAAGGTGAAGACCAAAGTGGTCTGGGTCAACGAATGGTTCAACCCGCCCAAAGAAACCGAAGCCGCCACCGCGCTGATCAACGGCGGTGCCGACGTGCTGATGCAAAACACCGACTCCGCCGCCGTGTTGAAAACAGCAGAAGCCATGGGCAAGCGCGCGTTCGGCTGGGACAGTGACATGACCGCCTACGGCCCGAAAGCGCACCTCGGTTCGGCCATCATCAACTGGGCACCGTACTACATCAAATCCGTGCGTGACGCGCTCGACGGCAAATGGGCCACCGGCTCAAGCTGGTGGGGCGTGAAAGAAGGCGCAATCGACATGGTGTCGTTGGCGACTGACATCCCTGCGGACACCAAAGCCAGGATCGACGAAATCAGGGCAGGCTTGAAAGCCGGTACGTTCCATCCGTGGACCGGCCCGATTGTTGATCAATCCGGCAAAGAATTGATCGCCAAAGGCGTGGTTGCCGACGACAAATTCCTTGGCGGCGTGAAGTTCTACGTCAAGGGCGTCGAAGGTAAAGTGCCGGGCGACGGCAAGTAATTGGCTCGTTGGTTGATCGAAAAAGCCGCGTTCGCGCGGCTTTTTTGTGCTTACCATTGCGCCATCATCGGCTGTCGCAAATCATGGTCCGGTTTGAGTAGTACTGTGAGCACCTCATGCGCCGAATACACCTTGCCCCAGTTGCGCCCTGTAATCTCGCGCAGAATTCCAGCCGCTTCCAGCGCCGCCATGGCTTGCCGCGCCGAAGGGTCTGATCGGCTCGTCACCAGCGATGGTGGAACTGCAGCGCAACGGAATGGACGTTGCGTCGCAGTTAAACGAGGTGTTTCGTGCGTGATGAGTTCAGGAAGACGTGCGGTCTACAGCCCATACTTTTCGTTTAGGGGTGGGCGTGAGTTTGGCCGCACTCGGCTACGCGGACAGGCGCGGTCAAGCGCTCGCCTACAGCTGGATTAAACGAACTGTGAGCGGCCATTTTTTCGGTCGATGCGCTAATTCAGCGCAACATTGGCGCTCAGTAGCCACAATCGCAGCGCTGCAACTGGCGCCGGATCATCAAAGAGTTTGTGTGCGCGCGCGTTGATGGCCGCACGCGTTGCCTCTCGCCGCGCCGGCTCGCACAAAAGGCGGGCGGCAAGTTCGACGTAGTGCGTTTCATCGCGGGCAATCGACGCGCCCGCCGCGTCGGTCGGTAATTGCAGGTGGTTGAGCATCGCCAGGGTCTGCCGCCCGCGCATGAACGTGCCGGGCAGCGTGACCACCGGCAGGCCCAGTGCGAGTGCGTCAAGGCTGGTGTTTCCGCCGGAAAAACCAAAGCTGTCGAGCGCGATATCGGAGGCGGCCAGTACTGCCAAAAAGTCGGCGCGACTTAGCTGCGGCTGACGAACCACTCGGGTGGCGAGGTCGATGTTGGCGGAAACGAAAAAGTAGCGCAGATAGTCGTCAAACAGATACGGTCGATTAACGTCGGGACTATCGAACACCACCAGCGTTGCCGTTGCTGATTGGCGAAGAATTTCGGCGACCGCGCTGGTGAACGCCGGGCTCCATTTGAACGGCGATGCGCACACACCACCAGCGGCCCTGATGCGGGCAGCCCGTGCGCGGCACGGTCACGCAACGACGGCGCGGGTGGTTTTGGACAGCAGGTGCCGAGCCCTGGCAGCAAGTGCAGCCGGTCTCGGTAATGTGATTGCGCTTCGTCACGATCCGGTGGCTCCAGTGCGGCTGCGCTCAAAAAACGTCGATGGTCGGCAAACCCGTGGTCACCGGGTGCCCCCACAGCGCGCATTGCAGCGGTGCCAGACGCATCGCCGCCAGCTGTTCGATCAGGGGCTCCATGCCGACCTCTGGATAAATCAACACGTCGAGCGCGTCGTCAGAAATGCACCGAGCCATGGCGGACAGCGCGTTGCCGTCGCCGGCAAAATGTTGCAGGTGACCCACATGCTCTTTCACCGCTTCGGTGAACGTGTCGCGCAGACCGCAAGCGTAAAGATGTACGCTGATGTCGTCACCTGCAAGATCGGTGAAAAAGCGCTTGAAATAATGGCCTACCGTGCAGTCGCGAATGTGCTTTGATACGAAGCCGACACGAAGGCGATTGTCGGTCACGGGCTGCCACACGCCCGGCCCTGCCAATGGGGACAGAGGCAGCATCGACGCACTCAAAAAATCACCGCGCAAACGCTGCAACGGCAGGTCGTCGCGCCCGTGATAAGCCAGACGAAAGGCGGTGTGCCGGACCAGCGCCCCCTTGCGGCGTCACTCAGCGGGGTGGTGGTCATGACGGCGGCAACGCGACTCAGTCCCTCCGCATAACGCGCTCGCCACGCGGTGATTGCCACATCGTCGGCGTGGTGCTCCGGCACCGTCAGCAGTGCGTCCACAGCGTCCGCATCGAGCGCAAGATTGGTGTTGGCGGTGATGTTAGGCATCGCGTACAGCCGCTGCAATTCGTGCAACGCCGTTAACGGTCGCTGGTCGGTTAAGGTCTTCACCCACAGCCAGTGCGCGGCGCTCGATGTGGAATGCCGTGTGAGCACCTGTTCGGCCAGCCGCAGCGCGTCGGCGGCGCGACCCGCCTGAATCAGCGCCGCCGTAATGGGCCACGCCAGAGTGATGTCAGCGCTGAGGTCGAGTTTGAGCGATCCAGTAAGCTGAAGCGCGTGTGCTGTTGTGGCTGGTGTGATCGCTGCCTCCCACAAATAGCGCCAGAATCCCGCCTGCTGTGGCGCAATTTGCAGCAGCGTCGCAAACTGAACGAACGCGCGGGGCGGGCTGTTTGCAATTGGGTTCAATCGGGGGCGTGGCGAGCGCACGCTCTATGGCGCTCTGCGCGGCCAGCAGGTCGCCGCACTGCGCGTGTGCTGCGGCCAGCGTTCGTTGTACCGTTTGTGTGTTGCGCTGCCGTGCGGGAGCGGCTGAGATCAGGTTAACGGCGTCCCGTGCGGTACCGGCACGCCCCGATTCACAATGGGCACCGGTTTCTGCATCATGCCGCAGCGCCTTTGATGGCCTCGCGGTCAAGACCAAGTTGGCGCGGGGTGGCTGAAACGAGCATGTGCTGATTTTGACACTGCGGAAGCTACGCCGCCCCTGTCACAATGCGGTCATATGAGTGTCATAAAAAGTCAGCATGCCTGCCACTATCCTGATTGTTGAAGACGAGCCCGCGATTGCCGAGCTGGTTGCCCTGCATTGCAAGCACGCCGGATTTGCCGTGCAGCTCGCGCACGCCGCGATGGACGCCCGTGACATCGTCGACGAAACCCTGCCCGACCTGGTGGTGCTGGACTGGATGTTGCCGGACAAAGCAGGCATTGATTTTGCGCGCGAATTGCGCAAAGACGAGCGCACCCGCGATCTGCCCATTTTGATGCTCACGGCGCGCGCTGCTGAGGACGACAAAGTGCGTGGACTGGAGGTAGGAGCCGACGACTACGTCACCAAACCGTTCTCCCCGAAAGAGCTGATCGCGCGCATCAAGGCGCTGTTGCGTCGCGCAGCGCCGGAGGCTTCGGACGCGGTGCTTGAGGTGGCCGGGCTGCGGCTCGATCCCGCCGCGCACCGGGTGCTGGGGCACGAGACTGAACTGAAAGTAGGGCCAACCGAATTTCGCTTGCTGCGTTTCTTGATGTCGCGCCCGGACCGTGTGATGACGCGGCAAGCCCTGCTCGACGGCGTGTGGGGCGATCACGTCTATATCGAAGAGCGCACGGTGGACGTGCATGTGCGCCGCCTGCGCTTAGCACTTGAGCCGTCGGGTCACGACGCGCTTGTGGAGACGGTACGCGGTGGTGGGTATCGGTTGCGCAAAAAATAGTGCGCTGCACGCCCCGCGTCCCTAGTCTGCTCTGCCCGCTACACTCCTGCGCATGAATCGACTGCCGCATATCGTGGGTGCTGTTGCAGCCGCTGCCTTGACGCTCTCCGTGATCTGGACGCCTTGGATTGCGGCGGCTGCGTTCGCCGTGATGGCTCTGTGGCTGATGTGGCAGGTGACACGACGTGATCAATCAGTAGCGGTTTTACTGCCTCAGACGGGCGCGGTGCCGCGAGAGTTTGATGATGTGGTGGCACTCGTGCGCAGCAAACTTCGCGATAACGCACAGCAGTTGAAAGATCGTGATGCGGAGATCGCGCAGCGAAAACTTATCACTAACGCGGTGCCCGATGGCCTGTTTCTGCTCGATGCTGGTGACCGCATTCAGTGGTGCAATCAGGCGGCCCTGCAGATGCATTCGCTGGATGCGTTCCGTGACATTGGCAAACCCATCGCGCAGTTCATCCGTGCCCCAGAGTTTGCCGCCTATCTTGCCGACGATCAACTGCCGGAGCCGGTCATCACGCTGGCCGGGCGCAGCTTGTTGTTTCATCTTGAGCGCAGCGGCGATGGTGTTCGCCTGTTGTTGACGCGCGACGTCACCGAGCGTGAAAAACTCGACCGCATGCGTCGCGATTTTGTGGCCAACGTGTCGCATGAATTGCGCACCCCGCTCACCGTGGTCGGGGGTTTTGTCGAGACGCTCACTGACTTGCCGCTGGCCGAGCCCGAACGCACCCGATACCTGAAACTGATCACCAATCAAACCACCAACATGCAGCGACTGGTTGAAGACCTGCTGACCCTGGCGCGAATGGAAAACGACCAGCTGCCGCCAGAAACTACGCCGACGGACGTGGCGCTAGTGGCGCGTGAAGCGCTCGCCGATGCCGAGGCATTTTCTGCGGGCGCGCATGCCTTTATCGCTCACATTGAGCCTGCAACGGTGCTCGGCAGTAGCAGCGAGTTGCGTTCCGCGCTCAGCAATCTGCTGTCGAATGCGGTGCGCTACACCCCCGCCGGTGGCCGCATCATGCTCTCGGTGCGCAGTTCAAACGCGGACAACGAAATCACCATTGAAGTCAAAGATAGCGGCGCGGGTATCGACGCACAACACATTCCGCGCCTGACCGAACGTTTCTATCGTGTGGATCGTTCCCGTTCGCGAGAAACCGGCGGCACCGGACTGGGGCTCGCCATCGTGAAACACGTGGCGCAGCGCCATAACGCCAAGCTAGAGATTGAAAGCGAAGTCAGCGGCGAGCAGCACGGCAGCACCTTTCGGCTGCGAATTCCCGCGACTGCGGGCCGTTAGGGGTGAGCTCGCGCTTGCTTGGCGCGGTCGGCTCAAAGCCCTGCCCGGGCTACGTAAACGCGATTGTGACCGTTTTGTTTGGCGTGCGTAAGCGCTTCGCCGAGCCGGTCGAGGGCGTTGGTCAGGCTATCGTTGACCGGCACCGCAGTGGCTCCGATTGATACCCGCAGTTCAACGGCTTGATCGGCCAGCGCATCGGGCGGACGGGCCATGATGTTGGCGCGCAAGCGCTCGGCGGTGGCCCCGGCAGTGGCTGCTGATTCAGCGGGCAGCCAAGCCAGTATTTCATCATCGCCCCAGCGCGAGATGACGTCTGATCTGCGCAAAATCGGTTCGATGGCGCGCGCCAGATGCTGCAGCACCATGTCGCCCACCCGGTTGCCGCAGACGTCATTGATTTTTTTAAGTCCGTCGACATCAAATAACAACAGCACGCCGCGATTGTCATGCCCGTGTTCCGGGTGGGTTCTCCATGCGTCGTCGAGCAGGCGTTGCGCGTGGCGGCGGCTGCACAGCCCGGTGACCCGATCTCGTTGATCCTCGGCAAACAGCGGCTGTCGCCGCCGGGTATACGCAAGTACGTCATAGCACCAGCGGCCGAGGCCCTCAAACTGCACGCTGTCCACGCCTTTGAAATAGCCGGGGCGCACCGAGAACAGGCAGAGCAGGCCACGGTCGTCGCCACCCGAGCGAATCGGCGCCACCAGCGCGCTGCGAATGCTGAATCGCAGCGCCAGATCGCGCCACAGCGCATAGCGCGATAACGTGGAAATATCAAGGATGCGGGTGTTGCCCATGCTCAGCTCGCAGCGTTCGACGCACAGCGGTGGTAGTGCCGTGCGTGCCGCGCCAACCACCACCTGCGGCTCGATCACATCAGCTGCGGCGGTGCCGAACCAGACGAAGGCCAACGGCATATGCGGCATCACTGGGGCGAGGCTCTCCAGCATGTGCTCAATGGCCACCGAGGGCTCGGGATTACTCAGTAGATTGACGCTGGCGCGCAACAGTGTTTCTGAGATGAGGTGGCGCTCCGCGCGGGCCAGCGTTGCGGGCAGATCGCTGGTCGACGCGGGTCTCTGAAACACTCGATTGAACATGGGCACTCAGCATAGCGACAAGGCGCGCACCGAACGATACGCATTGATACGTTCGTCCAAATGCAGGGATGCGCACAGGTTACACCATGTATCCCAGATTAGTCTGATCTCTTCAACCAGCTAGCGCGCACCGCGTTGTTTGTTTTTGTCGCCAAGCACGGCTTGCGCGCCGTTGCTACTGAAGGACGGCGTTGACTATGCCTTTGACGGCACGAAAAAAAGCGGCCACTCACCCCACAGGTGCCACGCGCCGGGACGCGCCCGAATCAGGGCTTCGTAGCTTGACACCAACTCAGCCAAACGCGCGAGCGGCGTGTCGCCGGTCAGCGCGCAGATGGTGAGCGTGGGGCGCAGCGTCTGCGCGTCCCAGGCGGCTACCAGCATGTACACCGGCACGCCCTGCGCGGCGGCAAGCTCAAACGGTGTGACCGGAAAGTACCCGGTTCGCCCGAAAAACGGCACCCCGACGGCTCCACGCGTGAGCACCGGCGGGATGTCGGCGGCGATGTACACATGATCGCCGCGCGCCCACACATCACACATTTTTTGCTTCACGCCACCGTCGTTGGTCACGATTAGCGGCGAGCGGCAGATGCGCTCGATCCATTGCAACCGCATCAGCCCAAACAAGCGGGCGAAGCGGTCTGACCAGCTTGGCCCGGCAAAGCCGCGAAACATGATGATCGAAATGCGCTCGCCGAGCTGGCGAAAATAGCGCGCCATCCACCAGCCGCCGCCGTAGTGAAAAATAACAAACAGCGCGCCAGTGCCCGGCGGCCGCTCGGGGGCATCCACCAGCAGGTGACGGCGCATCCACGCATCGGAGCGGAATAGTGACAGCCACGGGTCGGCAAAGTCTGCCACCCGCGTCAAGCGCAATTCAGCCATCACCTCGTCCACCGGATCGGTGAGCCCGGAGGCCACATAACCCGCCCGCGCATTGGCAATTTCAAGGCGAAAAATTTTTGCGTTAGAGCGAATGTAGTTCGCCAACCGCATGCGCGGTTGGGCCGGTGCCAACGCCAGCGCCAGCGGCAGCAGCACCTGATCGCGCACCCGTTCCCATAGCGTGGCCGGACCTGTCGGCAACGTCGTTTGCCCCGACGACACCAGCAAGGTGCCGAGCAACACTAGCAGCATGCCGGCCACCATATTGAAAGTGATCGGCTCCGAGAGCACCAGCCAGCCCCAGAAGGCGGCGAATGCGGGGAACAAAAACGCCACGCTCGATGCACGTTGCGGGCCGATGGTTTTGACCAGATTGAAGAACATCACGTAACCAATGGCCGTGCAAAACAGCGCCAGCGCCAACAGCGCGCCCCACGCCGGGGGCGACGGCATGGCCGCTGGCGCAAATACCAAGCCGGGGATCAGCAGCCACATCAGCGCCCCCCACAGCATGCCCGCAGCCCCCGGAATGCCCGAGTCGCCAGTCAAGTAGCGCTGAATCAAGAATGACGCCGTGGCGTACATGGCTGCGGCCAGCACCGCCGCCACCATGCCCGCTACCACCAGTGGGGTCAGCGCCACCGGCTGCAAGCCCACCAACACCAACACACCCGCGAATGCACACACGATGCCCAGCCATTTCCACACGCCTAGCGGCTGCTTGAGCCACAGCCACGCGATGAGCGCGCCCCACACTGGAGTGGTCGAATTGGCAATGGCGCTGTAACCGGCCGGAATATGCTGCGCCGCAAAGCTGTAGGCGATGAACGGGATGGCCGTGTTCACCGCACCCACGCCCAGATAGGTCTTCCAGCGGGCGCGGAAATTGAGCGACAGACGCAGCGCGGCGCACAGCCCGAGCATGATCACGCAGGCCAAACCCACTCGCGTGGCGGCCATAGCAAACGCTCCAAACTCGGGCACCGCCACGCGCATAAACATGAACGCCGCCCCCCACAGCGCGCCCAACAGCAACAGTTGCGCAAACGAGCCGGACTTCATCGACACAGCGCGTTGGATCGCAGCTTTACGCTGAACCCCTTGTTTTTATTGGGCAGGACGCGATAAATCATAAAAGTCGGTATTTTGCAAAATGGCTGTCTAGCCCCCAATTTATAAGGGATGCAACGTAAAGCCATTGTTTTGATGGTGCCACGCAGACAGTGCCGAAGCGTAGCGGAACCGGTGCTGCGTTGCACTCGCGCCGGAATGGCTCCCTCCCCCCGAGGGGGAGGGTTGGGGAGAGGGTCTTTGCGTCAGAACCATGCTGAATTCATACGTTTGAGCTACCCACAACAGGCTATTTTCCACCCGCCTTGTCACGCGACTCTCTCTCTCCCTAGCTCTCTCCCCCGGGGAGAGGGACCCTGCCGATGCACCAGGTGGACTTCGCAAACTGGTCGGCAATAATATTGCCCCGACATGCGGGCAAAATGGACGCCATGAATACTGACCCGACACCCGCCGCTCCCCTACCACCCAAACCCGCCGCTGCCTTCGACATTTCCGGCAAAACCAGCCAGCCCAACGCGGGCTTGCGTGGCAATTATTCGGGCATGGCTGACGACTTCACCGTGGTGCAGCGCATGGCTGATTACACCCCCGCTGAACAAGCCCGATGGTTGCGGCTGGTGGCGCGGCAAATGCGGCTGATCCCTGAGCACGCCTGCCGCGAATTTCTTGATGCGGTGAACGGCCTTGCAGCGCTTGATATGCAGCGCGGCATTCCTGATTTCGCGGCGGTGAACGTCGCGCTTAGGGCCGCCACCAACTGGCAATTGGTGGCCGTGCCCGGCCTGCTGCCGGACGAGGTTTTTTTCACCCATCTGGCCCATCGCCGCTTTCCGGTCACAGTGTGGTTGCGCAGCGAGGCCGAGTTTGATTACATCGTCGAGCCAGATATTTTTCACGACTTTTTTGGCCATGTGCCGATGCTGTTCACCCCGATTTTTGCCGACCATTTGCAGGCCTACGGTGCCGGTGCGCTGAAGGCAAAACGGCTCGGCGGACTCGATTGGTTGGCACGGCTCTACTGGTACACCATTGAGTTCGGTTTGATCCGTGAAGGTGGTGAGGGTGGCCAAGGTAGAGGCGGTGGGCAGCTCAAAGCCTACGGCGCAGGGGTGCTGTCGTCGCCCAAAGAGCTGGTCTACGCGCTAGAAAGCCCCGTGCCGCAACGTTTGCCGTTTGACGTGATGACGTCGATGCGCAGCGCATTTTTGATTGACGACGTGCAAACCACGTACTTCGTGCTCGATTCATTCCAGCAACTGCGCGACGACACCGCGCCCGATTTTGCGCCGCTGTATGAGGCGTTGCGCGCGGAATCAGGGCCATCGCCGGGTGAATCGTTGTAGGGTGGAACGCTCGCGGTTCCGCCTCGTCACTCCGCCGCAGGCGAATCAAGCCGTCGCGAGCCACGTCGCCGCATTCGGCGGAACCGCAAGCGTTCCGCCCTACTTACTCGACTTCTTCGTTTTTGGCGCTTTAGCCCCGGTGAATTCGTCATTAGCGGCTAAAGCTGTTGGCAAGTCTTTCAACGCGGCGAGCCACGGGTCGCGGGCGATGCCGCCAAACGCCTTCGTTAAAAAATCAATGAACACCCGGGTGCGCGCCGGCACGTGCAACCGGGTGGGCATGGCCGCATAAATCGACAGCGTGAGTACGCGCCAATCGGGCATCACCCGCTCCAGACGGCCATTGCGCAAGCCTTCTTCGGCCACAAACGACGGCACCGCCGCGATGCCCATGCCGGCCAGGGCCGCGTGATAGAGCGTGTCGAGATGCATGGTGGACAGCGCCATGGGTGGCTGGTCCAGCGTGACCGTCGTGGGCGTTTTTGTGGACTTGGTGCGCGGGTCAGCGCTGCCGCAATCACCGTCCGGGCAATATTCAAAGGTGGTGGGGTGATTGCCGTCGGGCGAATACGGCAGCAGCCATTCATGTTCGCCCAGCTGATCCAGCCGGGTGGGGCGGCCACGCGCGTTCAGGTAGCCCGGTGTGGCGCAGGCAATCATCTCGGAATGCGCGAGCAGGCGAGCGATGAAGTTACCGGTTTCTAGCGGGCGTTTGACCGTGAGAATCGAGATGTCGTGGCCGTCGTCAACCACCTCAACGCTGTTTTGAATGGTCAGCTCGATGGTGAGCTTGGGGTATTGCGCGCGAAGCGAAGGCAAATGTTTGGTGAGTTGATGCACGGCGATGGCCGGTGAGGCGAGCACCCGCACCACGCCGCGCGGCTCGGCGGTTTCAAGATTGGCCACCGTCTCGGCGTCTTCCACATCGATCAGAATGCGCTGCACTCGCTCCAGATAACGCTCACCCGCTTGCGTCAGCGCAAGGCTCCGCGTGGTGCGGTTGAGTAGGCGCACGCCCAGATGCTCCTCAAGCTCGGCAATCAACCGCGTCACCACGGCGGGTGCCAGGTCAAGCTTGTCGGCCGCCTTGGTGAAGCTACCGACGTCCACCACCTTTGCGTAAACGCGCATCGCGCGGAGCTGATCCATAGTTTTTCCTTCGTGAAACGGATGGCGAGCGACAAATCTGCCGCACGGCGATTTTTCAAGGCGTCAATTGTTGCTAAATTATAAATAAACAATTGATCGGCGTGCTATTTATTTGCAATATGGCAATGCCTAACATTCAACCCATCGACACAACAACCGCCGCCTGTTTAGACCGCTCCTCTTGGTGAAGACTGAAAAGAACAGTGTGAACAGGCCCCGGTTGCTGCGTCGGAGCGACGCGTAAGGTCACTGCCATCCCGGCTGCCGCAACGTCGCAATTCATCACAAAACAAGGAAATCATCATGAACGTTAAATCCCTCCTCCTCGCCGCCGCTATTGCTTCGGTTGGCTCACCCGCTTTCGCCAATAACTACTTCGAACCCAGCTTCGAAACCCAACTGGCACAAGCGCCACGCGTAAACAGCGGCGCGCGCGTTG
>JAYSUK010000092.1:0-2050 GCA_043719085.1 Burkholderiales bacterium | reverse complement strand
CCGTCGAGCGCTTGCGTGATCGCGGCTTCACCGGGCTCTACACCGGCATGGCCACGCGCGTCCCCAAATATTCAGAAACGTTCGCCGAGCGCCTCGGTCTGCAACGCGCGGAAACCGCGCTGTTGTGCGAGCTGATGTTGCGCGGCGCACAGATGCCCGGCGAGCTGCGTTCTCGAGCGGAACGTATGCACGCCTTTGCCGATCTGGCGGAGGTGGAAAACACGTTGTCTGCTATGAGCCAGCTCACGCCGCCACTCGTGGTGCAACTGCCACGCGAAGGCGGCGCACGCGCTGCCAAGTGGCAACACATGCTGTTCGGCGGCGAGCTACCCGACGCGGGCGCGCCGACATTGCCACCGTCAAAACTGGATCGCGAAACCGCACTGGCTGATCGCGTCGCGTCGCTCGAAGCGAAAGTTGCCGAGCTAGAAGATGCGCTGACTTCGTTGCGTGTGCAGTTGGGTGCGTGAGGGCGTATGCAGGCGTAGGATTTTGGCGTGACCACAATACGACCTCACCGTTCGCCCAGAGCGCAGCGAAGGGTTTGATAAAAACGAGCTATGAAACCGTTTTGGTGTTATGTCGTCGAATGTGCGGACACGGCTTTTTATACGGGTCACACCGATGATTTAGAGGGTCGATTCGCGCAGCATCAAGCAGGCTACTTTCCCAACTGCTACACCTTCAAACGCCGTCCCGTCGTACTGCTGTGGAGCCAGGAATTTCCAACGCGGATCGAGGCGTTGGAGGCGGAACGAAAAATCAAAGGCTGGAGTCGCGCGAAAAAACTCTCACTCGCGCAGCAGTCGGACCCTTCGCTACGCTCTGGGCGAACGGTGCCATAAATTCGTTCGCCCAAAGCGTAGCGATGCGTTTGATCGCGGTGCGCAGCGAGGGTTCTGGGTCTCAGATATCGGCCTGCTCCGCGTTACCCGCGAAGTACGCCCACTCGCACCACTTTCAGCGCGTTGGTGCCCCCGCTTTTGCCCATCGGTTCGCCACAGGAGAGCACAATCAAATCGCCATCGCCGACGGCACCACGCGCCTTCAGTGCGTCTTCAGCAGCGTGTAGCGCGGACTCACGATCTTCGTTGAACGGCACGACCACAGGCCGCACGCCGCGGTAGAGCGCTGCTCGCCGCGCCGCCGACACCTCCGGCGTCAGGGCGTAAATCGGCACGCCACTGTCGTGGCGGCTCATCCACAACGCCGTTGAGCCGGACTGTGAGAGCGCCGCAATCGCCTTAACGTTGAGGTGGAACGCGGTGAACAGTGCCGCCATCGCGATGGCCTGATCGACGCGAACGAATTGCTGGTTGATGAAATCGCTGTCGAGTTCGTACACCTGCGAGCGCTCGGCGGCGAGCGCAATCGCGGTCATGGTGCGGATGGTTTCCACCGGGTATTTGCCGGTGGCGGACTCGGCGGAAAGCATCACGGCGTCGGTGCCGTCGAGCACGGCGTTGGCCACATCACTGACCTCAGCGCGCGTCGGCACCGGCGCGGTAATCATGCTTTCCATCATTTGTGTGGCGGTGATGGTGAGTTTGTTGCGGTCACGGGCGCGCTTGATCATGCGCTTTTGCAGCGCCGGCACGGCAGCGTTGCCGACTTCGATGGCGAGGTCGCCGCGCGCCACCATGATGCCGTCGCTGGCATCAATGATTTCATCGAGCGTTTGCGGAATGATGGCTTCGGCGCGCTCGATCTTGGCGATCAGTTTTGCCTTGCCGCCTGCTGCGGCGAGAATGGTGCGCGCGGTCTGAATGTCGTTCGCGCTCTTGGGAAAAGAAATCGCGAGGTAGTCGCAATCAATCTCGACCGCCGTTTTGATGTCCGCCATGTCTTTGGCGGTGAGCGCGGCTGCGGTCAGCCCACCGCCCAGACGATTGATGCCCTTGTTGTTTGAAAGCTCTCCACCCAACTCAACAATGGTGAACACTTTGTCACCGACCACGCGCTCAACTTTGAGCTGGATGAGCCCGTCCGACAGCAGCAGCGTGTCGCCGACCTTTACATCCTGCGGCAGCTCTTTGTAATCAAGGCTCGC
>JAYSUK010000091.1:0-16970 GCA_043719085.1 Burkholderiales bacterium | reverse complement strand
CTCCCACCGCCTGCACGGTCTCCGGCGCAACGGTCAGCGGTCAGACCGCAGGCAGCTGCATCATCGCCGCCAATCAATTGGGTAACGGCAACTACAACGCCGCAGCCCAGCAAACGCAAAGCTTCAGCATCACCGTGCCGCCGCCCACCCTTGATATCGATGCCAGCGCTCCGACAACAAAGTACGATGCAGCCACCGACGGCATGCTGCTAATTCGCTACTTGTTGGGCTATCGCGACAACGCGTTGACCACTGGAGCGATCAGCGTCAACGCGCAGCGCAATGCAACGCAAATCGCACAACACATCGCGGCGAACCTGACACGCCTTGATGTGGACGGAGATGGCCAAACCCGCGCGGCGACCGACGGCGTCATGATCCTGCGCCGCCTGTTGGGCATCACCGATCCGGCCACCATCACGCAGGGCGTCAAAAACTCGACCCGCAGCGATGCCGATGTGGTGTTGGCCATTGATGCGTTGAAACCGTAAGGCGCGCACCGGGCAGATTGCTGCAGCAAGCTGCCCGGTGCTATTCTGGATGTCCTCTTTGCACTTAAAAATCAGCGATCATGAGCTTCGCCACCCGCATCCGTCCTGCTGTTGATCGCGAGTTTGCCGCCGCAACGCGAACGGTGGAGCGCAACGCACAATTCCATCATCTCGAACGCGCGCATGTGCTCGGGCAATCCTCCACGCGTGAGCATGTGCGTGTGCATTGGCGCATGTTCAGATGGGCGCTGCGCGAGGGTGACACCCACGAGGCAATTGGGCAACTGGTGCGCATCGTCGGAGCGGCGACGAAAACGGCGATGGGTTGGGTGCCACACGGCAACACGGGTGGCACGAACGTCAGCCCGTTCCGGCGGATGCCGATTGCGCCGGACCTGGCGGCACAAATTGCTCACGCACGAGGGCAATAAATCAAACGTCACTGAGGGAAACTATGGGCACCGTCGAATCTGCTGTCGCCACGCAACTCGCGAACATCGAAAAGCGCACCGGCAAATCGCTGGCGCAACTGGTGAAACTGATCAAAGCGAGCGGCCTTACCAAACACGCTGAAATTCGCGATCACCTCAAAACCACGCTTGAGCTTGGTTATGGCGACGCCAATACGTTGACCCATCACGCACTCAAATTGGGCGATACAACCACCACCGCAGCCGATCCGAGCACCCAACTCGATGACGTCGCAGCCGCGCTCTACGCAGGCCCCAAAGCCGCGCTGCGCCCTATCCACGATGCGCTGATGGCACGAATTGACGGGTTTGGCGAATACGAAACCAGCCCCAAGAAAACCTACTTAAGCCTGCGTCGCAAAAAGCAATTTGCCATGGTCGGTCCGGCCACCAACACACGCGTGGAGCTCGGTCTCAACATCAAATTCCTTCCTGCCAACGAACGCCTGGTCGAGCAGGCCGCAGGCAGCATGTGCAACTACAAAGTCAAACTGACCGATGTGAAAGAAGTCAACGCCGAGCTCTTGAATTGGGTGCGCGCCGCGTTTGACGTAACGGGCTAGCGCAGTCAGCGCAGGCTCACTTCCCCAGGCATTCGCACGAGCGTGACGTCGTGGCCCCACCGTTGCTATCCCACCCCACTGACTGGTCGTCGGCGCGGAATAACGCGCTGCCAAGTCGCCGCCTACCCGCTTTTTGCCGCGTGGCGGAGATGACACCAATCTGTTGCGGGGCGCTTTTGCGTCGGCGTCACAATAAACCAATCAATACCGTTCAAAACCGCAAAAAACTTCATTTGCATGAAATAATCCTGACCATCGCAGGTGGCGCACTTTCAAGGGATTCGTACGTGAAACATTTTTTAGGTCGGTATTTGAGCGCGTTGGCGGCGTTGATGGCAGCGCTGTTTTGCGTGCAGGCGTTTGCGGCGCATACGTCGCCAACCTGTTCGGCGAAAACGGCCACCGTCCCGTATGGCGGCTCGGTCGTCATCAACATCACCAACTGTGATCCCTACGTCAACTTCGGGTTCGGAAACGGCGCGCCAATTTACGGTGTAGCGCCGACACACGGCAGCGCGCTGCTGGCCGAATCGGGCGGCAACTCGTCGCTGACCTACACCCACAACGGAACGTCCGGAACCACCGATACGTTCGATATTGAAGATGCAGACCTGTTCTTCGTCGGCTTCACGATCACCATCACGCCCGCCACATCGTCCATCGTCGTCTCCCCCGCCACCTTGCCCACGCTCACCGCAGGCACGCCGTTTTCGCAAATGCTAAGTTCAACCGGCGGCACCGCCGCCTACACCTACAGCCTTGCCTCCGGCCCGCTGCCGCTGGGTGTTTCGTTATCCGCCGGTGGTGTGGTTTCCGGCACGCCCACCCAGCGCGGGTCATACAGCTTCACCGTCCGCTCGCAAGATTCGCTCGGGGCGTTTGCCAATAAGAGCTACAGCGGCTCCGTGGTTAACCCAACGTTGAGCCTCGTGCCAGCGTCCGCCACCGCTATTCAAGGCGCGGCGTTTTCGCAGTCGCTGTCGACAGCCGGCGGCGTGGCACCACACAGCTATCTGCTTGAAACCGGCACCTTCCCGGCGGGCATCACCGTCTCAGGTCCGGGCGTGGTCAGCGGCACCACGGCCGCAGCACCCGGCAACTATCCAGTCACGCTGCGGGTGACGGATGCGAGCACCGGGCCGGGCAGCTATTTTGAGCTGGAACCTTTCACTCTCACGGTAAGCCCGCCGCCCTCAGTCAGCATCGCCGTGACTCCCGCAAACGTGTCGGAAGACGGTTCGACCAACCTCGTCTTCACCGTCACCCGCAGCCTCAATTTGAGCTCGCCCACCGTGGTGAACATCACCACCAGCGGCACCGCCACGTCCGGCACCGATTACGGCGGCGGCGTGGCCACGCTCACCATCCCGGCCGCTTCCACGACGACCACCATCACCATTAACCCCGTAGCTGACGCCACCGTCGAGCCCAATGAAACAGTGATCCTCACCGTCGCTGCTGGCACCGGCTACACCGTGGGCGCGCCTGCCAGCGCCACTGGCACGATCTTGAATGATGACGTGCCAACCGCGACCATTGCGGTCTCCCCCACAGGTGGGGTTGCCGAAGATGGGGGCACGAGCTTGGTGTACACCGTCACGCTGAGTCAAAACGCAGTGACCAACACCTCCGTCAACTTCACTGTGAGTGGCACGGCTACCAATGGCACCGACTACGCGACCATTGCGTCGCCGGTGGTGATAGCGGCGGGATCAAACAGCGCAACCATCACCGTCAACCCCACGGCAGACGCAACCATTGAGACGGATGAAACCGTCGTCATCACGCTCGCCGCAGGCTCCGGCTACATCGTGGGCACACCGGCTAGCGCCACCGGCACCATCCTCAACGACGACCTGCCAAACCTGACGATCAACGATGTCACCGCAGCCGAAGGCAGCGCGGGCACCACCAATTTCACCTTTACCGTGAGCTTGTCGGCTCCGGCGGGCCCCGGAGGCGTGACGTTTGATATCTCTACGGCGAACGGCACCGCCACCGCGGGCGTGGACTACGCAGCCAACAGCCTCACCGGGCAAACCATTCCGGCAGGCTTCAGCACCCACAGCTTCACGGTGCTCGTGAATGGCGACACGTTGAACGAACCAAGCGAAACCTTTTTAGTCAACGTCACCAACGTAACGGGTGCGGTCGTTGTCGACGGCCAAGGCGTAGGCGCCATCGTCGACGACGACCCGTTGCCGTCGCTGTCAATCAACGATGTCACGGTAGTCGAGGGCAACAGCAGCGCGGCCAACGCCGTGTTCACGGTGACCTTGAGCGCAGCCAGCGGGCAAACCGTCAATGTGAGCTACGCCACCGCCGATGGCACCGCCACCCAGCCCTCCGACTACACCAGCACCAGCGGCGCCTTGACCTTCACGCCAGGGCAAACCACCCGCACCATCACTGTTCCGGTGATTGGCGAGCTGGTACCCGAGGCCAACGAAACATTCTTCGTCAATCTCAGCGGTGCAAACAACGCCACTATTTCCGACAACCAAGGTGTCGGCACGATTACCAATGACGACGTACCCGTCACCGTCAACCCCGCCTCCGTGCCGAACGCGACCGTGGCTGCGGCGTACAGCCAAACGCTCACGGCCTCGGGTGGCA
Source organism: Burkholderiales bacterium (assembly GCA_043719085.1). Classification (GTDB taxonomy): domain Bacteria; phylum Pseudomonadota; class Gammaproteobacteria; order Burkholderiales; family Casimicrobiaceae; genus Casimicrobium. The sequence continues at coordinate 12,830 of JAYSUK010000091.1, read as the reverse complement.
CTGCGCCGTACTCGTTTTTAGTTACGCCAGGCTCGCTCCCAGCGGGTCTGACGCTGACGTCCGGCGGCGTCTTGTCCGGCACACCCACCGCAGGCGGCTCGTTTAATTTCACGGTCACCGCCACCGACAGCAGCGGATTCACCGGTACCCGATCGTACACGCTGGTGGTTGACCCTGCCATCATCACGCTGCCCGCCACGACGCTTGCCAACGGTACGCTCGGCGTGGCCCTCACCCGCGCCATTACAGCCGCCACCGGTGGCACCGCGCCGCGCACCTATGCCGTAACGGGCGGCGCATTGCCAACGAGCCTTACCTTTAACACAAACTCCGGCGCGATCAGCGGCACCCCTAGCGTGCTCGGCACATTTAACTTCACCATCACGGCAACCGACAGCAGCACTGGCACTGGGCCCTACACCGCCAGCCGGGCGTACAGCATGACCATTGTCAACGTGCCACCGGTGGCCACCGATTCAACCGCAACCGTTGCCTACAACGCTGCGGCCACGGCTGTGACGCTCACCCTCAGCGGCGGCGCAGCGACTGCGGTGGCCATCGGCACCGCGCCAACGCACGGCACCGCCATTGCCACTGGCACCAGCATCACCTATCAGCCCACCGCAGGCTACGCCGGGCCGGACAGCTTTACCTACACCGCTAGCAACAGTGGCGGCACGTCCGCCGCGGCCACGGTGAGCGTTACGGCGAACGACCCCGTCACTAGCGTCACCGCGGGCGGCGGATTTGCCGCCACCGTTGCAGTGGCGTACACGCAAACCTTCACCTTCGATGGCGGCGCATCGCCGTGGAGCGGATTTGCGGTGACCAATCTGCCAGCAGGCCTGTCGATCAATGGCAGCACTGCCAATAGCGTGACGATCGCGGGCACGCCTACGCAGGCGGGCAGCTTCAATATCAGCGCCTCGGCCACCGACAACAGCACCGGAAACGGGCCGTACAGCATTGGGGTAGTCTTCACCTTGACTGTTGCCGCGCCAACCCTCACGTTGGCACCCGCTGCCGGTACGTTAACCGCGCCCTACGCGGCGGCGTTCTCGCAGAGCTTCACCGCCAGCGGCGGCATCGGGCCGTACACCTATGCGCAAACGGGCGCCTTGCCACCGGGCCTGAGTTTTACGGGCAACACGGTGTCTGGCACCCCCACTACGCCGGGCAGCTACAACATCACCGTTGCCGCAACCGACACCGGGGCCACAGGCACAGGCGCACCGTTTGTGCGGTTGCAGAACTACACCATCGCTGTCGCTGCACCGACCATTGTGGTGAATCCGTCGACACTGCCCAACCCGAGCGCGGGCGCGGCGTATAGCCAAACTCTGACCGCATCGGGTGGGGTTGCGCCCTACGGTTTCGCCGTTAGCGCGGGCATTCCGCCCAGCGGCATTACGGTGGGTACGGGGGGCGCAGTATCGGGCACCACCAATCAAGTGGGCACCTTTACCTTCACCGTTACCGCCACCGATAACAACGGGCAGACCGGCAGCCGCCCGTACTCCGTGACCGTGGGCGCACCCACGCTCACGATCATCCCAGCGTCGGGCCCGCTCACGGCCACCTTTAACGCTGCGTTCAGCCAAGCCTTTGCGGCCACTGGCAGCGCGGGGCCGTTCAGCTACGCGATCATTGGCACGGTACCACCGGGCTTAAGCCTCACCGGCGGCACCTTGTCCGGCACGCCGTCTGCCGCTGGCAGCTATCCGATCACCATCATCGCGACCGACACCGTGATCACCGGCGTGGGCGCGCCATTCACCGTTGCCAACAATTACACCTTGACGGTGAACTCTGCCTCGCAAACTATCACCTTCGCTCCGGCCACACCGGTGGTGTTTGGTGCGGGCCCGGTCACGCTGACGGCGTCGTCAACCAGCGGGCTCACCGCCTTCACCTACGCGCTGGCGGGTGGCTCAACCGGTTGCACCCTGAGCGGCAGCACCGTCACCATTACTGGCACCGGTAGCTGCGCGATCACCGCCACGCAAGCGGGCAACGCCAACTACAGCAGCGCCAACGCCAACGCCACCATAGTCATCACCCCAGCCGCGCAGACCGTGACCTTTGCCCCGGCCACACCGGTGGTGTTTGGTGTAGCTCCGATCACGCTCGCGGCATCGTCGACAAGCGGGCTCACTGCCTTCACCTATGCGCTAGGCGTAGGCTCTAGTGGCTGCACGGTGAGCGGCAACAGCGCCACCATCACCGGAGGCGGCAGCTGCGTGCTGGTGGCCACACAGGCCGGTAACGCAAACTACAACGCGGGCTCCAGCACCGCCACCATCGTGGTCAATCCGGCAACGCAGACGGTGACCTTCGCCCCGACCACACCCGTCGTGTTTGGCGTGGCACCGATCATATTGACTGCGTCGTCAACCAGTGGGCTCGCCGCCTTTAGCTACGCACTGGCATCAGGCTCCACCGGTTGCACGCTAAGTGGCCCCGGCGGCAGCAGCGCAACCGTCACCGGCGCGGGTAGCTGTGCCATCACCGCCACGCAGGCGGGTAACGCCAGCTACTCGGCTGCGTCCGCTACGGCCACCATCGTGATTAACCCAGCCGCACAAACGGTCACCTTTGTTGTGGCGAGCCCAGTGCTGTTCGGTTCCGCACCGGTCGCGCTTGCAGCTAGCGCCAGTAGCGGCCTCATCGCGTTTGTGTTTACCACCAGCTCGCCAACCTCAGTATGCACCGTGGCTGGTGCAGCCGTGACGTTCACCGGGCCAGGTAGTTGCGCGATTACTGCATCGCAGGCAGGTGACGCGAATTACAACAGCGCCTCGGCCGTTGCCACCATCGTCGTCAACGCTACTGTGCCGGGCGCGCCGCTGATTGGTGCGGCTACACCCGGCAATGCCTTGGCCAGCGTGTCGTTTACCGCCCCAACGTTTACCGGCGGCATACCGATCACGAGCTACACGGTGAGCTGCACGCCGGGAGCGTCTGCCGCCGTCGGTGCTGCCTCGCCTCTGGTTGTCACAGGGTTGACCAATGGCACAACCTATTCATGCTCGGTCGTTGCAAGTAACGCCGTTGGGGCGGGGCTCGCATCGGGAGCGGTGTCGGTCACCCCATCGTTCCGTTCCTACACCGGGGCGTCAGCCACAGGCAATGGCAACATCACCGCGAGCTTCACTGGCGGCGGCGCTGCTTGCTCGTACGGTGTCAGTCGATTCATTCCAGTATCGGGCGGTGCGGGCAGCCCACCGAGCGGCACCGCACCCGCTGGCGTGAGCTTTCCGTATGGATTGTTTGACTTCACCACCACGGGCTGCACGCCCGGCTCAACGATCACCATGACCGTTACCTATCCCGGCCCAGTTGATGCCATCAGCCAATACTGGAAGTACGGACCTACACCCACCAACGCAGCGCCGAATTGGTATGTGTTGCCCGCAGCGGTTGGACAAAACAGCATGACCTTCACCATCGCCGATGGCGGCTTGGGCGATGATGATTTGCAGGCTAACGGCACCATCGTGGATCAAGGTGGCCCAGGCGTGCCGCCGCTGCTGCCAGTGCCCGTCATGTCGAATGCAGCGCTTGCGCTCATGCTGCTGCTGATGCTCGGCGTGGCGGGCGCCACGCTGCGGCGGGGCGGACGAATGCACGGCGAGAAACGCTAAATAGACCGCCACCCCGGCCTTCGCCGGGGCGGCGATTAAATGTGCGTCTCCCCAGCGCGAGCCACACATCGCATTCAGCTTTTCGGTTCGCAGCCCCACCTCACGCCCATGAAACTACTCACACTCGAAGATTTCGCCGGTTGCCTCAACAGCACATTCACCGCCTCCATCAACGAAGGAAACGTCGACTTTTTTTTGGTTGAGGCGCGGCCCCTGCCGCCGCCAAAACACGACGCGATGCGGGCACCGTTTTCGCTACTTTTCAGAAACACCGCAGCGCTGCTATTTCCGCAGCAAACCTACACTATGCACCATCCAAGAATCGGGGATTTCGCCATTTTCATGGTGCCCATCGCGCGGGAGCAAGCCGGTTTTCTGTATCAAGCCGTGTTCAATTAGCGGAGCCGCTTACCAACCCCGCTGGGGAAACGCTGATTAAGCTGGTTTCCGTTCGCCCAAAGCGAAGCGAAGGGTTTGAAACCCGCGGCCAGCTGTCAGACCCATCGCTTCGCCGTGAGCGAACGGGGTTAAATCCGTGTCTCACTAACATCTTTTCCATGAACATGATTGCTGAAACAGGTGAGATGGGCAGCCTCGGTGTGGCGCATCTTAAGCGCTACTGGTCGATTCGGATGCATCGTGGGGCGGTTTTGCAGCGTAATGTTGCGCTGGATTGGGCGCTGGACACTGTGCTGATTCATGGGCTTGGCGTGGGTCTTGAGCAGGCAGCACGGTATCTCGTGGTTGAGCGCTCTTTCGCGGAGTTTGAGGCGTGGATTTCGGCGCTCAATGACGGCGCGTTAGACGCAGCAAGGCTCGCGCGGCTGAACGCAGCGCTCACCGATTCGCCCTACGATGCCGACGCGCGGCGATTGGTTGCAGCCATCGAGGCCATGGCCCCGGTGCTTGATGCGGCGGCACTCGCAATTTGGGACACGCAGGGCTACACGGTGCTGCACGATGCGATATCGCCCAACGAGTGCGCGGCGGTGGCGCAACTCATCTACGAGACAGCAGGCATTGACCCGCACGCGCCCGATAGTTGGTATTCACGGGCGAATAGTCAGGGCATCATGCTGCAAATTTTTCAGCATCCGGCCCTTGACGTAGCGCGCCACTCGATGCGCGTCAAAAAAGCCTATTCGCAGCTCTGGGGCACAGCAGACGTGCTGCCCACCACGGATCGATGCAGTTTTAATCCGCCTGAGCGCCAAGGCAGCCCGTTTCCGGGGCCGCATCTGCATTGGGATATTGATCCCAAGCCGCCAGTCAGCTTTGCGATGCAGGGGGTTTTGTATCTGACCGATACGGCGGCCGATCAGGGCGCGTTTAGCTGCGTGCCCGGTTTTCACAAACAGATTGATGCATGGCTGCGCGCGCTGCCGCCGGGGGCGAATCCGTCCAGTTGTATTCCGCTCGAAGCGGCTCGACCCGTTCCAGGCAAGGCGGGCGACTTGGTGATTTGGAACGATGCCCTGCCGCATGGCGCAAGCGCCAATCGCTCCGCCGTGCCACGACTGGTGCAGTACGTAAAACAGTTTCCAATGCGAGTTCGAGCGGCTGACTATGGCGGGCCCGCGGCGACCTAGCAGCCCGACTTGGTATGGCTTTTATCGTAGACACCCGTTTTGTATGGGGAAAGCGGGTTATTTAGACAAAGTCGACTTGTGGTGAAAAAGGCTTCCCGCTCAATATAAACGGGCGTTAACGCCTAGCGCTGAACTTTTCTGCCCATGTCAAAGTGGCCATCACCTGATTTTTTCGGACTCGCGCTCACCAGCGGGCGCGTGCCAGCGCATTTCGGCGTGACTTCCGGTGCTGCCGGTCTGCACAAACCCCAACTTTTCGTACAACTTCGCCGCGCGAAAATTACTGTGCAACACGTGCAGCATCACTCCGTAACCAAGATGTTGAGCCTGATTCATCGTGTCGGAAATCAGCGCGGCCCCCACCCCGTTGCCACGGGCAGTCGGTAGCAGCGAAATGTCCACGATACAAAGGGGATCGTTTCGAGACACGTAGTAGCGCCCAATGGGTCGGGCGTGTTGCTCCACCACCCAAAAATCAACATCGGGGATTTGATTGACAAAGTGCTGATGTTGCAGCGAAAACTGGCTGTCGAGAAATGCACGCTTTGTGTTGTCCGCCCACGGCATCGCAGCGAGTTCTTCGGCTCGGGTGGACGCGTACAGGTCGCGTATCCACGGCAGGTCGGCATCAAGCGCGTTGCGCAGCGAAATACCAGCAGCTATCGCCCGGCCCCCAAAGGGGCGTATTGACGGTTTCGTTGCTGGAAAAGTGAGGGAAATCACGGGTTTCGTGAGATGACGGCGACGCTAGGCCGTCGCTTGCAAGCTAGGGATACACGGATTTGACTCCGTTCGCCCAGAGCGAAGCGAAGGGTCTGACAGCTGGCTGCGGGTTTCAAGCCCAACGCTACGCTCTGGGCGAGCGGAAACCGATTTAATCTGCGCCTTCCTAGCGACGCCAAGTAGTCGCATACAAGCGGCCAATACGATAAGCGCTACTGCGGAAATGACGGATAGATACCTTGCAGCGCAATACAGAAATTGAGGCCCAAATAAGGCTGCTGGTTGTCATGCGGCAGCCCGCCGCCGGTGGTTCCAGCGAGCATCTCGGGCGCAAAGTTGGTGTTCGACGGTGGCGCAACGAAGCTCTTATTCACAGCAATTGACAGCGACGAAAGCGCGGCCCCAGCAACAGGGATGTTGCTTCGCTTTGTTGCATCGCCCTGAATGAAAGCATTGATGGTGTGGCTGTGCTGGGGAATCTGGTTCGCGCTGAGCGAAACGGTATTTACCCCGAAGCTCTCACCCAGCGTTCGGGGCGTCAAACCGGGGCCATTGCCTTGATTACAGGCTGCCCGACCCACCAAATTCGGCAGCTGAAACGTGGTCGTCCCATTGCCGCCGTAGGTCGTGCCGAGGAGAGAAAAAAGCGCAGTGTTTTGCGCAATTTGAAGTGTTGCGCCATTACAAAACGCCCAACCGCGCGGACTAAAGTTGAATCCGAAGAGCTGCACTTGACCGATGAAGGGGTCTGACATATCGAATACCTTAAAAAAATTTCCTGAAAATAATGGTGACGCGGCGGTGGCACCGCGACTACGCCGCTACGCGGGTGCTGGGTAAATGCCCGCCCAAGCGATGCAGTACTGCACGGTCAGCGTGGGCATGGTGTTCTCATGCGGCTGCGAGCCGCCTGCTATCGTGGTCGATTGCGCTGCCATGGGTGCTGTGGTGGCACCAGTGAGGTCAGTGGCGTAAATGGTGTCGCCTCCGATCGCGCCGGGCACGACTGTAGCGCCGGGCGTGGCCGTGGTGGCCGCGGCAGATGAAGCAAGAAGCGCGTGGGTGTGCGCAGGCATCTGGTTTGCGATGAGGGTGACTGCCTCAACGCCAGCACGCTGTCCGATTACGTAGGTGCCCAAGCCCGGCCCTGTGCCTTGATGTAGCGGAATCCGTCCTCGCAGATCGGGCACAGCAAAGGTGGTTTGCCCATCGCCACCATAAGTGGTGCCAAGTAAAGCAAAAAGCGCAACGTACTCGCTAATGGGCAACAGGCCGCCGTTACAACTCTGCCAGCCGCTCGGTGCGCCCCTGTTACCAAACGCAAACATACGAATTTCGCCAACGTAGGGTTGAGACATACTGCGTGCTCCTCAAATCAAAAAAGTACCGGCCTAGTTGCGCGACGGGAAAGTTCCGGCAAGCGCCACACAAAAATTCACCACGCTATACGGCTGCATGTTTGGGTGCGCTTGGTTCGCGCCTGAGGGCGCAACGCTCTGCGCGTTCAGCGGGACGTTGGGCGTGGCCGCCGCGTACAGTGAGCCCGCGTTGGATTGCCCGAAGAGCCGACCATTGGGTATGCGGTGGGTGGCCGCTGTGGTCGAGGCGAGCGGTTGATGATTGTGGGCAGGCAGGTCGGTCGCTAACAGCGTAACGTTCTCAGTGCCGGATACCTCCCCTAATTGCACGCTGGGTGGCTGCCAGCCCGGATCGGCGGAACTCGCGAAACCAACCGGTGTTCTGCCACGCAGGTCGGGCAGCGCGAAGTTGTTGGTGCCATTGCCGCCGTATTGCGTGCCGAGCAGCGAGAACAATGCGGTGTTTTGAGCTATTGGCAACACTTGACCGTTGCACAGCGCCCAGAACCTGGGTGCAAAATTAAATCCGCTGAGCATGATTTGCCCAATAAAAAAATCACTCACAATGCAACTCCTCCGAGACGATACAAACGCACTAAACGCATTAGGTGTCGAGTTTATTTGCCGCTTGAAACTCATCCCCCAGCTGTAGATTTTGGCGCGCGGTTTCACATAAAGCAACCGTTCTCACGTTTTTATTTCAGCGCACGTTCGCAGTATTGGTTGAATGTTCCGGGGTGTTGTATTTCCCTCGGTACTTGCGGTTTTCAGGGTCAAGTAAAAGTGGTTGGGTGCGCAAATGCGGCGGCACTTACCTACAATCGATGCGAATGAAATGTGCGCGAATTTGCGTGGGAGTTTGGATATGAATCGACGCGATTTTGTGCGCTTCTCGGCCACTGCCGGATCAATGGCTGCGGCTTCACTGCCGCTATGGGCGGCGCAGCGGCCTAGCGATTTGCTCAACGCGCCTCAGCGATTTGTAGGCGAGCAGTTTTACTCGGATAGCGGGGCCACCCTCACGCTAGAAAACGCAGAGGCGATCCCGCACGATAAACGACTACGCCAATGGTCGCTTAGCTTCCGATCAGATCGCCCATTAACGGAGGGCACCCATTATTTGCGGTCGCAATCTGCGGGTGAAACGCCGCTTTTCATGCAATGCACCGGCACCACGGCTCACGCATATATCAGTCAACTCGCTTGACCGATTTTGAATGATTGCGCAGCTGCCTCGAGTCTTGCATAGGACGCTGCACAGCGCTCGCTGACCGCATTGCGAAGCGTTGCGCTAGCGCCCTCGCTACGTGCCGAATCGGCGACTGCGTCGAACACTTCGTTGCCACGCTTCGCGTGCTTGAACGCGCGATGCGTAAGCGCCGCAGTAGCAGCGGTTTCGCTGGGCACCCCGAATGTCTCGGCAAGTTCATGGCACACGATCTCTGGCAGACAGCGATAGTCAACCGCGCGCGCCAAACCTGCGTCGCAAGCTGCCGCACCCGCCTCGTAAATTTTGCCCAACACCGCCGCCATGTAGCGTTCGCCCGAGTTCCAGATTTCCGCATCGTTTGGCGGCAACCACGGCATGCAGTTTGATGCGCCGGGAATCATGTAGCTCGTGGGCTGTAGCGCGTGCGACACGGCAACCGCTTGCGGATCGCGAAACAAAAAAACGAACGCCGCGCTTGGGAAGGCCGCTTGCAACAGCTCAATCTCCAAAATGTGCCACGCATCAAGCTTCAGCGCCAATGCCGTTTCGCCAGTGGCGCCATGGCCCAGTACGATCATCAGCGCTCGCAGCCACTCGATCTGACGCTCGCGCGTAATCTGCGGCTGTCTGCGGCGGATGTTTAGGAGCACGTCGAGCATGGACGGCTCTGAGAGCACCCGGTGCGTGGGGAGCTCGGCGAGCATTTGCGTGACCAAGGTGGAGCCGCAGCGCGACACGTGGGCGATGACGGCCTTGAGCACAGCGTACTCGCGACCAGCGCGTAGCACTGCGGCCCATTTGAGCAATGAATCGATGGGTGTGTAGCGGCGGAAGGCAAGGTTAAACGGCACAGCGAGCAAGCTCGCCACATCGCCAGAAAAAAAGGCCGCCTGCAAGCGGCGCGTACCGCTGTAGCACCAATCGACCCACAGCGTTGCATCACGCACAAAAAGCCGAATGGGCAACCAACCTGTGAAGTCTTTACTGTGACCGACTCGGTTCGCAGGCGACGGCTCAATCGTGTCCGCCGATACTGGCGCGGCGATCCATTGCTCTAACCAATCCTTGCGTGCTGTGTTGACCTGCGCATTGATGGCCGCGCTCGAAAACTCAAGGCCGCGCGCTGCACCCTCGCTCACAGCGCGCGCCGTCAGGACGTCGATAGTGGCGCAGTCGAGCAGACGCTGGCGCAGCCGCACGTCGGAAAATACAAGCTCACGGAACGCGGTGAAATCATTCATGAGTGGCCGGTTCAATAGGCGAACAGACAATTATTAATGAGTCAGCCAAACATGTCCCGTTATTGGCCGGTTTGACTCCCTCTCTCTGGGGGAGAGCACCGTGTTATCAGAAACGTTCATCATCGCCATTCCTTGTAGATACGAGCTTGGCGCGAGTGCAGAAGAGTTCTGCAACCGGCTGGCTCAGGCAACTGTTCGGGCTGCCAACAAACGGTTCACCACACGCTCCAAATGCTCTCCCACGAGCTTCAACGCTCCGAGGGCTCACGGGATGCGCACAGCGTTCCGAAACCTTTTCCATCCTACCGCTCAATCCTTCAAAACGGGTGGGAATTCAGCATACAAGGGTTGGGGTGAGGGTGGTGGGAATACGAGCAACGTTGGCACGCAAAGTCCCTCACCCCAACCCTCTCCCGCGGGGAGAGGGAGCCTGAAGAACCGGTCATGTTTTGTTGACTGAGTAATAAGGGGCTACGGAGTCAACCAGCGGTGCATCACCGGGTAGCACAGCGTGTCAGTCAAACCGCGCCACACCAAGATGGGCACGCCAAGGCTCGGTGCGGTCGAAAAATGCTCGCGCAGCCAAGCAGCGTCTCCGCGATAGCCGTGCTCATGAAACAGCGTTTCAAGCGGCACACCCAAGTGCATCGCCGCCGCGTAAGACCATGCAATCGCTCCCATTTCCATGCCGCCATCATCGCCGACATTGCCGTGAAATGCGGCACGCTCCGCAAGCGGCACTACGGCCAGATGTCCCGCCTCATGCAGCAGGTCGCCCACGTACATTTTTGCGGCGCTATCCAAAACGAGCGCTCCCGCATCGACCGTGATTCCGGGCAACACCGTGGGCGAAGTAAGCGGGCGCTCCACGACGCTGAGACCAATGCCGCGCAAAAAGTGGGTGATGTGCAGCAACCGTTCGGAATTCATGCAGAGAGTGTACCCAGCAGTCACAGGTGCTTTTTGACACTAAGCCGGGTATCGAGGCCGTAACGTCATTGCGGCATTCTGTTGATTTGACGCTTGAGCAACATCAAAAAATTGGATTTGACGCATTAAGACGTGGACCGTGCGATACTTTCGTAAGGGTTAGTGGTCCGCAAGGCACTAACCCTTTAGCCATTTAGGTTGTCGGGTTTAAGAGCGCCGATCTCGGCGCAAACTTTGCTTTTGTTCCCATCGTTGGGTGCGTGATTGAAACCGCGCCTGCACGCCCCACGTAAGCTTAGGTGTGTTTGTAATATCCCCCGGAGTTTTTTGATGTTTTCCATTCGTTCTATTTCTAAAGCGGTCACCGCTGCGATGATGCTGTCTGCGCTCGCCGCTACGGTCACCGCGCAAACCTTCAAGATCACCACCATTCCCGAAGAGGCTGCGACCGAACAGGTGCGCAAACTCGGGCCAATCACCAAGTACCTCGAAGCGAAACTCGGCATGAAAGTCGAATTCACGCCGGTGAGTGATTACCCGGCCGCTGTGGAAGCGCTAGTCAACAAAAACGTCGATATGGTGTGGTTTGGTGGCTTCACGCATGTGCAGGCCAATGTGCGCTCAGGCGGCAAAATAATCCCGATTGCGCAGCGCGAAGAAGACACCAAATTTCAATCGGTGTTCATCACCAAGACTAACTCTGGCATCAAAACCCTTGCCGATCTCAAGGGCAAACAGGTCTCATTCGGCTCGGCGTCAAGCACCTCAGGGCATTTGATGCCGCGCAGCTTTTTGCTCGAAGCGAAGATTGATCCCGACAAAGATTTCAAGCGCGTGGCTTACTCGGGCGCGCATGATGCAACCATCGCCTCGGTCGTGTCGGGCAAGGTTGATGCGGCCGCGCTGGACATCACGGTGTGGAACAAATTTGTGAGTGAAAAGAAGGTCGACACCACTGAGGTAAACGTGTTCTACACCACGCCGGGCTATTTCAACTACAACTGGTCGGTGCATGCTGACATGCCTGCTGCGCTGCGCGAAAAAGTGACCAAGGCCATTCTCGACATCAGCCCGAACGATCCGGTGGGCAAAGAAATCCTGGCGCTGAATCGCGCCACAAAGTATCTGCCCACCAAGGCCGAAAACTACAAGGGCTTAGAGACCGCCGCTCGCAGCGCTGGATTGCTAAAATAACCAAAGCAACAGTGCCTTGCAGATAAAACTCACGCGGGTTGCTGCGCGTCATCCAGCCGCAAAACTGGATGCGCCCGCAGCCATTCGCGACATCGACATCACCATCGCCCAAGGTGAACAGGTCGCGGTGATCGGTGCGTCGGGCTCCGGCAAAACCACGCTGCTGCATGTGCTCGCATGCGCGATGCAACCGACGACCGGCACCTTCGAGCTTGATGGCGTCAATCCATGGACGCTTGCTACGCGTGCCTTGCAGACCACAAGAGGAGCGCTTTTTCTCGCGCCACAGGTGCCGCCTCTGCCGCCCCGTCAGCGCGTGGTGACGGCGGTGCTCGCGGGACGTTTGCCGCACCAGAGCTTGCTGGCGAGCCTCAAAAGCCTGTTTTATCCAAGCGATTTGCCAGCCGCTGAGGCAGCACTCGCGCGCTTCGACGTGGCCGACAAGCTGTTTGAACGCGTTGACCGCCTCTCCGGCGGCGAGCGACAACGCGTTGGGCTCGCGCGCGCGCTGGTCAGTCAGGCCTCGCTGTTTCTTGTCGACGAGCCGCTCTCAGCACTTGATCCAACGCGCGCGACGCAGGCGATAGCAAGTCTCACCAGCGCAGCGATTGAACGCGGCGCAACGCTCGTATGTACTCTGCATCAAGTGGACACCGCGCTGGCATCATTCCCACGCATCATCGGCTTGCGCGATGGTCTGCTCGCCTTCGACTTGCCGTCCGGTGAAGTCACTCAGGAGATCCTGCGCGCGCTTTACGCCAACAAGCTCGACGAATTGAACGGCCCCGCGCCCGATGCGGGGCAACGGGCTCAGTTAGCGCAAGCCGTGCTGCCCGCCGTGATGCACTGCCGATGAGCGCCCAGACGGCGAGGCCTGAATTGCGTGACCCCGCATGGCGGCAACGCGTGTTCTGGTGCCTCGCTGCGGTAGTCATCGCGTG
>JAYSUK010000010.1:0-2466 GCA_043719085.1 Burkholderiales bacterium | reverse complement strand
GGTGCCCGAGACCGGAATCGAACCGGTACGCCCGCTATTCACGAAAGCGGCGGATTTTAAGTCCGCTGTGTCTACCAATTCCACCACTCGGGCAATGGACTGAGCTTTCGAATTCTAGCGGTCGAGTTCAAAACTCCGCAGCGGTAGGCGGACTTGACCGCGCACCCGGCACCCGGCAGCCAAGCGACGCCGAGTCGTCGCCTACGAGCGATATCGCAGCATCATCCTTGCGGTTTGCCGAGCAGGAACAGGGTAGGCGCTTTGAAGACAAATCGGTTTCGGTCAGCGTCCGTCCATGCGTTCGATGCTTTGGAGCAGATGGTTTCACCTTCCGCGCCGAGGTTTTGAGCGATGCAGACATGGGTGCTCGGTGCAATGACGTCGCGCAGCGTCCCGAGCATCGCCGCGTTTCGGTACGGGGTTTCTATGAAGATTTGTGTGGTGCCGGTGGATTGCACTTGGCGGTCAAGGGCTCGCAATGCAGCGTCGCGTTCGGGTGCTTTGCTGGGCAAATAGCCGTGAAACGCGAAATGCTGGCCGTCAAATCCGCTGCCCATGAGTCCGAGCAACACGGAGGAGGGGCCGACCAGTGGCACGACTGTCGCGCCGATTTGATGGGCATGGGCGACGAACGCGGCACCCGGATCGGCCATGCCGGGGCAGCCGGCGTCGGAGATGAAGCCGACGTTGATGCCTTCTTTGAGCCACGCGGCGCACTGCGCTTTAGCCGCTGACAGCGGGTCACAGGCGATGATAAAGATGTCGGCGATCACGCGGTCGGGCGAAATCGCTTTCAGAAAAGCGCGGGCGACTTTTGGCGTTTCGACGATGAAGTGATTCAGCGTCTGAGCGAGGGCAATGGTGCGCGCGGGCAGTACGTCCGACGGTGCCGCAACGCCAAGCAGATTGGGCACTAAATACAGCGTACCGGTCATAGCGCGCCTGCTTCGATCAGGAAGTCGGTGAGGCGGATGAGTGGCAGGCCGATGATGGCGGTGGGGTCGTCGCTTTTCACCGCTTGCAATAGTGCGATGCCTGCGGTTTCAACTTTCACGGCTCCGGCTGCATCAAACGGCTGCTCGCGCTTGAGATAAGCGATCAACGTCGCGTCTGGCAGGGTTCGGTAGGTGATTTCGGTGCTGACTACGTCAATCAGCGGTTCGCGGCTTGGAGACAGCACACAAAGTGCCGTGTAGCAATGAATGGTGCGGCCCTGACAGCGCTTGAGCTGGTCGAGTGCCGTTGCAAAATCGCCCGGCTTGGAGAGTGCTTCGCCATCAAGATCGAGCACTTGATCTGACCCGATGACGATGGCGGGTCCGTGTCGATTGGCCACCACGCGGGCTTTTGCTAGCGCCAGTCTTCGGCAATTGGCAAGTGGCGATTCAGCGCCGACTTGCGTCTCGTCAACGTCCGGTTTGTCGACAAAAAACACAATACCAAGGCGCTCAAGCAGCTCGCGGCGGTAGCGGGAGGTGGAGGCGAGGACAATTGGACTGGACATAAAAGAGGGGCTTGGGTGGTGCGTATCGCCGAAAATAGCTATAATCGTGGGCTTTCGTGTTTCCGGCTAACTGTCTGACTTTTAAGGCTTTTGAGACAACAATCAACCGCCCAAAACAAAAGACAGTCAAAATAAACAATCAGGTTGATAGCGGATTTGGCAAATCAGGATCATAAGCAAATCAGCGACGCGGACTGGAAATTTCGCCAGAATGCAGCGCAGTTCGCCCGCCAAGGATATTCGATTGCTGGCGCGATTCCGGTCGCATTGCTTGAGAGATCGTCTGATGGCGATCTGAAGGTCGGCGCGATGTCTGGCTCGGTACGCTGCGTTGAAAAGTCAGTGTCGGTGCGAGCTGGTTTTATGGTGTCAGCCAAAGGATCGGTCGGGTTAGTTTGCCAGTCTTGCAGTGCAGAGTTTGAATTGCCGATTGACTCGCAGTCAACCATTTATGTGGCGCATGACGCTGCTGAATTGGCGAGTTGGGAAGACGAAGCGTTTGAGTGCATTGAGGGCAATGAAAAAACCTCAGCGCTTGAATTGGTAGAAGATGAATTGTTGCTCGCGGTGCCCTACATTCCGCGATGCGAGAAGTGTGAAGCGTTAATCACGCCGCCTTCGATTGAGTTTAATTAGTTACACGTTACGTAAATCAGTTTAGGAGCCCATCATGGCCGTTCAGCAAAATAAAAAATCCCCTTCCAAGCGCGGTATGCACCGTGCTCACAGCGCGTTAGAGACGCCGCATCTGGCCATCGAGCCGACCACGGGCGAAGTGCATCGTCGTCACCACATCAGCCCGAACGGTTTCTATCGTGGTCAAAAAGTAGTACAGACCAAAGCTGACGAGTAAGTCTGGCCTTGTCGCGACCGGTGACGTCTAGGGCGAAAGATGCGCCAGTGCGCATCGCAATTGATGTCGACGGTGGCGACCACGGCGCGGCAGTCACGCTGCCCGCTGC
>JAYSUK010000090.1:0-2053 GCA_043719085.1 Burkholderiales bacterium | reverse complement strand
CTGGGTCGGGAAAGCCACCGGCGAAGCTGATGATGCCCGGTTTGCCGAGCAGCTTGAACAGCTCGCGGATGGCGGAGGTTTCTACGTTTTGCAGGCGGTCAGCGAATTGCATGGGGTGTGTTTTCCGGGAACAAGTAAGTAGGTTGAGTCAGTGTGCGGGGGCGGCGACCAAATGTCGCCGCTGCCGTGCGGGCGTGGCGTTGCTGCTCGCTTTCTTGGCGTTCGCGGCTAGATCGTCAGACACAGTCAAGCCGCGGTGCATGAACGACAAACGGCCTTTTGATCCGCTCTTTTGGTAGTCCGCCAGAATGGCCTGCTGCGCGAGGTTCACTTCGATTCCGCCCTCCGAAACCAGCCAGCGATAGACCAGATCAAACAACCGTTCCAGCGCGATTTGGTGCGTCGCGCCGGTGTCGGCGTACAGCCAGTCGGCGAGCGCGAGAAAGCGCTGAAACGCACTAACCGGCAGCTCTTGCAACACCAGCGGCAACGTGCTTACGAAGCGCCCCGAATTGCCGATCAAATCCCAGAATCGTGCGAAGCGGCTGATGCGTTGCAGGTCTGCAAACGTAAGCTCCGTGTTCGACAAAATGTTGTACGGCGGCTCCGGGTTGTAGCGCATGGCGAACGCGTCGGTGTGACGGATGATCGGCGTGCCGCGCAAGCGTTTCAATACGCCCACCTGAATCTCGTGCGGGCCCAGCCGTGCAAGCGTGTCAAAGCCTTCGCCGAAACTCGCAAACGTTTCCGACGGCAGGCCAGCGATCAAATCGACGTGCATGTGCGCCTGCGAATGGGCGTGCAGCCAGCGGATGTTGTCCTTGGCTTTGTCATTGTTCTGCTTGCGCGAAATGTGGCCCTGCACGGTCGGGTTCCAGGTTTGAATACCGATCTCGAATTGCAGCGTGCCGGCGGGGAATTTCGCGATGGTGTCCTTGAGCTTTTCTGGCAAATGATCGGGCACCAGCTCGAAGTGCGCGAAGCACGGATCGTCGGGTTTGGCGTTGATACGCTCAAGGAAAAAATCGAGGATCGCGAGCGAGGTTTTAATGTTCAAGTTGAATGTGCGGTCGACGAATTTGAAGGTGCGCGCGCCACGGTCGTAGAGCTTGCCCATCTCAGTGAGAAAACGTTCGGTATTGAACGGTTCAGCCGTTTTGTCGAGCGCGGACAAACAGAATTCGCACTTGAACGGACAGCCGCGCGACGCCTCGACGTACAGGTGCCGACGGGCAATGTCTTCATCGGTGTAGTACTCGTACGGCAGCTTTAGATCGTCAAGATCAAACGCTTCGCCGACATGCACTTTCATCAGCGGTCGCGGGCCGTGCAGCAGTGCGCGGGCAAGCTTGTTGAGCGTCACATCTCCCGGCCCGGTCACCACGTAATCCGCGAGCGCAAATACGCGCTGCTCGGTGGTCTCAAAGCTCACCTCTGGCCCGCCAATCACCACCTTGATTTGCGGCGCAACGGCCTTGAGCATTGCAATGAGCTTGGTGGTTTCCTCCACGTTCCAGATGTACACGCCAAAGGTCACGACTTGGGGTTGCAGTGCCAGCAATTGCTCAACAAGCACCTCGGTTTTGCTGCCGATGACGAACTCCACAATCTTCGCATCAGTACGAATGTCGTCATCAAGGTTCGCGAACAAGTAACGCAAACCCAACGAGGCGTGAGCGTAGCGGGCGTTGAGGGTGGACAGTACGAGAGAAGACATGGGCCAATTCTACGTAGCGCATGTAAATCGCGCAGCGGCTTTCGAGGCAACCGTTTCGGGTTCAACAATCTCACCAATAATTTTCACAGTTGAGTGTTGCGCAAGCCCTAAGCCGCTTCGATCCGGGACCACCAAAAAACAAAGGCACCCGAAGGTGCCTTTGTTTTTTGCAACAGGTCGATGGAACAAACCAGAACCGATCAGACGGGATGCAGTGCAAGGCGCTTTTCGGCGACGCGTACTTAACGTTCGCGAGCCGGAAAGCAACGCAGCAATGCGCCCGTAGGGTCGGTTCTTTACATACCCATGCCGCCCATGTCGCCCATGTCGCCCATG
>JAYSUK010000089.1:0-17106 GCA_043719085.1 Burkholderiales bacterium | reverse complement strand
CCGCTATATCCAGACTGATGCGGCGATCAATCAGGGCAACTCGGGCGGCGCACTGGTCAACACCCACGGCGATCTGGTTGGCATCAACTCCAGCATCTTCACCCGCACCGGCGACTTCTCGGGCATCGGCTTTGCCATCCCCACGGCGCTGGCCAAACCGATCATGGAGCAACTCATTAACACCGGTGAAGTCAAGCGCGGCTACCTTGGCGTCAACCTCGGCACGGTCACCACAGAGATTGCGGCGCGGCTCTCACTCAAGGACGCCAGAGGCGCGTTCGTCGGTGCAGTGCTAGACGGCGCACCAGGCAGCCGTGCAGGCCTGCGCGTGAACGATGTGATCGTGGAAATCAACGGTAAGCCAACCACTGATCGCACCGATGCAGTGAACAGCATCGCAATGGTGGCACCCGAGCAGACGATACCCATTAAGGTGGTGCGGCAGGGTGAAGTGGTGGAGCTTAAAGTGACGCTAGGCACGCGTCCGAGGGCTAAGCGCTAGGCTCGCAGGCTTGCGTAGGCCTGGCGGAGCGCGCTCCTGAGCGCAGTCGAAAGGCGGCGACTCTCGTGCCAGGACGCTATGCCGTAGCCTCGTCCGCCTCGGCGCGTGAACGCGGTGTAATGAAGCGACTGACAACGATACCGACCTCATACAAAATTACCAGCGGGATTGCCAAAAACAGTTGCGAAAGCACATCCGGTGGCGTCACCACGGCGGCAATCACGAACGCGGCGACGATGAAATAGCCGCGAAATTCGCCGAGCTGTTTCACCGTGACGATGCCAGCGCGCGTGAGCACGGCTAGCACCACCGGCGTCTCGAACGTGATGCCAAATGCGATAAACATGGTGAGCGCGAAGCTCCAGTATTTGTCGATGTCGGGTGTCATGTTTACACCCGCTGGCGTGAAGCCAACAAAGGTGCCGAAAATCGACGGGAACACCACGAAATACGCGAACGCCATGCCACAAAAGAACAACAGCGTGGAGGACACAATGATCGGCATCGCCATCTTTTTTTCGTGCTTGTAGAGCCCCGGCGCAACGAACGCCCACATTTGATACAGCACCACCGGCAACGAGATCAGAAAGCCCGTCATCAGCGTGACTTTAAGCGGAATGAAGAAGGTGCCCGTCACGTCGGTTGCAATCATCGAGGTGCCGGCTGGAAGCACTTTCAACATTGGCGCGGCCACCAACGCATACAACTCCTTCATGCCGGGGTAGGCCATCAGCGCGAAGGTGACCACGAGCACAGCAACCACGGATTTGACCAGCCGCTCACGCAACTCCACCAAGTGCGAGATGAAGGTTTCTTGTACGGATTCAGTGGACATGGATGACCGTCAAAGGTGTGAGAGGGATTTCATCCCGAGAAACGTCCACAGAAGAAACCCATCGCGGTAAAACCGCTCACATCAAGTCGCGGCTGCACTTACGCCGCCTTCTTCGCTGAATCAACCGGGGCGGCGGGCGTGGGCGTGGGCGAGAGCGTTGCGCTCATCTGCTCAGCCGAAATCATCGGTTTGATCTCAGCGATCTGTGCCGCTGCCTGCTCGGCAATCGACTTTTCAAGTGCTGCAACTTCGTCCTGCGCAGTGAGAACGGCGTGCGGAGGTGCAATAGTGTTTTCTAGCCCCTGCGCCGCCGTTGATGCGGACGCATCGGCGCTGGTCTCAGCCTGAGCGAGGGACGTATTAACGCTGCTTTGAACGCTCGCCGCCTCCTGCTCCACAGAGCGACCCGCGTCATTCACAGCAGTCTCAAAACTGCGAGCGGCGTCTTTCGCTTGCTCTTGCAATTTACGCAGTTCGTCCATCTGCATTTCGCGATCAATGTCCTGCTTTACCTGATTGGCGTAGCCGCGGGCGCGACCGAGCAAATGACCGAGCGTACGTGCGACTTTGGGCAGCTTTTCCGGGCCGAGCACAATCAACGCGACCACCGCGATGATCATCATCTTGCCGAAGGAAAGTTCAAACATCGTTTAGTGAGTAGTGAAAGGTGACAAGTGAGCAGCTAGGAGCGAGCAGCAACGTCGAAGAGAGACAAAAACTGCTCATTCTTCACTGCTTACTCGACCACTAGACCTTGTCGCGCTTCGCTTCGCCTTCAATCACATTTGGCGCGGCGGTTGGCGGCACATCGGTGGCACCCTTGGTGGCCTCTTCGCCGCCTTTCATGCCACTCTTGAAATCACTGACCGCACCGCCAAGGTCTTTGCCCATGCCGCGCAATTTTTTGGTGCCAAAAATCAGCACCACCACAAGCAGCACAATCAGCCAATGCCAAATCGAAAACGAACCCATAACAATCTCCTAAATTCTTTACGTCTTGTCGCCCACCGCAATCATACGACCCAATGGTGCGTTGCCACCCAACACGTGCATGTGCAGGTGAAAAACATCTTGTCGCCCCACGCGTCCATCGTTGATGATAGTGCGGAACCCGTCGGTGGAACCCGCGTCCTTCGCCACTTGTGCCGCAACCAGCATCATTTTACCGAGCACCTGCTGATCTGCCGCCTGCACCGCTGAGAGCCCCGAAATGTGGCGCTTCGGGATCACCAACAGGTGAATTGGCGCGGACGGATGAATGTCCTTGAACACCAACACGTCGTCATCTTCATAGACTCGGCCGGCCGGAATTTCGTTGCG
Organism: Burkholderiales bacterium; assembly: GCA_043719085.1. GTDB lineage: Bacteria > Pseudomonadota > Gammaproteobacteria > Burkholderiales > Casimicrobiaceae > Casimicrobium. The sequence goes on along the minus strand of JAYSUK010000089.1, from coordinate 14,449 downwards.
AACAATTTTGCAGAAAATGCAGTTGGGGTCTGTGCTCATGATGCTCTAAGTTGGTTCTGTTGGAGCGGTTCCACCGCGAATGCCTGCGTGGGAGCCGATAGCGGTGGAACTGCTGCCCGAAACGAATACGATTGTCTACTTTGGGCGCGATGCCTTCTCTGCAATCCCGGACATACCCTCACGTTTGGCGAGCGCTGCCACCACGTCGTCGCCTGACGCATCGTAGCGCGAGAGTGCGACCAGCATGTGAAACCACACGTCCGCTGCCTCGCCGATCACTTTGACCCTCGCCTCGGCAGATTCGGCAGCCGTAGCGCCCTCGCAGTCCTTGCACGCCATGATGAATTCGGCCGCCTCTTCGCCCACTTTTTTAAGCGCTGCGTCTGGCGCTTTGGCGAGCAGTCTGGCGACGTACGAACTCGCAGGATCGCCGCCCTCGCGGGTGGCGAACGTCTGTGCCAATCGGGCAAAAACGGCGGCGTTTTCAGCGCTCACCGTAAATCTCTGCGGGTGATTTGATCGGCTCGAATTCGGTCACCCATGCGCCGCTACCGTTTCTATCCAGTTTACGGAAAAAGCAGTTGCGCCGCCCCGTGTGACAACTGATGCCGCCCACTTGTTCGACCTTGAGCAACACCACGTCGCCGTCACAGTCAATGCGCACTTCGCGCAGAATTTGCAGGTGGCCGGACGATTCGCCCTTCATCCACGCCGATTTGCGGGAGCGCGAGTAATAGCAGGCTTTGCCCGTCTCAAGCGTGCGCAAAAACGCGGTGCGATCCATCCACGCCACCATCAAAATCTCGTTAGTCACGGCATCCTGCGCGATGGCCGGCACGAGGCCGTTCGCATCGAATGCGAGCTGATCGAGCGCGCTGGTCGGGATGGCAGTTTGCGGTGATGCAGACATGGCTTGAGTTTATCAGCTATTCGCTGAAACGCCCATTTAACGTGGGTTCAATTGGGTAAAAGATCAATAGTCGACTATTCATAAAATAAGGCGCTTTGCCCAATTAATGCGCGGCTTTCGAGAAAAAGCTGAACGTCAGAAACCGATCAAGCACTGAAATCCGGTTGATTTTTGGGATGCGCACTGATGAAGGCCGAAAGCGCGTTGCAGGCCGCATCAATTGCCGCGATACGTGGGTAAGCCGAAACATCCACATTAAACCGCCGCGCCGAAAAAACCTGCGGCACCAGCACGCAATCGGCCATCGTGGGCGTATTGCCCAAGCAAAACTGAGCACTTTTTCCGGACTTCGCGAGGGCTCCCTCAAACGCCTCAAGCCCGGTCACCATCCAATGCGCAATCCACGCATCTTTCTGCGCCTGCGTGACGTTCAACACGTTGCTCAAATAGTTCAGCACCCGCACGTTGTTAAGCGGATGCGCGTCACAAGCGAGTGACAGCGACAGCGAACGCACATAAGCGCGATCCACCGCATCCACAGGCAGCATCGGCGTGATGCCCGCTTTAATCTCGTCCAGATACTCAATGATCGCCAGCGACTGCGTGAGCACCGCGCCGTCATCAGCAACGAGCGTCGGCACCAGGCCGGCCGGGTTCAGCGCAAGATATTTTTCGTCGCGATGCTCACGTTTGAGCAAATGCACGCCAACGTGCTCCCACGCCAACCCTTTCAAGTTGAGGGCGATGCGAACGCGGTAGGCGGCGGAGGAGCGAAAGTAGTTGTAGAGTTTCATTCTGTGGCCGTGAGTTTGCAGCGCACAGCAGCGCTAGTTCGACAATTATCCACGTCGCCCCTCAATCGAAACATCAATGACGCAAATAGCAATAAATTTCCGCTGTAAATCCGAAAGGGTTGACCGCAAAGCAATTCGAAGTTCGGAGGCCGTTTTTGGTTTCCGCCCTGTCACGGGTGACACAAGGTCGTGTGTTGGGCCAAACCAAAACACTAGGTAAATGCCATAGCCCGCAGCCCCCGGATCGATGGTGTACTTATCGACCAACTGGTCGCGAATGGCATTCCAAACTTTCCGATGCATTTGATTTTTCACCTCGATTGGCACACAGAACCGCTGGTGAGTACACAGCAAGTCGGATCGTTTTTGATCAACATGGCGGGCCTCCGTCGCGCAGCTGACCTCGTGTGCGGCCAAGCGCTGGCGCAGCATCACGGCGAGCACGTCGCGCCCAGCGTCCTCCACCTTGGGCGACACAGGCTTGTTATGCGAATCCGTGTTCCAAAATTGCTTGTAGATATCAGGGTCGCCGCGCTCAATTTCAGCCGATATTTGCCGCAAATTTTCCACGATTATTGCGTGCAAATCCGCAGCGTTCGTAGGCTTGCCCAGAGCGAGCGTGGCGACAACATCGCTGGGTGCAGGAAATCGATAACTCGCATCGCGCTGAACAACGGACTGCGTAGCGGCGGCACCACGCAGCGTATCTGCCCACGGCAGCAAACTCGGCAGCCCTCGCAGGCGAATCAGTTCCGCTCGAGCTTCGTCCGATGGTCTCGACCCAAGCTCATTGACCCAACTCGCGATCAAATCGCCGCGATGCATTTCTGGCGTAACTTGATACGTGCCCTCCGGGCGATCAGGGCGACTTTGCGGCGCAAGCAGTTCGACGAGCAGGCCGATCACCGACTCGGGCATCGCTCCACAGCACTTAATGACCTGATCGCGTCGGTCAAGAAAATTACCCAAATGACCGACGCGAATCTCGTTACCTTCCGCCCACTTGCGCAATCGTTTTTCGTATTTTTTTGGCGCAAAAAGAAGCCCGGTGGCAAGCCAATAGGTGCGCTGCCCCACGTCAAGCACTTTAAGCGCGAGTTTCGACGCCACCTGATCGAGCACTTCTTTCGCGCTAAAGGTTGACGCGAACGACTTGATAAATCGTGAGAGGTCGTAGTGTTGGTCGAGCGACGCACGGCGTGGAAAACGATTTAGTATCTCAGGCAAAACTAATCGAGCCACGAGCGAGAACGACACGTCGTCGACAAGCTCGAGAGCTCCCGAGAGTGAGCTTTTTCCTGCTTTCAATGCAGCCACGGCGTAACGCGAGAAGATGTCGGCCACCAGCGAAGGGCGCTCAGTAGCCAGCAACTTCCTGAACGACACATCCCGTTCCACCGGCGCGGCGTATGACGCCATCAAGGCCGCGCACAACGTCGGCTCCGGCAGGTTGAAAATATCTGCTTGCGACGACGACTGGATACGATCCAGACTCACCAACAAAGGTCGTGCAAGAAGCCATTCCTTATTGCTCAGGTACGAGCTTAATATTTGATCGGCTGTTGGCAGGTCGGCCCTGAAGCGTGTGGCCTCAATAGCCTCGACCGCCTTGGCAACCAGCATTTCGTCGTTGCCGAGAAAATCGCGCAATCGATCAATAGGCGTTTCGCCGCTCGCTTCGCTCAAGAACCCGACTGAGGCCAATGCCAGATGATGCAGCCCTTGAATGTTGAATTCAGTGGCTGGCTTCGCGAACAGTGCGTCGCGATATTGCTCGATACGCTCCTTTTTTTCTCGGCGCTCTTCTGCTTGATGAACCGCGTGTTCTACGCGCCAATCGTCGATTTGCCAGGTATGAAACTGGGCAAAAGCTGAGGCAAATCTTGGGTTTGCTGTCACCCATTGCTCAAGGTGTTCGAACGATAGTCCGGAGTCGTTGCTAGGCTCGTACAAGCTACGGGACGCACTCAAAAATAGATCGTCGGCTAACTTCGGGCGATTCTCTTTGCTGGCGAGTGCCAGAAGTTGCGAACCGATGCGCGGCGGCCACTTAGGCTCGTGTAGCCGCCTAACTGCACGCCAAAGTCGGTCGTCATTGTTCAAATGTTTGATTGCGACTTGAAGTAGTTGTAAAAATCTTGTAGGCCGCTTGTCGAACCAAGCGTGCGATCTTTCGCGGAGTTCACCGACGAGGTGGTCATAGTCGTCTTCCCCGAGCGTGATACCCAACCACTTGTGCAGCGTTTCGTCATCAGTAGCGTCGCCGAGCTCTTCTAGTCCGCGAACCAAACTTTCGCCTGCAAACGCCCAGTAAATCTCGTTGCCTCGACCGTTGGCAAGCGTAGTGACTGCACTGAGTCCGTCGAGCAATTCGGCTAAGTGCGTCGTCGTTGTATTCAGGCAAATGCCATTCCAGAATTGCCAGAAACTACCGAACCTGTTCGGCGCTTTTGGCGCGCGCAAATGCGCCAGCACGCTCGGAATTGATAACCTGCGCGGATACAAATTCTGCAGCAGCGTACCTAGCAACTCATCGTCGTCATCCGCCACATGCCCAGTGGCAACATCGTCAAACAACGCAAGAACAACAGGGTCAGATTCGACATAGCGATTCAGGTACGTGCGTAGTGCGTAGCGGCGCATCCCTGACCAGCGCGACGCGTCACGCGCCACCTCAAGCAGCACAGCACCCACGCCATCAATCCTCGGGCCGTGCAACAGCGCAGTCACGACTAAATCTGCCAGCGCCTGATCCGGCCTTGCGCGTTCTGGTGCCCGAAGAATCTTCACGAACTCCGCCGCCATGTCGTGTGTGGCTAGCGCGCCGAGCGCCGACGAATTCCAGTCCTCTGCGCTACGCCATCGACCATCATCAACACTCTGCTTGAGCCCCTCAAGCAGTCTCACCTTGTCGTTAGTCGTGAACGCTTTCACATCCCCGTATAGCAACACGCCCTGCGGATCCGCTTTGATCGAATGCTCGCGCGCTGACAACGCACAGGTGGCCAACCACGCATTAAGACCGCGCAGGCTGGTAATCACGCCCGCATCAGCCCCCAGCAGTAGCGACAACGCCCGCGTCGGTGAGAGCTCGCCTCTAATCAGCTGCGCGATGTACCGAGAGGCCAAAAATTCAGCGATACTTCGATGCGCCGGAATCCATGCGTTATTGCGAATGGCTGCGAATAGATTGGTCTCAACAACCTCGTTGATTGGAAGTTTCCGAACATTCTCGATTTCAAGAAGAATCAACGCTTTTGGGTCGCTCGCGTCGTCACGAGCCAGCCGAATTTCTGCACGATCGGCGCACAGAAAAACGGCGGAAATAAGCCCTGCTGCATCGAGCAATTCGGGGATGTTGGGCCATATTTTTCGCTTGGCGCTCTGGTGCTCCGTATTGGGTTCTGTCGCCAGCGTATTACATGCAAGCTCAAAGGTTTTTGCGCGCGAATCTGGCCACGCCTTGCCCGACGCTACCGCCTTTGCAAGCATTCGCAGTGTGTGCGGATTCCGCAGCATCACGCTCACACCAACATGCTCAGCATGTTGCACAAACGGCTGCGGGTCGTCGACCAAGAATGCGCCTTGCAACAGCGTTCTGATGTCTGCATCGGAGAGCGGCTCCAAGCGATACACCTTGAGCTCGCCTTTGCCTTGAACGATTTTAGAGAGCGCGTCGCGGTCGCTGCTGCCAAGCCAATCCGCTTCGCGACATGACAACCGAAACCTGGGAATACCCAGGGCCAGCAGTTGTTTGCGTATCTGGTCGAGAACCGTGCGCCCGTCCTGCACACCCGCCCGCATTTCGTCGAGTGCATCGATAAAAAAGGTTGCATCAGCACAGCCATCCCGGTCATGCGGAAGCAGCAGGAAATCACGCGCGGTCACGAACCGAGCGTTAGTCGCTTGCGACTCTTGCGTGAAGACTGTCGTCTTGCCAAGCCCCGGATCACCGAGCAACACGTAGGCGTAGTCCGTACGCGTGTCCATCAGATCAAGTGAGGCATGCGGTGAATCACCCCGGCCCTCTTCACGCTGCTCTATCTTTGAAATGGTGCGATTTATCAGGATCATCGACTCACTCAAGCAGTCGCCCAATAGTCCGCTGGCTCACTCAAAAACTCAGCCACGGAGACATCGCACCCTGAAGCGTTCCCCACCACCAACCGTCGAGTGACCGGAAAAGCGGCGCAAAAGGCGTCCAAACCAACCACATGAGTTGAGCGTCGTCCGCTCTTAACTTCGATTGCGGTCAACGTTCTAGCGCCATACAACACAAAGTCCACCTCGTGGGGACTCTCACGCCAATAGCTCACAGTGCTGTTGTCCGTGACCGTGTTGATCAGATGCGCACCTATGCACGCCTCGGTCAGGCGCCCCCAAAAATCGCGATCCGCCTGCGCCTGCGCGAAGCTGTAGCCCGCACCCGCAGTCATCAATGCGGTGTTGTGAACATTTAGTTTGGGGCTTGATCCGCGCCGCCGCGCGACATCGCCCGCATGTTTTTGCAAACCAGAGGCAAGCCCCGATTGCTCCAACAACAGCAAGTAGTGCGCAAGCGTGGTGGTGTTGCCCGCGTCCTGCAACTGGCCCAACATCTTCGTGAACGACAGTATTTGGCCCGAATAGCCCGCCGATAGCTCGAACAGCGCTTTCAGCAAAGCGGGCTTTTCAACCCGATGCAGAGCGAGCACGTCACGCTCGATGCTGGGTTGTATCAAAGCAGCAAGAACGTATGATCGCCATCGCGGCTCGTCATGGCGCAGAGGCAGCGCCCCGGGATAGGCACCAAAAAAAATATGCTCGTCGACAGTGAGATCAAATGCGGCTTGTGTTTCGACCAAGCTCCAATGACGGACACTCAACAGCTCGTAACGCCCCGCTAGGCTCTCAGTCAAACCCTTCTGCACAAGCAACGGGGACGATCCAAGGAGCACAACGTGCATGCAAAGTCGCTCCGCCCGATCTGCATCCCATAAGCCTTTGACATGCTCCGACCAATTGGAAATTTTTTGGATTTCGTCGAATACCAAAAGATAGGGAGTACCGTCGTGCTGATCGCGCGAAGCCCAGACGCGAGCGAGGCTGCGCGCAGCGCGCCAACGTTCAGCCAGCCAATTGGCGTCCTTACGCGTTGATTGATCGGTTGTGACTACCTCAACCGAGGAGGCGTCGATACCGAAGCTGGGTTCGTACTGATCGACCGCCTCGAACGTCCAAGCGTCAGCTTTCGGGCGACCCTGAGACACTAACTGCGTCAGTAAGTCACGGACGAGCGTTGTTTTGCCGACTTGCCGCGGACCAGCAACGATCTGCAGCGCGCGTACGACGGGTTCACTGACGCGCGTCAGAAGCAGCGATAAATGAGGTCTTGAGTACATTGATATGATTGAGTAAATTTACTCAATCATATCAAAACCCAGTGGGTACGCCTACTGAAATGCCTGAATCCCGGTCTGCGCACGGCCCAGAATCAGCGCGTGAATGTCGTGCGTGCCCTCGTATGTGTTCACCACTTCGAGGTTCACCAAATGCCGCGCTACGCCGTATTCGTCGCTGATGCCGTTGCCACCCATCATGTCTCGCGCCAACCGCGCCACATCCAGCGATTTGCCGCAGCTATTGCGCTTCATGATACTGGTGATTTCAACGGCGGCGCTGCCCTCATCCTTCATGCGGCCCAAGCGTAGACAGCCTTGCAGGCCGAGCGTGATTTCGGTTTGCATGTCGGCGAGTTTTTTCTGGATCAGTTGATTGGCCGCGAGCGGACGCCCAAATTGCTTGCGATCCAGCACATATTGCCGCGCGCGGAACCAGCAATCCTCAGCCGCGCCGAGCGCGCCCCAGGCGATGCCGTAGCGCGCTGAATTCAGGCAGGTAAATGGCCCTTTGAGCCCTTCCACGTTCGGCAACTCGTTTTCTGCGGGAACGAACACTTCATCCATCACGATCTCGCCCGTGGTCGACGCACGCAAACCTACTTTGCCCTTGATCGCGGGCGCAGACAGACCCTTCATGCCCTTCTCAAGGATATAGCCACGAATACGGCCCTCATCGTTTTTCGCCCACACCACAAACACATCGGCGAACGGCGAATTGGAGATCCACATCTTCGCGCCCGACACCGAGAATCCGCCCGGCACGCTCTTCGCCCGCGTGATCATGCTGCCCGGATCGGAGCCATGATTCGGCTCGGTCAAGCCGAAGCAACCGATCCACTCACCGGTGGCGAGCTTGGGTAAATACTTTTGCTTTTGCGCCTCGGAGCCGAACTCATAGATCGGCACCATCACCAGCGAGCTTTGCACGCTCATCATCGAACGATAGCCCGAATCCACACGCTCAACTTCGCGCGCAATCAGGCCATACGCCACGTAGTTCAGCCCCGCGCCACCGTACTGCTCGGGAATCGTCGGCCCCAGCAACCCGAGCGCGCCCATCTCGCGAAAGATCGCGACGTCGGTGTACTCATTGCGAAACGCCTCAATCACGCGCGGCAGTAATTTGTCCTGCGCGTACTGCGCCGACGCATCGCGAATCATGCGCTCGTCTTCGGTCAGTTGCTGATCGAGGAGCAACGGATCGCTCCAGTTAAAGGTGGCTCTGGATGATGAGCTCATGATGCTTCGCTTTGCGTTAAATATTGGCGCGCCGGTATCGATCTGAACTGCGCTGACATGAAGTGTAGTAGCGCGGTGACGACGCTACAAAATAATCACAACGTTGGGTAATCCGTATACCCCTCCGGCCCGGCGCTATAAAACGTTTTGGGATTCGGGGCATTCAGCGGCGCGGCGCGCAACAAGCGCTCTGGAAGGTCAGGATTACTGATAAATGGCACACCGAAAGCGACAGCGTCGGCTGAGCCGTGCTCCACCGCGTCAATGGCCATCGCACGATCATATTTGTTGTTAGCGACGTAGGCCACACCCGCTGCGGTCAGTGTCTTCTTCGCCCATGCGAAATCAAAGCCCGCGAGGTCGCGCGCGCCGCCAGTGTTGCCCTCGATGAAATGCACAAACGCGATGCCGCGATGAGCTAACGCAACGACTAACGCGCCGTAGGTTGCCTGCGGATTACTGTCCTGATGCGCGCTGTTAGCTGCGCTGACCGGCGACAGGCGAATGCCGACCCGCTCTTTGCCCCACACCGATATCGCAGCGTCCACGACGTCCAGCGTGAAGCGAATGCGATTCTCAATCGATCCGCCGAATTCATCGCTGCGCGTGTTGGAGCTGTCGCGAATGAATTGTTCGAGCAGGTAGCCGTTGGCGCTGTGAATTTCTACGCCGTCGAAGCCCGCTCGTTTGGCGACTTCGGCCGAGTGCCGATAAGCGGCGACGTACTCTTTTACTTCTGCTGTTTCGAGTCCACGTGCGGCGACGCGCTCCTGCTTGCCGTTTTGCGTATAGATCGTGCCGCCGGGGTTGTAGCCGGTGCTTGCCGTCACCGGCAACCCGTGACCCGGTTGCAGATCTGGATGCGAGATCGCGCCGACATGCCACAACTGCGCGACAATTTTTCCGCCCTTCGCGTGAACCGCTGCAGTGGCCAATTTCCAGCCTGCTTCCTGCTCGGGGCTGTAGATGCCCGGGGTGCCGACGTAGCCCTTGCCCGTGGGCGAAACCTGCGTGGCCTCCGACACAATGATGCCCGCGCTGGCGCGCTGGCCGTAATACTCGGCGATCATCGCGTTCGGCGCATCGGTTCCGGGTGTGGCGCGGCAGCGCGTGAGCGGGGCCATGAGGATGCGGTTTTTAGCCTCGATGGCACCGACGCGGATGGGTGAAAACAGGGCAGAGGCTTGAGGGTTCATACGTAAATTTTGAGAGCAATAGCTCTTTAAACTTTGCGACGCTTCCCCGCTTATCAACCCACCCAGCAAAACCTCTCATGAATCGAATCACGTTCATCGCCAGCATCGCCGCCCTCGCCGCAACGTTTAACGCCGCCGCGCAGCCTTTTCCATCGCGCCAGATCACGCTAATCGTGCCGGTCACCCCCGGTGGCTCCACTGACCTTATGGCACGGCAAATCGCCGAGCCGTTGACCAAGGCGCTCGGGCAACCGGTGATCGTTGAGAACCGTCCCGGTGCATCTGGCAACATCGCCGCAAGCTACGTGGCCAAGTCAAAGCCCGACGGCCACACGCTGCTGGCGGCCTATTCCGGCTTTCATGCGGCCAATTCGTTTCTCTACAAAAACCTTGACTGGGATCCACTCAAGAGCTTCATGCCGGTCGCGCTGATCATCAATTCGGCGCAAGCCATTGCCGTCACCGACAAGCTGCCGGTGAAGACTTTCAAGGAGTTGATCGCCTATGCCAAAGCCAATCCGGGCAAACTGAATTACGGCACGGCAGGCCCCGGTTCACTGCACCACATTTCCGGCGCGCTGCTCGAACAACTGGCCGAAACCAAGATGACGCCGATTGCTTACAAAGGCACCGGGCCGGCCGTGACCGACCTCGCGGCGGGCAATGTTGACATCGTGATCACCACACCACCTGGCGTGATTCCGCTGTCGCAAACCGGCAAGATTCGCATTCTCGCCGTGACCGGCAACAAGCGGGTGCCATCGTTACCCAACGTTCCGAGTGCAGCCGAAGAAGGTTTCCCAAATTTCTCAGTTGATGCGTGGTTCGGTTTTGTCGCGCCGATGGGCACGCCGCCTGATGTGGTGAAACGCCTCGCTGATGAAATGGCCAAAGCGGTGCAGTTGGATACCTTCAGAAAAGGCGTTGAAGGCGCGGGCGGCACGGTGCAGTTTCAAGGCACAGCGCAGTTTGACGCGACGATACGCAGCGATATCAAAATGTTCGAACGTGTGATCAAGGCAGCGAATATTTCAGCGGAGTAATCAGCTTTAGCAGCGCGACGGCGTCTGCCACCATCAGCCACCTTTGGATCGTCGCTGCGCAATCAGTCGCTCAACATTGGCGCTCACCCGTGTTTGCCATTCCATCGTGAACTGAAAATTTCGCGGCGGCGCTGCCGCAACATAGCGCTCGCCAATGCGCTTTAAGCTGCCGTCCGCAATGTTGGCAAACACGATCTCGGTGGCGTTGTTGGCGACCGATCCGCCGGTGCGGGCGTACAGCGCGGAGAACGCGGCCCCGTTGCCCAGCAGCGCTTGATAGTCGCCCAGAAAATAGCCGCCGGCAATCGGTGCCTGACGCAGCTCAAAGGCGTCCTCGACGGCGCTGTCATACCAACTCACGCCATCGCTGGACGTTGCTAATCGGTACATGGTTGGCAGCGTGGCCGGGTCAAAGGTATCAGCGCGAAAATCGAAGTAACTGACGCCGATGCTGCCGTCGCTGCGCGCGGCCACCGTAGGCGTGAACGCGGCGGCATCGGTGCGCGCATTAATCGCCACTGGCAAAGACCAGGTGAGCCCGGCATCAAGCGATTGCGCATGGACGATGCTGTCAAATTTGCCGTTACTCAATCGGGAGTCTTGCCACACCACGTGCAGGCGACCGTCAATGCCCGCCGCAATCGAGGCGATGATGGAGCCGTCGCGCACGGCGTCCCGCGTGGTCGGATCGTTGGTGCCAACGGCGGTGAATTCACTGAGCGTGATGGCGCTTGACCAGCTCGCACCCCGGTCGCCAGAGCGCACCACACGCAGAAACCTGCCCGTCGCGCTATCAGCGGTAGCGGTTCGGATGATGTCGAGAAACACGTTCACCAGGGTGCCGTTGGGCAGCGCAACGATCTGGTTGCCCACAGTCTGATTGTCAGCGCCAGGGTCGTAAGCCGCTCGTGCAGTCTCCCAGCTCAAACCACCGTTGATCGAGCGCGTAAACCACGCCGGGCCGTGCCCGTTGGCCTGCAATCGCCCCCAGATCGCGTACGCAAAGGCGGCGTTGTTGGGGTCGGCGAGCAGCGTATTTTTGTCGTGAAAAATCGCTGCACCGGCGTCGCGCGCCAGCGTCTGCGGCGGAGCCCAGGACCGCCCGCCATCGGGGCTGCGCGACACTAACATCGCGTTAACGCTGGTGGCAGTGAAAGACGCGCCCGAGAAGGCCAGCGCCATCTGAAGGGCGACGCCATCCGCGCCAATGCTGACCCACGGGTCGGAGGCGCGACTGTAGCCGCCACCATTGGCCGCCGTGCCGCCCGAGCACAGCGAAAAGGCAGCTTGGGTGTTGCTCCAGCTCATGCCCCCGTCGAACGACACGGCACCGTGGATGCCCTGAGAGCCGCCGTTAGACCAACGATCTTGTTGCCACGCGGCGATCAGATGCTTCGGGTTCGCTGGATTCTTAGCCAGACTGGGTTCGACCTCCGCGCCTGGATAATTGACGCCGTTAACCCCCGAAAACTGACCGTTACAGCCCAACGCAAACGGGCTCACCGGCAGCGACACCACGCGCTTGAAACTCGGCGACGGAACGACCGCCGCATCCTTGCTGGCGGCCACGCAAAACACCACCTGCTCGGGCGACCAACCGGCTGCGTTCAACGCGTCGTAGGTGCTGCTGCTGGTGCTGTAGCGATGGTTGGCAGTGCGCGTGGCGGTGGCCGCACGAAAGCTGCGATAGACCGGCAGCGGCGTACTCTCGGCACACTGGCCCGAGGGGCCAGTTACGCCTGTCGCGATCGGCTGCGCAACTGCAAAGTCGAAACCTTCATACGCAAAGCCCGGTAAATTCTGTGCACGAATGACCTCGCAATCGACACCCTCGCGACCATAAAAATGCGAACTGGCAAACGGCGTGGTGGTGTTGACATAAAAGCGACAAATGCGAACTTGCGGGGCGGCGACATCTCCCATTGCAGTGGTCGCGGTGAACTGCATGCCGGTGCGCGAAAATTCGCCCGGCAGCGCATCAAGCAGCGCCTGCTCGTTGCTGCGCCCGGTGATGAAATAGGCATCCAGCGCTCGCTGGTAATACTCCACCACGGTCACCGTTTGCGCAAAAGCTTGTGCGGATGCGAGCGCGAAAAGCGCGACCGCGCAACGCGCAAATCGGGAGGTGATTGATGAAATATTTGCGAGCATCTTTTTTTCTAAAGCCATGCTTTATAGGGAGTAGCGCAGAAAAACTGCGTTAGTCGACTTTTCGCTATTTGAACGGTTAGCCCATGTGCAATAGGGTTTATCGCTAAAAGTTGCTTTGCGCAATTGACCCGCAATCACGATTCTGTCAACAACCATATCCCAATCGCAAACAGCACCGTCGGATACGTCCTTGCTGCCGTCGCGGTGGCGCGTCACACCAACGCAATTACACTGCTCGCCATGGATCCACACACACTCGGCTGGCTCGCCGTCATTCTTCTCTTCGCGATTGGTATCGTCGGCACGGTGTTGCCCGCCGTACCGGGCACCATTCTGGTGTTGGCTGGGGCAACACTCGGTGCGTGGCTAGACGATTTCACGCGAGTGCCGTGGTGGATTGTGGCGATCATTGCCGTCATGGCAATTGCGGCGTGGGCCACCGATTTTTTAGCGACGCTGCTCGGCGCCAAGAAGGCAGGCGCAAGCAAGCTGGCGATTGTGGGCGCGGCGCTGGGCACCATTGCCGGCATTTTTATGGGCTTGATCGGCGTGCTGTTCATGCCGTTTGTGGGCGCGGTGATTGGTGAATACATCGCACAGAAAAACGCGAAACAGGCGGCAAAAGTAGGCCTTGCAACGTGGCTTGGACTGATCATCGGCACCGTGGTTAAGCTGGTGCTGGTGTTTATGATGATCGGAATTTTTGTGGTGACACTGTTGCTGACCGCTTAGCGCATTATTGGCAAAACAATGCAGCTTTTCGCGAGTTGCCCCTATTCACTGATGGCCAAACGCCCGTGCGCAGGGTTTACGTACGGGCGGCCCGCCTTTGTTGCAGAACAAGAGCAATGAACAAAGGCATAAGGGCACTCCTATAAGCGCTTTCACATTGAGATGCCGCCCCCTACGCCAGCGCCAGCTCGGTATCCATGAGCGGCTTCAAGCCTGCGCGCGCGGTCACCGCACAGCTCTCGATTTCTGGCAATAACTTGGCGAAATAGAAACGCGCTGTTTGCAGTTTAGCGGTGTAAAACGGGTCGCCCGAGCCTTGTTGGTCGAGTGCGATTTTCGCCATGCGTGCCCACCAGTACGCGAACACGGCGTGACCCGCGACCCGCATGTAATCTACCGCCGCGGCACCAATCACGTCAGGATTGGTTTGCGCGGCACTGCCAATTTCAAAGGTCAACGTGGCTTGCAGCTCGGCGGCGTGAAGCATAGGTTCGATGAACTCTTTCATCAACTCGTTGCCTTCACACTCCTCTGCGAAGTCCTCCATCATCGCGCCCAATTTTTTAAGCGTTTCGCCTTTGTTGCCCAGCACCTTGCGACCGAGCAGATCGAGTGACTGAATGGTGTTGGTGCCTTCGTAAATCATGTTGATGCGGGCATCGCGCACATACTGCTCCATGCCCCACTCGGCGATGTAGCCGTGGCCGCCGAACACCTGCATGCAATGCGACGTTGCAATCCAGCCGTTGTCGGTGATGAAGGCTTTGACAATAGGGGTCAGCAGCGCGACCAGCTCAGCGCTTTCTTTGCGCACCGCCTCGTCGGGGTGATTCAATTCTTTGTCGATGAGCAACGCGCAGTTGAGCGAAAGCACACGACCGGCTTCGGCATACGCCTTGGCGGTGAGCAGCATCTTGCGCACATCGGGGTGATGGATGATCGAGTCGGCTGGTTTGTCCGGGTTTTTGGGGCCCGACAACGCGCGCATTTGAATGCGGTCTTT
>JAYSUK010000088.1:0-2067 GCA_043719085.1 Burkholderiales bacterium | reverse complement strand
AACCATCGACCGCGCAAGTGCCTCGGCTTCTTAACCCCTTATGAGGTAGCATTCAACTGCCAACCGCTTGTCGGGACTCGTGCTTGAATCCGCGTTTTGCCGCCACGATGCCCGTCAAATGGCGATTTGCGTATTTGCGTCGTAGTGCCGCGAAACAGCGCCACGCCGACGTGCGGTCGGGGGTTACGCTTACAAACTTTATTGCGCAACGGGTAAATACTCATGCCGCATGAAATCCGCGATCTCTCCTGCCATGGTTCCTATCACTACGTCACCGCGTGCCGCATTCAGCTTGTCTGCGTCGTGGGCGGTGCTCAGCCAGGCGGCTACGCAATTCGTGGATCGCCGCTGCCTGACTGCTTCGGCGGCGGTGGCGTTCTATTCGGCGTTCGCGCTCGCGCCCACACTGGTGGTCCTGCTGGCGCTGGCCAGTACCTTTTTTGGTCGAGACGCAGCGGCTGGCCAACTGTTTGCACAATTGGAATCTGTGATGGGCGCAGAGACCGCGCTGGCGTTGCAGGGAATGGTAAAAAACGCCTGGCGTGCCGACGGTAACTGGATCAAGACCGTCATCGCAGTTTTAGCCATTCTTGTTGGCGCGTCCGCCATATTTGCGCAACTGAAGGAAAGCCTTAACGAGGCGCTGGCGCCGGAAGTTCCGTTGCAAAACAAATCTGAACAACCCGCGCGCTGGTACGCGCCACTGCAAATCAGGCTGCTGGCAATCGCCGCCACCGTCGGTGTCGCGTTCCTGTTCATTGTCTTCCTGATGGCTGACACCGCGCTGAGCGCAACGATGGACTATATCTGGCCCGATGACACCGGCCCCAAAGTGGTGGCATGGACGGTGACGCAACTCTTTTCCACGCTGTTCCTCGCCATGCTGTTTGCCTGGCTGCTGCGGGTACTGCCTGACGTGCGCCTCAGCCACCGCGCCATCGTACGGGGATCATTGATGGGCGCAATCCTGTTTAACATCGGCAAGCATCTGTTCGGCCTCTATCTGGCCAAGGCCGGTACCGCAGATGCGTTCGGCGCGGCCGGCTCCCTGGCGGTGCTGCTGATGTGGCTGTATTTTTCCTCGTTGGTGTTCATGTTTTCCGCACAGATGGCGCGGGCCGTAGACCAGCTAAACGCAGCGCAAACGGGCAATGACCCCGCGCTGCAACCAAAGCCGACTTCGGGTTGAGCCTTACTGCGGTCATTTCCTTACGCTTGCCGTGCGCTCGGCATTTATTGCGATCTGCCGCAATGCCTGCTCGAAAACTTCAGGCGGTTGGCCGCCGGAAATCAGGTGTTCGTCGTTGATGATGACGGCCGGCACGGAGTTAATGCCGTTCCTGATCCAGAACTGTTCGGCTTCACGGACTTCGCGCGTGTAAGTGGCGGATTCCAAAATTGCGGAAGCTGTGGCGACATCAAGTCCGACTTCCTGTGCCAGCGCCAACAGCACCTCTCTTGACGAAGGGTTGAGGCCATCGCTGTGATAAGCGCGGAGCAGGGCGTGTTTGAGCGCGCGCTGTTTGGCGATGTCTTGCAGGCCGGCCCAATGCAGTAGGCGGTGCGCGTCAAATGTATTCCAGACGCGGCTGCGTTCGCCGAAAGCAAAACCGACCGCTTCACCGCGCGCGCGAATGTTTGCGCGATTCGCGGCCAGTTGCGCAGCACTCAGCCCGTATTTGCTAGCCAGATATTGGCTCGCATCCACGCCATCTTTCGTCATGTCGGGATTGAGTTCGAAAGGCTGCATGTGCAGCGTCACAGGAATGTCATCGCCAATGCGCTGTAACGCGATCTCCAGCGCATTGAGCCCGACGGCGCACCACGGGCAGGCAATGTCGGAAACGAAGTCGATTTTCATATTACTTTTCTTGAAAGAGTCGGACATCGGCAGTTTAGTGGAAATCACTATTTCATCGCTAACCGAACCTGAGCGCGGCCAGGTTCATATGTGTTGGCATGACACAAATCACTAGCACCCACGAGCCTCTACAGCCAAAAATGCGCCACAAAGCGCACCAGCGCTTGCGTTACAATTTGGAAAAATAGCAAACAGGCTCAATCGCC
>JAYSUK010000087.1:0-17185 GCA_043719085.1 Burkholderiales bacterium | reverse complement strand
TCAAACGGATTGGACAGGCTCAAACGCACTTCGCCGCCGGTGGCCGTGCGGTGCGCGGAGATAACGGCCTCGGGCTCGCCGACGCTGCCGCGAAATTTACGGATGGCGTTGGTGGCAAACAGCTGCAACGATACCTCGCGCTGCGCGGCACGCCCCTGAAACAATGCCGCAAGCGGGGCGCGTGGCGGACGTGGCAATGCGAGCAGCGACAAGCTACCACCGCCGAGCTGCCTGGCGAAGGTTTGGGTAAACGGCATGCCCCACTTGCCCGTGTCGTTTTCGGTCATCAAATCCACGCCCGGCCCGGCCAGCGCTGTACCGAGAATGAAGCGCAGAAACACGCTTTCCTGATTTTCAGGTACGGCCATCGCGGCACGCTCCACGCGCACCGGGCTGTCAGTCTGGAGCGCCCACCAATCAAGGCTTGCAGGCAGTTTGTCGAGTGCAAATGCGCTTGCAGATGCGAGTGCGTTGGACAGTGCAAACGTTTGATTGCCACGCAACGCGCCGTGCTCTTTCATGAGCGCAACAAAGGCGTCGATATTCGGCAGCGCGCCGGGGATATTCACCAACGTCGGGTTCGCCGCAACGATGATCACGGGAATTGCAAATACGGTGGTTGGGAGTGCTGCGTCACCTTGCGCGCGACCCGCCGCTACGTGAGCGCTGGCGAGCACGCGCGTGATGTGCCGTTGCACGGCAAGCGAGGGCGCACGGGTGAAGGCGTCGCGGATAACGCTGGTGTCGCTCGCCGCGAGCACGCGAGCCATATGCTCACGCAACTCGGTGTCGCGCTTTTCCTGAATCACGCCAAGTTCAGCCGCCAGTGACGCCAGCGCAAGATCGATTAGGGGGTTGGCTGGGTTGCCGTCGTAGATCGGGAAAGCGCGTGGGTCGGGGAGATGAAACTGCATACAGCGATTGTAGATTCCGGGTTGCCGGACGGCGGTAGGCTGCACGCGCGTCAGCCAAAGCGCAATATCAACCGTTGTTAGGCGTTATCCGACGTATCGTGTCGGCGTTTGCCGACAGCTCAAGCGTTTGGTAATCTCCAAAATTCGCGTATGAATGATCTTCTCCTCTCCCTCCGCCACAACACACGCCGTGCATTGATTGCAGGCTTGTCTGCGGTTGCCGTGTTTGCCGCATCCGCGCAAACCAGCAGCGGCATCATCCCCTCCGTCAACGGCAAGTATCCAGTGGCCTGCAGCAATGTGGAGCAGGACTTTACACGGGTCAAAGTGGGTGCCTCAGCCGCTGATTATTGGGAGGGCACGCCGCTCTCGGATGGTTCGCATTACGTCACCGAGCTGTTGGTGAGCCCGGCCGATGCGTTGACTTACAAAGTTACGGTGCCCAAGGTCAGCGAGATCGATGTGTTCGAAAAGCAGGGCGGAAAGCTTTTGCAGTTTGCGGCGATCACCTGCTACCCCACCACTGCGGCTAATACGCGGGCCGACTACCCATTGCCGTCCGGCATCAAAGTGCCGAAAATGCAGCGCGGTGCGCAGGCACCATTGATCGCCAACAACCCCGAAGTGAGCGACGGCAAGTGGCCCCTGATGGTGATGAGCCACGGCCTGGCCGGTTCGCCCCTGGGTGACGATTACGTGCAGGTGGCAGGAAGACTGGCCGCTGAGGGCTATGTGGTGTTCGCGCCGTTTCACGCCGATGCCCGTTACTCGCGGATCAAGTTGGAGGACGTGAACGACTATTTTTATGTGCTTTCAAAGTACGCCGAAATCGCCGAAATGCAGGCCATTCGTCCGCTCGCACTCAAGCAAGGGTTGGACTACATTTTGGGCAAACCGGAGTACGCAACCCGCGTCGACTCCGATCGCATCGTGGGCTTTGGCGCGTCGCTGGGTGGCATGGCAATGATGCTCGCGCAAGGCGCAAAGCTCACCACCAGTTGGGGCGGGGCCGAGCGGGTGATTGTGCGCGACAACCGCTACAAAGCGGTGGTCGGCTACGTGCCCTATTCCGGCCAGCCGTTTCAGCCAGCGTTCGGCGACAGCAACGGTGGCGTGCGCTCAGTGCGCGTGCCTTATCTTGGTATCGGCGGCACGGCCGATGCGGTCGCGCCCATCAGTCGCACCGCGCAAATGATTGAAGCCTTGAGCGGTTCAAAATATTTCGTCACTGTTGAAGGCATGCCGCACGGTTTTCGCGTGGAGGATGCAGTGGAGGTATTCGGCTGGACCTTTGCATTCTTCTCGGCGCACCTGTCGCGTGATCAGGCTGATCGCGTGGCGTTTAATGCCATCGCAACCGTGCCAGGCGGCGCCGATGATCGCGTGAAAATCAGGAAGACACTGGCGTGGGGATCGCGCGACGAGCTGGAAGTGGTGGAATTTTATGCGCCTGATTCCAAAAAGTATTTCATGACCGGACGGCCTGATGAAGTGGCAGCACTTGATGGCTACCCCGCGCTCTGGCAGCGCACCGGGCAGCGCTTTTACACTCACCGGCTTGACGCGCCATTGGGGGATTTGATGTGTCGTTTCTGGGCCAATGATGGCGCGACGCTCAACAGCCATTTTTACAGCACGCTGCCCGCTGATTGCGCCGTGCTTCGCGCACAGCCGTGGGCCCGCGACGAAGGCAACGTGATGCGGGCTCAGATGTTTTTGCCGCAAATCACGATCTTTCCGCCCCCACCCGTGCAGTGCCCAGCAGACACCGTGAAGGTGATTCGCGTGTTCAACAAAAAGACGGTGAACCATCGCTACCTGACGGAGAGCTTGCTCGCAAGAACGTCGTTCACGCTGGACTGGCAGAATGAGGGCGCGGTGTTTTGCGCGGCGAAATCTGAAGACTAATTTTTGGACGGGGGTGATTGATGAAGCACTTTTTTTTAGGGCAACTGAAGTTGAAGTCGCGGCTGTTCTTTTGGACGTGCGCGCTGATGGCAACACTCGGCGCCGCAACAGCCGCTGCGCAAACAGCAGTGCGCTGCGACGTGAATGGCAAAGCCGTTTACAGCGACCAACCGTGCCTGCCCGGCCTCGCCAACAAGGCCGTCATCAACACTCAAGAAACCCCAGAGCAACGGGCTGCCGCCAGCGCAGCGAATGATCAAATCCGCAAAGACAATGCCGCAGTCGACAAGCGCCTGGATGATCGGTACAAGCGGGAGACCGCGGGCGCATCAAAGGTCTCGATCAAGAGCGGCAGCAACGAAATAGCCGTGGCGACCAAAAGCAAAGCGGGCAAGGACAAGGCTTCGAACAGTAAGAAAACCAAGGCGACGAAAAAAGCCAAAAAGGCAGGCAAATCGACCAAGGCTAAGCGCGACAGTAAGTCGTATCGGTCGAAGGCCTAGGCAATCCGCTCTCATCAGATCACCGTGCGATCAGCGCTCTACTTTTTTTCAGGATGCATTGTCAGTGCGCTGCTCGCGGGTTGCGCCACCAGCCCTCCGCCTGCGCGCGGCGTTGACTACGCAGCCTCCGTGGTCGTGCCAAATGCGCCGCCTGCCACAACATCAATACCACCACAGCCCCCATCACCCCGCGAATGGCGGGCGGCGGGCGCAGGCCTTGACGCAGCCTTTGAGCGCAGCGCGCTGTTGACCGACACGTTCTACCGCAACGCCGACGCGCTGCTTAAACAGGTGGAGCGATCTGGCGCGATGGGGGTGAATCGGGGTTGGGAGGCCGCCGCCAGAAAAAGCGGCGACTGGTTCATCGAAGAGCAACGCTTTGCCAACACCGTTATCGGCGCCGGCGTCAACCACAACCGCAGCGACCTGATCGAGGCGGGCCTCAGCGCGTTGGAGTGGGGCTTTGCGCAACAAAGTGCGAACGGCAGCTTCCCGTGCAAAGAAAATTACCTGAGCACCAGCTATTTTGTGGCGGCGGCGGCTCATTCGTTCTGGCTGCTCGAGACCACCGGCTATGCGCGCAGTTTCGCCGCACGTATCGACGCCATGCGACCGAAACTTGAACGCGCTGCATTGTGGCTGGCAGACGGCAATAACACCCGAGCAGCCGCAGCCTCTTATGACGCCTACACCTCTCGCTACATTTTGACCGGCTACGCGCTGGCCGCCACTGGGCGCGTGGTGGCCAACCCCGCGCTGTCGCTCGCGGGCGAGACGTGGATAAAAGGCGGCATCGCGCGGCTGGATGCAGGCGGCTACTTCCCGGAGGCTTCAGGCTTTGACGTGAGCTTTCAGGCGGAGGCGCTGGTGTACTTGCTGCGCTACTACGACCATGCGGCCACCAACAGCATGCGCCGCGAAACCGAGTCGCCCATTCGCCGCGCATTGACCTGGCTTGAATCGCGAGTGACACCTGCAGGAGTGGTGCAAATCGCGGGCAACACCCGCAGCGGAAAAACTCAGGAGCGAGACCGTACCGGGCAATTTCGCCGCGTCAGTGCGGTGGCAGTTTCGCGAGCCTTCGGTCTGGCGCGAACCGTTATGGGCGATGCCAAATATGAAGCATTGGCGCGAGCCGTGGCCAACGCACGGCAACCTGGCTGAGCAACAGCTTCATCGCACTTACACCCGTTTTACATGGGCTTGTGCGGCGAAACGATCAAATATCGACTTACGCTAATTAAGGCCTCAAGCCCTAGTAAATAAACGCTTTACGCAAGAAGTTGTACGCTAAATGCCAGTTGCATTAGCCGATTTTCACCACCGTGCGCCCGGTCACAGCGCCCTTCACGTAAGCGTCAAACACGCTCGGCAATTCTGCAAACGAAACGGTGCGGCAGTGCGATGCGAGCTTGTCGCACTTCCACTCATTCGCCAGCTTCGCCCACAGCTCCCGCCGCAACGTCATCGGGCAATTCACGCTGTCAATACCGAGCAGCGATACGCCGCGCAAAATGAACGGCATCACCGTGGTTTTCACCTCCCAGCCCTGCGCCAGACCAATGCTCGCAATCACGCCGCCAACCTTCATCACCCGCGTCAACCACGACAGCTGCTCGCCGCCCAAATTGTCCACCGCGCCAGCGTAAGTCTCAGCACCCAACGGTTTTTCCGTCATCTCAAACTGCCCGCGAATCAGCACGTCTCTCGTGCCAAGGCCTTTAAGCAAATCCACGTCTTTTTCTTTGCCCGTCACGGCCACCACGTCATAGCCCAGCTTCGCCAGAATCTCGATAGCCACCATGCCCACGCCGCCGGTCGCGCCGTTCACCAGCACCGGCCCCATGGCAGGATGCAAACCGTCATGCTGCATGCGATGCACCGCCTGCGCCGCCGTGAAACCCGCGGTGCCGTAGGTCATCGCGTCAAACGTCGACATCCCCGAGGGCATCGGAACGAGCCACGCCGCAGGCATCCGCGCCTTCTGCGCATAGCCACCGTGATGCGCCACACCCACGTCGTACGAATGCGCAATCACCTTGTCACCAGCCTTGAACGCAGCGTCAGTGGACGACTCCACCGTGCCCGCCAGATCAATACCGCCAATGCACGGAAAGCGCCGGATGATTCGCCCCGCCCCGGTCGCCGACAGCGCGTCCTTGTAGTTCACTGTCGAATAATCAACGTTGATCAGCACCTCACCGGAGTCCAGCTGATCAACCGAAAAATCGACCAGTTCAGTCTTTGAGGTTTTGCCTTCTTGCGTGGTTAGATAGGCTTTGAATGTGGACATGCGGTTGGCTCCCTTTTGTATCTGATCGTCAAGTTGACGTTTGCGTTAATTATGGCGCGGTGGTCGCCGAGAGTTTGACCACACCACGCATAATGCTGCAACACGTCAACTCCCCCGTTCAACACCTCGCTGTGCCCGCAAAAGAAGCCACTGCCCGAATAAAAATCAACCAGTTGCTTGAAGCGGCAGGCTGGCGGTTCTTCGCCGACAACCGTGGCGCGGCCAACATCCAGCTTGAACCCCAGGTCACACTCACGGCCCAAGTGCTTGACGCACTCGGCGAGAACTTTGAAAAGCCCAGCAAAGGCTTCGTCGACTTCCTGCTTCTGAACGAAAAAGGTTTCCCCTTCATCGTCCTCGAAGCCAAGTCCGAAGACAAAAACCCGCTGGTCGGCAAAGAGCAGGCGCGCAAGTACGCCAAATCGCAGAACTGCCGGTTCGTCATCCTTTCCAACGGCAACCTGCATTACTTCTGGGATCTTGAGCGCGGCAACCCGCACATCATCACGACGTTCCCATCGCCGACATCGGTCGCCGGCTATCAAAAATCCACGCCCGATCCGAAGCGCCTGATCGAAGACGTGGTGGGCGCGGACTACGTCGTGCTCACGCAGCGTCCCGGCTACGCTCTAGAGGCCGCATGGAAGGCAGAGGCCGAACGCGAGCGCTTTGTGCAGCTCAATGGCCTGCGCTTTCTGCGTCCGTACCAGTTGAAAGCGGTGCATGCCATTCAGCAGGCAGTCGCCAAAGAGCAAGATCGCTTTCTGCTTGAAATGGCCACTGGCACCGGCAAAACGCTCACCGCTGCCGCCATCATCAAGCTCTTCCTGAAAACTTCCAACGCCCGCCGCGTGCTATTTCTGGTGGATCGGCTTGAACTCGAAGATCAGGCTGTCAAGGCGTTTAGAAAAGCGCTCGCCAATGACTACAAGAGCGTCGTCTACAAAGAGAATCGCGACGACTGGCGGCACGCAGAAATCGTCGTGAGCACCGTTCAGTCGCTGCTGATCAACAACAAGTACCAGCGCCTTTTCTCGCCGACCGATTTCGATCTCGTCATCTCCGATGAGGCCCACCGCTCCATCGGTGGCAACGCCCGCGCCGTGTTCGATTACTTCATTGGCTACAAGCTCGGCCTCACCGCAACACCGCGTGATTACTTGAAGAAGTTCGACAAGAACGACCCAAAATCCAAAGACCCGCGCGAGTTCGAACGCCGCCTGCTGCTCGACACCTATCGTACCTTTGGCTGCGACGATGGCCAACCTACGTTCCGCTATTCGCTGCTTGATGGCGTGAAAGACGGCTTTCTCATCAATCCGACCGTCGTCGACGCACGCAGCGAAGTCACCACGCAACTGCTGTCTGACGAAGGCTTTGTCGTCGAATTCAAGGACGATACGGGCGAAGATCAGAAAGAAATCTACAAGCAGCGCCAATTCGAAAAACGCTTCTTCTCGGACGCCACGAATCAACTCCTGTGCAAAACGTTTCTTGAGCATGCGCTGCGCGATCCCGTCAGCGGCGAAATAGGCAAATCCATCGTCTTCGCCGTCAGCCAGGATCACGCCGCACGGCTCGCGCACATTTTGAATTTGATGGCGGACAAACTGTTCCCCGGCAAGTATCAGTCTGACTTTGCCGTGCAGGTCACCTCCCTCATCGACGGTGCCCAGCAGCACACCATCAATTTCACCAACAACAATCTGCTCGGTTCTTGTAATTTCATCAGTACGTACAAGACAAGCAAAGCGCGTGTTTGCATCACGGTCGGCATGATGACCACGGGTTACGACTGCCCGGACATCCTGAACCTGGGGCTTTTCCGCCCGATCTTTTCCCCGACCGATTTCATCCAGATCAAAGGGCGTGGCACCCGCAAGCACGACTTCCGCGAGCAACTGTTCGACGACGCAATCAAAGACAGCCTGAAAGCGCCCACCAAAACCGCCTTCAAGCTCTTCGACTTTTTTGCCAACTGCGAATACTTTGAGGAAGATTTCAACTACGACGAAGTGCTGAAACTGCCCAAGCCAAAATCGCCGGAGCGCGGTGAGGGCGAACCGGGCGGCGACACCGGCGGTGGCAATGGCGGCACGAGTGAAACGTACGAACACCTCGGCGGCGATCTAATTGAATCGCTTCGCGTGGAACAAATCACCGCCGACGGCATGAAAATCGACCGAATGTTCTTCGAGCGATTTGAAGAAACACTCCTCGAAAACCAGACCATCGTCAACGCGGTTGAGGCCGGCGATTGGGATCGCGTCATTGCCTACGTCAACAAAGAAGTGTTCGACAAGCCCACCGAGTATTACTCACTCGACAAGCTGCGCAAGGCCGCGGGCGTGGATCGCCGTCTGACCTTGCGCGAAATTCTCGAAAAAATCTTTGGCCTGATCCCGCGCTTCAAATCGCGGGACGAATTGCTTGAAGAAGAATTCTCTAAATTCGTGGCCGACTACAAACCGGACGAGGCGGAGGCCGTGCCCGCCATGAAAACCTATTTCAAAGCGTACGCCAGCAGCGACCGCATTCGCGACATCATTGAATCGCGCGAATTGACCCACCTCGCCACCAACCCATTCTTCTCCACGCGCGACTACAAAGCCGTGCCGGACAAATACCGACAACTGATCCCGAACTACATCAAGGACTACGTTTCGCTGAATCAGTTTTCTGCCTGAATCGCTTCATCTGCCCGCCGTACCGAATTAGAAACTGAGCATGCTCGACACCGATACCAAACGCCGCATCGACACCGCCCGCGACATCCTCGTTGGCAAAGTCCCCGACCCTAAGTCCCAGGTCGAACAAATCACTATCGCCCTGATTTACAAATTCATGGACGACATGGACGCCGAGTCGGAAGAGCTGGGCGGCAAGCGCTCCTTCTTCACGGGCGACTTCGCGCGTTACGGCTGGGCCAAGCTCATGAATCCGGGGCTCGGCGGACACGAAATGCTCGGTCTGTATGGCGAAGGCATTTCCAAGATGCCGGAGAACCCCGGCATCCCGGCGTTGTTCCGCGATATTTTCAAGAACGCCTATCTGCCGTACCGCGACCCGGAGACGCTCAAGGCGTTTCTCAAAATCATCGACGAATTCAGCTACGACCACAGCGAGCGGCTCGGTGACGCGTTCGAATATTTGCTCTCGGTGCTCGGCTCGCAGGGTGACGCCGGGCAATTCCGCACGCCGCGCCACATCATCGACTTTATGGTTGATGTCGTCGCGCCGCAAAAGAACGAGGTCATCCTCGACCCCGCCTGCGGCACCGCCGGGTTTCTGATTTCTGCCTACAAACATATCGTTCGTAGCAACACGGACGACAAAGGCAACAGCACACTCACGCCCGACGACAAAGGCCGCATGGCCAAAAATTTCAAGGGCTATGACATCTCACCAGATATGGTGCGCCTGTCGCTGGTGAACCTGTATCTGCACGGCTTCACCGATCCGCACATTTACGAATACGACA
Organism: Burkholderiales bacterium; assembly: GCA_043719085.1. Lineage (GTDB taxonomy): Bacteria > Pseudomonadota > Gammaproteobacteria > Burkholderiales > Casimicrobiaceae > Casimicrobium. The sequence goes on along the minus strand of JAYSUK010000087.1, from coordinate 8,086 downwards.
CGCTCACCAGTGACGAGCGCTGGAACGAATCCGCCGACGTGATCCTGGCCAACCCGCCGTTCATGTCGCCGAAAGGCGGCATCAAGCCGCACAAACGTTTTTCGATTCAGGCCAAGCGCTCTGAGGTGCTGTTCGTCGACTACATCGCCGAGCACCTGACGCCCACCGGACGAGCTGCCATCATCGTGCCCGAAGGCATTATTTTCCAAAGCCAAACCGCGTACAAAGAGTTGCGCAAGATGTTGGTGAACCAGTCGCTGGTCGCGGTAATTTCGCTGCCTGCGGGTGTGTTCAACCCGTACGCTGGTGTGAAAACCTCGATCCTCATCCTCGACAAATCGCTCGCGAAACAGGCCGACAGCGTTGCCTTCTTCAAGATCGAAAACGACGGCTACGGCCTCGGTGCGCAGCGCCGCGCGGTGGCGAACAGCGATTTGCCACAGGTGAAGAAGGAGCTGGACGAATACCTGAGTACGTTGCGGCAGCGGCGGTCAGTGAGCGAGCTTTCGCCGACGTGCGGATTGATTGTGACGAAGAAGAAACTTGCTGCGAATGGCGAGTTCAATTTGAGCGGCGAGCGGTATCGGGAGAGTGCAGCTAGCCTCACCGATTTTCCGCTGGTACCGCTGGGAGACTTGTGCGACGTCACCAAAGGATCACCAATTACTCGGGACGCCGTACGTGATGGCTCCGTGCCAGTGATTGCGGGTGGCCAGACGCCATCGTGCTATCACGATACCCCCAACAGAACAGGTGAAACTATTACCGTTAGTGCCTCGGGCGCGTACGCTGGTTTTGTTGCGTACTTTACTGAACCGATCTTTGCCTCGGATTGCTCCACTATCAACTCAAGCGATCCGCGACTGCTTACAAAATTCCTCTTTCATTTGCTCAAGTCAAGGCAGACACACATATACGCGCTCCAAGTTGGAATGGGACAACCCCACGTCTACGCCAAGGATTTGTTGAAATTTAGAGTCCCGCTGCCACCTCTGGAAACGCAGAAAGAAATCGTGGCGGAGATTGAGGGCTACCAGAAAGTCATCGACGGTGCACGCGCAGTCCTCGACCACTACGGCCCCCATATCCCCATCCATCCTGATTGGCCGGTGGTGCCGCTGGCAGAAGCGTGCGAAATTCAGCGTGGAAAGTTTTCGCATCGCCCGCGAAATGAACCGCGCTTTTACGGCGGAAAATATCCGTTCATTCAAACGGGCGATGTTGTGCGCGCGGCTGGTGGGAAGATCACGTACACGCAGACACTTAATGAAGACGGTCTATCGGTCAGCAAGCTTTTTCAGCCACCGGTGGTTGTGATTACGATTGCAGCAAACATCGGAGACACCGCCGTTTTGGACTTCCCCTCCTGCTTCCCGGATAGCGTCGTGGGTTTGATTCCAAAGAAAGAAACTGACGCCAGGTATTTGGAAGTCGTGATGCGCACGAAGAAGCAACACTTAAACGACATTGCTCCTCAGGCGGCACAGAAGAACATCAACATAGAGATTCTGAAGACGGTCGAAATTCCCCTCCCGCCCCTCGCCATCCAGCAAGCCATCGTCGCCGAAATCGAAGCCGAGCAGGTGCTCGTCAACGGCAACCGCGAACTGATCACCCGCTTCGAGCAAAAAATCCAGACCACGCTGGCCCGCGTGTGGACGGGCACGGCGCAACTGAGCGCTTGACACCCGACGTATAACCATACAAACGTATGGCTATTTGTATGGTTATGCGTTATCATTGGCAATGACAAAGACCAGCTTCGAGTGGGATGCAGAGAAAGACGAGGCGAATCAAACCAAGCATGGTGTTTCATTCTCAACCGCTCAATATGCCTTTGCAGACCTGCAACGCGTGATTGCGCGAGACGATACGCATAGCGAATCCGAAGAGCGCTTTTATTGTTTTGGTCAGACGGGCGGCGGTGTTTTGACGGTGCGGTTTACTATCGCGCCTCAAGGATTCGAATCATTGGCGCTGGCGGTCAACGCAACTAAGGGCGCAAAGGAAAGGCAATTTGTGAGCGCGAAAATCAAATACTCGAATGAGCCTCTTGGCGAGCCCAAGGTTATGAAAGACTTCCTGCCATCCCCTGCCGAGCTTGCGTTCAATGAAGAAGCGGTCAAGGTCACGCTGGCTCTGAGCAAGAAAAGCATTGATTTCTTCAAGTCAGAGGCCGCTAAAAATCACACGCAATACCAGCGCATGATTCGCCGTTTGGTGGACGCGTATGTCGAGTCGCATAGCGCAACGTGACCCAGGTATCGCACCATGCAGGGAAGCCGCCCAAAATCTGACGGGACGAGCGGTTCGGTCACAGCAACGACCGCCTTACTCAATCAGAAGCTCGCTATCTCGAACGCACCCAGGATGCTGACACCATCCGAAATCATGTTGCTGAAGCAGAGCAAACGGGAAATCGCGGCGCGGATTAGGGCGAAGCAACAAGGGGCCGTCACGGCTTGAGCGCTGCGGCGATTTGTCCGTCCCGCGGATGCATCGTAGGCTTTTTCTTGCCACCGTAGTGAATGGCATTTTTCCGAAAGCACCATTTAACATGGATTTGCCGCTGTTTTTGTTAATTATCGACTTCGTGGATTTTCGCCCGTTAGCCCCGATGCAACAAGGCATGCAGACGAATGCTGCTTTGGCGTCGCACGTTTGTATGATGTAGTCAGGCCGATAAATTTATCCCCAACTTGTGGGTACAATTATGCTTTGATAGTCATCGAACTTGTCCGTCCGGAGAATCACATGCACACCTTCACCATCCGCGACCTGCGCGACCGTTCTGGCGAACTGAGCCGCGAGGCTGAGTCTGGCAACGTTTCGCTCATCACAAAGCACGGGCAGCCGCTCATGGTCAGCGTGCCGTTTGACAAGGTCGTGGTGGAATCCGGCGTTCACGTCGCGCTCGCTGTGAACCTGTTCAAGGCGGGCAACCTATCGACTGGCATGGCCGCTCGCGTGGCGCGCATCTCGCGGCTGGAATTTACTGAACTGGTGAGCGGCCTCGGCATCCCGGTGGTGAACTATCCGGCCAGTGATCTCGCGGAAGAACTGGCGCAGTTTTCGTCCTAAACGTTTGGACGCACGGTGAACTTTCAGTGAACGCACGATGAAGGCGATCATCGTCGCCGATGCCGGGCCGCTGATCGCGCTTGCAAAAATCGAGCAACTCACACTGCTCTCCGCGCTGTTTGGCGAGGTTCACATGCCCGCCTACGTGTTGCACGAAGCTGCGGGCAACCTATTGATGCCGGGCGCAGCGGCGGTGCGCGCATTTGTTGACGCACACGCGACTATTCATGACGACAGCGTCGATCCCCTAGTGCAACGTCTTTGCGTCGAAATCGACGCCGGTGAAGCGCAAGCCATCGCGCTCGCGAAGTCGCTGCATTGCGGTGTGCTGATGGACGATCTACTCGGTCGTGGTGTTGCGAAACGGTTGGGACTGCCTGTGATCGGCGTACTCGGCGTGTTGTTGCAAGGAAAGCGCGTGGGTCAAATCGCTGCAATCCGCCCAAGTCTTGATGCGCTTTTACGGGCTCGCTATCGAGTTTCGGGCGCACTCATCGTGGAAGTGTTGAAGCAGGCCAACGAGTAATTTTTGACGACAGGCATCAAGCCCGCCCCACCACTGCCCGAATAGCCGCCGCCTCGCGCTCTGGTGCGAACAATTTCGCTCGCTTTGGGCAACGATCAGTAGTGCGTGGGCGCGCTGCACTAAGCGACTTCGCTTAGCAACAGAATTTTTGCAGGCGCTTCGAGCAGGCGTTTCGTTCGGTAGACACGCGCAAATTTTTCATCGGCGGTCACCATGGGTGCGCCGCGCAATTCGGCGAGTGCGGCGTAAAGACAGTCGTAGACGGGATGCTTGATTTGATGGGCCATGGACAGCGCACGTAACAGCAGCGCTTCGTCAGCAACAAATTCGATGCCTACGCCAAAGATGCCGCGTAGCGCAATCTCGGCGACTGCCGCGTCCATCTCGCGTTGCGAAACCTTGTGCCAAAAAACGTTGGCGCATTCAATCAGCAACAGTTCTGGTGCCAACAAATCCTGCGCCAAAAATTCTTCTGCAACTGATGAGTGCTGCTCCTGCAGCGCCCACTTTACCGCCACGCTCGCGTCCACCACCCAGGTCAACGCGCGTCCCGCATTTGTCGAATCAGCGCCGTCGATGAAGCGTCTGTCCGACTAGCGCTCAGTTTTCGCAGTTCAGCGAAGAGTTTTTTTGAGTCGGCGCGGGTGGACTTTGTCACCACCAGCGCATCACGCACGATGTCGCGAAGTTCGGCCGCCATAGACTGTCCGTGTTGTGAGGCACGAATGCGCAGCTTCTCTTTGAGCTCATCGTCAAGATCGCGCAGAATGATATTTGCCATGGTTCGCTCGCAATTTAGAATTCACTTTGATATCAAAGATATCACACCCAAGCTTTTACATCAATCGACACCCTGCGCAGCGAAAGCCGCACGTTTTCAGTTAAATGACCCGCTGCACAATCGCGCGAATCGCCGCAGCCTCCCGATCTGGCGCAAACCATTTCGCTCGCTTGGCGCACGCCGCGATGAGCTGTTTCATGAACCGCGTGTCGTATTCCACGCGCCACATCAGCGCCGCGCAAGCTTCTGCATCACCAAACGCAAAATACCCCGTTAGTCCTCGCCCAGCCTGCCGATATTGCCGCTGATGTAGCAGGCGATCACCGGCACCCTCGAGGTGCTTTTGGCCTACCCGTGTTTGGTGCACGTGGTTAGCCCCACCCGACCTCGACTGTCATTTTCGTCAAGTCGCGCACCTAAATCGACACCACTAAACGCCAAAAATGCGCTACGGTTAGGGCATGGGAACCCTGCTTCGCCTACTGCTCGCGTTTGAACTTGTGGCCTATGTCGCCAGCGCGTTCATCTGCCAGATGTTGATCGCCTGGCCGTGGCAATACAGCGTGCTCACCAGTGTGGTCGCACCGTTTCTGATTCGCTCTGGCCTTATCGTGTGGAGCTTCAGCGTCGCCCGAAGGCATTCAACCGACAAGTCAAGGCGTCACTGGTTGCGGGCGTTTTTGAGCGAATGGCTGCCACCCATCGCGTTTGTTTCGATATACGGCCCGTTCGAACGCCTGCTCTTCCGGCGCGAGCGCATCACCAGGACGTTGGGCGGACAAACGCCGGTGCTACTGGTTCATGGCTACGCCGCCAATCGGGGCATCTGGTGGCGATTGGTGCGCAAACTGCGCGCCCGCGGGCTCTCCGTGTACACCATCAACCTGAATCCCGTATTCGGCGACATTGACCGCTTTGCGCTGCAACTGGCGGCGCGCATTAGCGTGATCGCCAGCGGCAGCGGTGCCGACAAGGTTCACGTCATCGCGCACAGCATGGGCGGACTGGTGGCACGGCGGATGCGCTGTTTGCTGCCAGAGGTTGCGCTGGGACAGCTAATCACCATCGGGACGCCGCATCAGGGCACGCTGGTGGCCGATATCGGTGTCGGACGCGCGGCCCGACAAATGCGCCGCGGCAGTACGTGGCTTGCGGAGCTGGCGCACAGCGAGTCACGCTGCCCGCCACTCGCCGCGCTGAACATCTACAGCCTGCACGACAACATCGTCATTCCAGCCGAGCACGCGCGTGTGCACGGCGTCGACTCGTTAGAGCTTACCGAATTGGGTCACCTAGCGCTGATCGACTCAGCCGCCGTGGTGGAAGCCGTCATCAAGCGGTGCTGCGCCCCGCTCGGCAACGACACTCGAAATGCCACGGCTCATCCGAGCTGACCGAATCGAGCTGCACTAGCGCGTTATCACAGCAACGCATTCGCGACGACGCTGCGGATAGCCTGCGTTTCTCGGTCGGGCGCGAAGAGTTTGGATCGACGGGCGCAGGCAACCGTCAGTCGTTTCAAAAAGCCGGCATCGGCTTCAGCCCGCTGCATGAGCGCTGCACACGCCTGGGCATCACCAAACGGAAAATAGCCGGGGTAGTCCTCGCCCAGCATTCCGATGTTGCCGCTGATCTGGCTTGCGATCACAGGCGTGCCTGCGGTGATGGCTTCTACGATGACGTTGGCACCGCCTTCCATTTTGCTTGCGATCACGAGCAGATGCGCGCGCTTGATGCGTTGGCGCGTTTGCGCTCGGGTCAAGCCACCTAGCCATCGCAGACGCGGCTCGTCGCGCAGCACCACGGCCATGGTGTCGGCGTGATGCGCGTCTAGCGCGCTGCCGATTTGGGTTAAGCGGATTCTGCTTTCTGCGGGCAGCAGACGCAGCGCCGTGATTGGCGTGAAGGGGTCTTTTTCGTGGCGTAGATGGCCGACTTGCACGATATTGAAATGCATCGTTGCGCGTGCGCCGGGGGTGAGCGTGGTTGCCGATTGAAAGATGGTTTCGCACTTGCGGCGCACCGCCTCGGGCAGCTCGAACATGGCGTTCGGTTGCAGCAGCACCAACGTGTCCGCGAGCTGCAACGAGCGCTGCGCCGCCTCATCAGTATGGATGTCGCCGTACACATCGGTGCCGGTCAGCGCGAGGACGAGCCCACCTTCGGTGCGAACTCGTCGAAACTGCGCCATCGATTCGGCCGACCGTCGCGCGTGCAGCGCCAGCATGACGTCCGGCAGTGCTTGCTTAACTGTCCACTGCTGCATCACGTTCACCGCATAATCACGGGACAAAAACCGCGCCCACCGGGCGGCCGTATGCCAGTTGCCGTTGTTGGCTTTGGCGTTGGCTGGCGAAACAATGACGACACTAGGTTTCATGCAACAACTATCGCACACGGCACGAATTGAGTCGGGATTGCGCGCCCGTAGCCTCGGTCGCACGGAAATCGGCGAGCGGCTGGTGACTTTGCGCGCCGGGCTGCGCGAATTTGTTGCGGCACTCGCCGAAGCACAGCTTCTGCCGCCAGTTTTCGCCACCGTCAACCCGCCGCTGTGGGAGGCGGCGCACGTTGCGTGGTTTGCGGAGTGGTGGTGCGTTCGCGACGCTTACAACACGGAGGATGGCAACACCCGGGCTGACAAACCGTCGCTGTGGACAGACTGCGATGAATTTCTAAACTCGAATCTAATCGCGCATGAAGCGCGGTGGCACCTGCCGCCGCTGACCCGCGCCGCGACGCTCGACTATCTGGACCGCTCGCTGGCAGCGACGCTTTGCCGCCTTTCGCGCGTGGACGACAGCGACGACGCGCTGTACCCGTTCCGACTCGCCCTGTTTCACGAGGCGATGCATCTGGAAGCGCTGGCCTGGGCCGCTCAAACACTGGCGTGGCCGATGCCTGCGTGGATGACGCCGCTACAGGGTATGCACCAACCGGGCGATGTGCTGGTGGCTGCGACGCGCAAACGAATCGGGCGTCAGCCCACCGCGTTCAGTTTTGACAACGAAGGTGACGGCTTTGAGGTCGCACTCGACTCGTTTGCGATCGACCATACGCCGATCAGTAACGCCCAATTTCAACTGTTCGTCGAGTCGGGCGAATATCTCGCGCGCACCGGTTGCCCCCACCCGCACTACTGGCGCGAGGCGGAATCGGGTTGGCAGGCGCGATGCTTTGACGCGTGGCTACCCCTTGATCCGAGAGCGCCCGTGGTGCACGTAAATGCGCATGAGGCCGACGCCTACTGCCACTGGGCCGGACGGCGTTTGCCCTACGAACATGAATGGGAGATCGCCGCGCTGCAAGGTGCAATCGTCTGGGGCAACAGCGTCTGGGAATGGACAGCGTCAACCTTTGCGCCCTACCCTGGATTCAACGCCGACCGCTATCGCGAATATTCAGCGCCATGGTTTGACGGCAAACATCGCGTGTTGCGCGGCGGCTCGCACGCGACGTTCGACATCATGCATCACACGAGTTATCGCAATTATTTTTTGCCGCATCGGAGCGATGTGTTTGCCGGGTTTCGCACGGTGGCGTTGTAGGAACGGCTCTGCCGCGACCCTGGTGCCGAGTCTCAAGCATCGCGGTGGAACCGCTTCCACAGCGAGTCAAGCCCAACAAAAAAGCCACCCGAAGGTGGCTTTTTTGCGTTGTGCAGCTCGCTATTGCAGGCTGACTTCGACGCGACGACC
>JAYSUK010000086.1:0-17218 GCA_043719085.1 Burkholderiales bacterium | reverse complement strand
TGCGGTGAAACGGATCGTTGGTTTGCCGGCGCCTGGTGGGCACGGGGTGCCCACCCTACCCACGGCCATTGAACTACTCACGATGACTCCGCGATTTCTCCAGTTCCCGCAGCTTGAAGCGCTGAATCTTGCCGGTCGCTGTTTTGGGAAGTTCAGCCACAAACTCAAGCTGGCGCGGGTACTTGTAAGGTGCCAGTTTGCTCTTCACAAATGCCTTCAGTGCTTCAATGAGCGCGTCGTTGCCAAGTGTTGCATCCTTCAACACGACGAATGCTTTGGCACGTGTCAAACCGTCAGCGTCGTCCACGCCGATCACCGCCGATTCAAGCACCAGCGGATGCTGCATCAGTGTCGATTCCACCTCGAACGGTGATACGTATTGGCCGCTCACCTTGAGCATGTCATCAGAGCGCCCGGCGTAGACGTAATATCCATCGGCGTCACGAAAATACTTGTCGCCGCTTTTGGTCCACGCGCCGCGAAACGTCTCGTTGGTTTTCTCGCGATTGGCCCAGTACATTAATGCAGACGATGGGCCGCTGATGTAGAGATCCCCGACTTCATCGCTGCCCGTGAGCACCTGTCCTGCGTCGTCACGGATTTCAACCACGTAGCCGGGCACGGGCTTGCCGGTGGTGCCGTAGCGCACGTCGCCGGGGCGGTTGGACAGAAACACATGCAGCATCTCGGTAGAGCCGATGCCGTCAATGATTTCGCAGCCAAAATGAGCGGTGAATTTCTCGCCGATTTCACGCGGCAGAGCTTCGCCAGCCGATGAGCACATGCGCAACGAAACCTGTGGGCGTGGAGGCAGATTAGGCGATGCCAGCATGCCCGCGTACCCCGTGGGAGCGCCAAAAAACACGGTGGGACGTTGCTCCATGAACCGCTTGAAGCAGGCGTCGGGCGTCGGCCTTTCAGCCATCAAAACTGTCGTTGCACCTACCGAGAGCGGAAAACTCAGCGCGTTGCCGAGACCGTACGCAAAGAACAGTTTGGCCGCAGAAAAGCAGACATCGCTTTCGCTCAGTCCGAGCACGGGTCGCGCATATAGTGCGGCGGTCCAGTAAAGATTGCCGTGGGTGTGGACAGTGCCCTTCGGGCGGCCGGTCGAGCCGGAGGAATACAACCAGAAACCGGGTTCGTCTGCGCCGGTGTTAGCGGGTGCCGTTGCAGGCAGTTGTGCTGCGATCCATTCGTTGAAATGAAATGTTAGAACTGCGGGGATCAGTTCTGCTGCTCCCCCCAGTGGCGGGAGGTTGGGAGTAGGGACGATGGCGCGCGATACGATGATTGTTTGCAGCTCATGTCCACCCTTATCCATCGCCGCTTGCAGCACCGGCAATAGCGCCGCCGACACCACGGCGACTTGCGCCCGACTATGCGCGAGCATGTAGGCGTAATCGTCAGCGGTGAGTAGCGTATTTACCGCAACTGGCACCACGCCCGCATAGAGCGCGCCGAGAAAGGCCACTGGCCAGTCGTTGCCATCGTGCATCAGAATCAATACGCGCTCGTCGCGATGCACATTCAATGCACTGAGACCGGCCGCAAAGCGCTTGACGCGGGTGGCAAGCTCGCCGTAGCTGAGCTCTCCCTGATCGTCGATGTACGCGAGCTTTGCGGGTCGCAGCGCATTGAGTTCCATCACGTACGCGGCAAAATTCAGGCGCTCGGGCGGCGGGGTGACTTTATCGCTGCTATTGAATAGGGATGCCATGATGCTGTCCTCCTCGACCTGCACATTGAAATTTGCCAACGAATACGTGAAAATGCTGAATAACGCATTTTCAAATGCGCAATATAATGCATTTTTTAATGATGTCCATTTTTTTTCGGCTCCCCATGATCTTTGTGACAACCGATGCGACGCGCTGAACCCGAGCTAGACAGTGCGGCACAACCGCGTGATCCGTTTCTCGCGGCCTTGGGCGATCGCGTGCGATCTTTGCGCGCCCGAAAGGGCATGACTCGACGCGATTTGGCGTCCGCGTCTGACGTGTCAGAGCGTCATTTGGCAAGCCTTGAAGGGGGGGTCGGCAATGCCTCTGTGCTGATCCTGCGCCAGATTGCACAGTCACTCGATTGCGAGATTGCGGAGTTGCTGGGTGACGAAACGACTTTGTCACCTGAATGGCTTCTGATCCGCGATTTGTTGCGCAACCGCAGCGATGAAGCGCTGCGGCGCGGGCGGTTGGCGCTCGCTGAGACGTATGGCGAGGCGGGTACACAATCGGCTCGCGCACGACGGATTGCACTGATCGGTTTGCGCGGCGCGGGCAAATCCACAATAGGGCAGCGACTGGCCGACGCGCTTGATATGCCGTTTGTTGAGCTCAACCGCGAGGTTGAGCGGGTTTCTGGTTGTGGGCTGGCCGAGATCCACAATCTGCTTGGGCCAACTGCCTATCGACGTTATGAGCGGCGCGCGCTGGAGGAGACGATTCAGCTTTATCCGGATGCGGTCATCGCTACACCCGGAGGGATTGTTTCTGATGCGTCAACCTTCAATTTGCTGCTGGCAAATTGCTTCACGGTGTGGCTCAAGGCGTCGCCCGATGACCACATGAGCCGGGTAATTGCACAGGGCGACCTAAGACCCATGTCGGGCAATGTCGGCAATAGCGAGGCGATGGACGATCTCAAGCGCATTCTCGCTGGTCGTGCGGCTTTTTACGGAAAAGCGGATGTGTCGTTTGACACCAGCGGCAAGTCGGCTGACGTATGTGTGGAGGCGCTGCAAAAGCTGGTTACGTCATAAGTCAAAAAAACGCATTAAAATGCATTTTTATATTGACACGGTTGGTAAACTGCATAATAATGCGTTAACGAGGGGGTGCTTGCAATCCGTATTGCAGACTCCCAACCCATCACAAGGAGAACCCAGTGAGCGCATCTGCATCGCCCGAGACGAATTCTGAAACACGGATTGACTACCGAACTGAGCCCGCGAAATATCATCACTGGTCGCTCACGTTTGACGGGGCTGTTGCCACGCTCGCCATAAACGTCGACGAAAACGCGGGCCTGAAACCAGGCTACAAATTAAAGCTCAACAGCTACGACCTTGGGGTCGACATTGAGCTGCATGACGCCGTTAATCGAATTCGTTTTGAGCATCCGGAAGTTCGCACCGTGGTGGTCACGAGTCTTAAGGATCGCATCTTCTGCTCAGGCGCGAACATCTTCATGCTCGGTGTGTCGAGCCACGGGTGGAAGGTGAATTTTTGCAAATTCACCAACGAAACACGCAATGGTCTGGAAGATTCCAGCGAGCATTCGGGTCTGAAATTTCTGGCTGCGGTGAACGGCGCATGTGCGGGCGGCGGCTACGAGCTTGCCTTGGCGTGTGACGAGATTATGCTGATCGATGATCGCTCCTCTGCGGTGTCGTTGCCTGAGGTGCCCCTGCTTGGGGTGCTACCCGGCACCGGAGGCTTGACCCGCGTGACTGATAAGCGTCATGTGCGTCACGATCTGGCGGATATTTTTTGCACCACCACCGAGGGCGTGCGGGGGCAGAAGGCGAAAGATTGGCGCTTGGTCGATACGCTTGCCAAGCCCGCCGTGTTCGCACAAAAGGTACAGGAACGCGCGCTGCAATTGGCGGCGAACAGTGATCGCCCTGCCGATGGAAAGGGCGTTGCTTTGACGCGGGTCGAGCGCATCGACGAGCCAGATGCGTTGCGCTATTCGCACGTGACGGTTGCGATTGATCGCGCGCGCCGCAGCGCGGTTTTCACCGTAAAAGCACCCACCGGGCCCCAGCCAGAAACCATCGCTGAGATTGAGGCCGCTGGCGTCAACTGGTGGCCATTGGCGATGGCCCGCGATCTGGACGATGCGATTTTGTCGATGCGTACCAACGAGTTGGACATTGGCACCTGGATATGGAAAACCGAAGGTGATGCGGCTGCCGTGTTGGCCAGTGATGCGACGCTGATCAAACACAAAAATCATTGGCTGGTGCGCGAAACCATTGGCTTGATCCGTCGCACCTTGTCGCGCATTGACGTGTCGTCGCGCACCCTGTTTGCGCTGATCGAATCGGGTTCGTGCTTTGCCGGAACCTTTCTTGAAATCGCACTCGCGTGCGACCGTATCTACATGCTCGCGTTGCCCGACGATCCAGCGCGCGCGCCGAAGATTACGGTGGCCGAGGCCAACTTTGGAATGTTTCCGATGGCCACCAGTCAATCACGATTGGCACGTCGCTTTTACGAAGAAACCGCGCCCCTTGAAGCGGTGCGCGGCAAGGCAGGCATTGCGCTGGATGCGGACAGCGCTCTTGAGCTAGGGCTGGTGACCTTTGCGCCTGACGATATCGACTGGGCCGACGAAGTGCGCATCGCGCTCGAGGAGCGCGCGGCCATGTCCCCCGATGCGTTGACCGGCATGGAGGCGAACCTGCGCTTCAATGGCAAAGAGAACATGGCCACTCGCATTTTTGGACGCTTGACTGCCTGGCAGAACTGGATTTTTCAACGTCCGAATGCGGTCGGAGAAAAGGGCGCGCTGAAGCTCTACGGAAAAGGCGAAAAAGTTCAGTTCGATTTCAATCGGGTGTAGTCACACGTTGTCGGTAGGGTGGGCAGCCTCTGCCCACCAAACGGCTTAGTCCTGCAACGATTGGTGGGCACGGGGTGCCCACCCTACGATAACTAAACGATATCTGTTGTTGTGCAACGTGGTTCTCGGTGGAGCGCGTTGTAACCGAAATTGCGCTCCCCGAACCCTATTTTTTTAATGGAAACGAGTCATGCAATCCGGCATCAACTACAGCGAAAAAATCCCCAACAACGTCAATCTGTCCGAGGACAAAACGTTGCAGCGTGCGCTTGAGCATTGGCAGCCAAACTATCTCAGCTGGTGGAACGATATGGGCCCCGAGGGCGCGATGCAGAACGACGTGTATTTGCGCACGGCCGTGAGCGTTGAGCCGTCCGGCTGGGCGCAGTTTGATCACGTCAAGATGCCAGACTATCGCTGGGGTATTTTTATGAACCCCAGAGATGAGTCACGCAAGGTTCACTTTGGCGAGCATATCGGCGAGGCCGCCTGGCAGGACGTGCCGGGCGAGCATCGCGCGAACTTGCGCCGCATCATCGTCACGCAAGGTGATACCGAGCCCGCATCAGTGGAGCAGCAGCGCCATCTCGGCCTCACCGCGCCGTCGATGTATGACTTGCGAAACCTGTTTCAGATCAATGTGGAAGAGGGCCGTCACCTGTGGGCGATGGTGTATCTGCTGCACAAACATTTTGGCCGCGATGGCCGCGAAGAGGCGGATGCGTTGCTGCAACGCAATTCGGGTGATGCCGACAACCCGCGAATTCTTGGTGCGTTTAATGAAAAGACACCCGACTGGCTGGCGTTTTTTATGTTCACGTACTTTACCGATCGTGACGGCAAATTTCAGCTTTGTGCATTGGCCGAAAGTGCGTTCGATCCGCTCGCGCGCACCACCAAATTCATGCTGACTGAGGAGGCGCACCATATGTTCGTCGGCGAGAGCGGCATCTCGCGCGTGCTGGCGCGCACGGCGGCGGTGATGAATGAATTGAAGACCGATGACCCAGCCAAAATTCGTGCTGCGGGTGCCATTGATTTGGGGACGGTTCAGCGCTATTTGAACTTCCACTACAGCGTCACGATCGACTTGTTTGGCGCTGACGAATCGAGCAATGCCGCGATCTTCTATAACTCCGGCCTCAAAGGCCGCTTTGAGGAAAGCAAGCGCGGCGACGACCATCGTTTGCAGAACCAAACCTACGGCGTGTTGAGCGTGGTGGATGGCAAGCTGGTTGAGCGTCAGGTGCCGATGCTCAATGGGCTAAATGAAGTGCTGCGTGACGATTACATTAAGGACTCTGTTGGCGGCGTAGGGCGCTGGAATAAGGTGCTGGAAAAGGCGGGTATCGCGTTCCGTTTGTCGGTTCCACACAAGGCCTTCAATCGCAAAATTGGTGCACTCGCCGGTGCGAAGATTAGCCCGGAGGGCCGCGTGGTGTCCGAGGTGGAATGGGCGGCCAATGAAAAAAACTGGCTGCCCTCCGCTGAAGATCGCGGCTTTGTTGCGTCGCTCATGGGGCGCGTGGTTGAACCGGGCAAGTTTGCCGGCTGGATTGCACCACCGGTGATGGGCATTAATCGGCAGCCCGTGGATTTTGAGTACGTTCGGTTCAACTAAACGGTTCAATCTATAACTGTAGGAGCGGCGCTGCCACGATCAAGGTTGCGTTGTAACGTTGGATCGCGGCAGAGCCGCTCCTGCAATGCCCGTAAAGGTTCGCCATGACCGAAGTCCTTAAACAACACCTCATCGATCCGGAAATTTGCATTCGCTGCAACACCTGCGAAGACACGTGTCCGGTGGGCGCGATCACCCATGATTCGCGCAATTACGTGGTTGACGCCGACAAGTGCAATCACTGCATGGCCTGCATTTCACCATGCCCTACCGGCTCGATTGACAACTGGCGCGCGGTATTGCGCACGGCTGCGTTTTCCACAACTGAACAGTTGACTTGGGAAGAACTGCCGCCGGCGATTGAACTTGACGAAGACCTGATGAGCGTGTCCGCCTCGGGCGCGGCGAACGACGGCGATTCAATACAAACCAACGCGGCGGATGCGAGCCTTGGCTCAGTCGTTGCGCCAAACTCAGCGGCAACGCCTGCGGTCAATCTGTACGGCCCCAAGAACGCGATGATCGCCACGGTCAGCGGCAACTATCGGGTCACGGCACTGGGCACCGAGAGCGACACGCATCACATCGTGCTCGATTTTGGCAGCGGCAATTTCCCGGTGCTTGAGGGGCAATCATTGGGCATTATTCCGCCTGGCGCTGATGCCAATGGCCGCCCCCACCATGCGCGCCAATATTCCATTGCTAACCCGCGCGACGGCGAGCGACCCGGCTACAACAACGTGTCTTTAACGGTGAAACGCGTGACGGCTGACTACGACGGCAACCCCGTGCGGGGGGTGGCGTCAAATTATGTTTGCGATCTGAAAAAGGGCGACACCGTGCGGGTGATCGGCCCGTTCGGCGCCAGCTTCCTGATGCCGAACCATGTGGGCAGCAACTTGCTCATGATCTGCACCGGCACCGGAAGTGCACCGATGCGCGCGATGACCGAGCGGCGGCGACGCTTGCGTGCCGCTGGCGACGCGTCCGCAACGGGAAAATTGATGCTTTTCTTCGGCGCGCGATCGCAAAAAGAGCTGCCATATTTCGGCCCATTGATGAATTTGCCGAAAGATTTTATCGACATCAATTTCGCGTTTTCGCGCACCCCGAATGAGCCCAAGCGCTACGTGCAGGACCTTATGCGCGAACGCGCGGTGGATATCGGGATGTTGCTGAAAGATGCGAATAGTTACGTCTATGTATGCGGTCTAAAGGGCATGGAGGCCGGTGTGCTTGAAGTGCTGCGCGACACGGCGATCGCGCATGGCATGAACTGGTCGGCACTGCATTCTGAACTCAAGCGCGATGGGCGCTTGCATTTGGAGACTTACTGAGCGCTACGCAGCAGTTCTCATAGAAGCGTGCTCGCGACCAGAAACGAAACTCAGCCGCTGCCTTCGTCGCAGATTTTAATGAGTCCGCTAAATGTGTCCTGCGTCTCCCGGTTTGACTCCCTCTCCCTGGGGGAGCGGGCGGGGGAGAGGGTGATCGCAAAACGGACAAAGTAGAGGCACAAAGTCCCTCACCCAATCCTCGCCCCCAGGTCGAGGAACCTGCCGAACCAGTCATATTTTGTTGACCGAGTAATAATCTCGACATCGTCAGCAATTCGGCCCTCGCCGCACCCACCATGAACATCCGCCACATCGCCGCCGCACTCGCGGTCACCCTAGTCACCACGCTCACCACCGCGCAGACTTGGCCGACCAAACCCGTTCGCGTTGTCGTTCCTGCGCCTGCGGGATCGTCGCTTGATTTCGTGGCCCGCGTATTGGGTGAAAAGCTGGGTGCCAAGTGGGGCCAAGCGGTTGTCGTTGATCCGAAGCCGGGCGCCGGCGGAATGATTGGCGTAGACATTGCCGCCAAATCGACCGACAACCACACGCTGGTCATCGGGTTCCCCGGCCCCACGGCGTACGGTCCGTTTATGTACAAAAAAATGCCGTATGACACGCTGAAGGACTTGGTGCCGATCGTGGTGACCACCACGCAGCCCAACGTACTTGCGATCAACGCCGCGCTGCCGGTGAAAACGGTGGCTGAACTGATTGCCTACGGTAAGGCCAACCCCGGCAAGCTCTCGTATGCGAGCGTCGGCAACGGTTCGTCGTCGCATCTGGCGATGGAATTGTTCAAGACCGAAGCGGGTTTCGAGGCGCAGCACATCCCGTTTAACGGCTCGCCGCCCGCGGCGCTTTCGACCGCCAATGGCGACACGCAGCTCTTGTTCGCCGTCGCCTCGGGCATTGCGCCGCATGTGCAAAGCGGCAAGATTCGCCAAATTGCAGTGACCAGCTCCGGACGTTTTGACTCAATCAAAGAGTTGCCAAGCATTGCCGAGAGCGGCGTGAAGGGCTTTGAAGCAATCGCCTGGAACGGCCTGTTCGGCCCGTCGTCGCTGCCGGCAGACGTTGTTGCCAAAATTAATGCCGACGTAGCCGCCGTGCTCGCCGAACCGGCCATCCGCGACCGCCTGGTCGCCGCAGGCATGGCCCCCGGTGGTGGGACCTCCGCCGCGTTCAAAGTCATGCTTGACGCTGACATGCAGAAATGGGGCGGAATAATCAAGCGGTTGAACCTACAGCTTGATTAGAAGATCGCCGAAAATACTGCGCTTGACGCCCAAATTCGGTTTAGTCGATAACTACGTTTTCATCGCCTGAGACCGCTACCTATGGGCCGATACGAGGAAAGCTGCTGGCGTTGTGCTTGAATGCACTTCGGCTTCCAAGCCCCAGCGTTCCCTAAAGTGCGCATACCCCGTTACAAATACCTTCAAAGCGAGAAGAACATGATCCTGGAAGTTGCAGACATCCGTATCCCGGTCGAAAAAAATGCCGAATTCGAAGCGGCGCTTCAACGCGGCGTTGAAACCGTAATCAGTCGGGCGCAGGGCTTTTGTGGCTACAAGGTCAACAGGGGCGTCGAGTCTCCAGAGCGCTACCTGCTAATGATTTATTGGGACACGCTGGAGGACCACACCGTGGCGTTTCGCGGCGGTCCCCTGTTCGCTGAGTGGCGCGCGATTGTGGGCCCATTTTTTGCGCAACCGCCCGTGGTCGAGCACTTCGAACTTGTCGTCAAGTCGGCTTGAACGGGCTTAGCTCGCCATGCGCTGCACAAACTTGTCACGTCTAGCACCGCTGCGGAGCAGGCTCGCTAAATCGGACGTCGTGGATTGGGTCTTTGCACCGCATCATGGGCTGCACAATGCGTGTGCCGTCACGTAGTGCGCGTGGCCGCCTCTAAAACCGCGTGCCAACACTCAACCGCCACACGTTGTCAGTTGAAAAATTGGTGTTCGGATCAAACGCCAGACGGACAAAAAAGCGCGGCCAGTCGTAGGCGACAGTACCACCCACTTTAGCAATTCGCAGCCCATCAACCAGGCCGCGTTTGTAGAGCAGGTCGAGCGTCAAACGCTGCTTGCCCTCAAATGGCATGCGTGCGGTGACATGAAAATGTTGCTGGTCGGGATTTTCGCGATTGTCGCGAACGTAGCTGGCGCTCAGGCTTTGGCCGCTTTCGGCGCGATAGCCGCCGGACAGCATCCATGAATCGTTCGGATCAAAGTTCAGATTGAAGTACGGGCGCAGATTGGTTCGGCCAAAACCCGCGCCAGCGAACCACCTGTCGCCGGTTTCAACATTGATGCTGCCGCCGACAAATCCGCCCGAGGCCACCTGTACCGAAGGCTGAATGCGTACCGTTTCACCAAACGTTTTGTCCCAGCCGCCACGCCATTGATGAGCGTCCAATTTCGGAGCACTGAAGTAGCCGACCCACGCGTTGCCGTAGTCGGAGCTGTGACGTACGTTGGCATCAATACCAGTGCCGTTCTCGCTGAATTTATAGGCGCCGACAGTAAATTTGAAATTGGCGGATGAAGCGTCTTCTGCGGACGTGGCGGTGAGCGGCAGCATCACCAGGAAAAGGCATGCAAGTTTCACGACATTTGAGATACGCGTGGTGCCGTGGCTGATCATAATTTTTCCCCTAAACCCTTCGATTGTGCGGCTGCCCGCAGTGGAGTCATTAATGCTGCAAGTAAATTTCGCGCTCGCGCACCCATTCGTTTTCTGATTCTTCACGGATGATGGTGACATTGCGCATCAAGTCGCGGAATGATTCCCGAGTCACAATGGTGGCCGCGCGACTCAGCGAATCGAACTGATTGGGTTGCAGCGCTTTGGCCAGTGTGATGTGCGGTAGAAAATCAAACTCCGGGCGCAGGAATTCAGCGAGCGGCCCGCGATAGAGTCGGTCGTGCATTTCAATCATCGCGTCGGTGCCAACGTGTGATCCAACGCCGATAAATTCGTTTTGCGCCGACCAGAAGCCGTGCATCACCACCGGAAAGCAGGGCCACATGCGCAGCACCTTTTGCGCGTGGGCAGCCAGCTGATCGAGCGTGAGCCGAGAATGGAGCGGAAACACCAGCGTGACGTGTGGCGGTAGTGCCTGCGCTAGCGGGTCATGGGTGCCGCGAAAACGGTCAATCACCACCTGATTGGTGAACGACGGAAACCAAACCACCGCGCGACGTGGCAACGTCGGACGCAGGATGTAGGTGAGTTTTTTTCGGGCCACGGCGTATTCATAGCGCAGTGGCATCGGTGGCCGTCATTGCAACGCTTGCAGCTCGGCAATAGTGTTGATATTGGCGAACGCAGATTCGTCGGCAAATTGCACCTCAACGACGCGATGGGTTGAATACCACGCGTCGATTTTGCGCCCACCGGATTCGAGAAATTGCGTCAGGCTCGGCAGTAGGCTCAAACTGTACAGCGCGAACACGGGTTGCGCCTGATCGCCGGTTTTGGCGACGGCTAGCTCAGCGATACCTTCATGCAACGCGCAGTAGAGGCGAGCCACGAGATCTGCAGGCAGAAACGGGGCGTCGCACGGCACCGTAACGATGAGCGGCGTGACACAGCCAGACAAACCTGCGTGGAGGCCCGCTAGCGGCCCGGCAAATCCGCCAATCTCGTCACTGATCACCGGATAGCCGAACGCGCCGTACTCACTCAAGCTGCGGTTGGCGTTGATGAGCAGCGAATCCACCTGCGGCGCGAGGCGCTCAATGACGTGTGCCACCATCGGCTTACCGCGGAATTCGACCAGGCCTTTGTCGCGCGATTCCATGCGACGGCCCATACCGCCCGCGAGGACGAGTCCTGTGATGCCGTTCATGCCGCGCCTGTTGCAGTAGCGGCATCGAACAGAAATCGCCCCGGATCATTGAACAACAGAAAGTGCTTGTTCACCGCACGGCCAATCATGGTCATGCCCACTTGTTTGGCAATTTCGTAACCCATTTGTGTGAGGCCAGAGCGCGACACCAGAAACGGCACGCCCATCTGCGCAGCCTTAATCACCATTTCGCTGGTGAGTCGGCCCGTTGTGTAAAAAATTTTGTCGCCACCGTCGACACCGTCGAGCCACATCAGCCCGGCAATCGCGTCGACCGCGTTGTGACGGCCCACATCTTCTACAAAATACAGCAGCTCGCCCCCGCCCTCGCCGGCCGAAGCGTTTGACGCGAGGGCACAGCCGTGCACTGCACCGGCCTGTTTGTAGATGGTTTCATGTTTGCGAACCAGCTCGGCCAGTGCATACAGCGTGCTTTGCTTCAGGCGGCCATCCATGGGCAATTGCACGTCATCAATGTTTGCCATCAAATCACCAAACACCGTGCCGCTGCCGCAACCGGTGGTCTTGGTCCGATGCGCCATCTTCTCGTCGAGATCGATCAGCCCGTTCTTGGTGTAGACGGAAGCGGCATTCACCTCCCAATCCACCTGCACGGCCACAATATCCTCGAGCGATTCGACCAGCCGCTGGTTACGTAAATAGCCCAGCACCAGCGCTTCCGGCGCGGCACCCAGCGTCATCAGCGTGAGGATCTCGCGCTTGTCCACGTAAACAGTGAGAGGATGCTCGCCGGCGATCACGGCCATTCCCGGCTCGCCGCGTTCGTTGACCGTGGCAACGTCAAAGGTGGCAGGGCGGGCGCTGTTGGTGAGTTGCGGGCGGTAGCGCGTGGGCGAGGAAAACATCACGGAATCTTGCTGCATGTGCTGATGTTAGCGATGGCCCGAACGGCGCACAGGACTGCAAGCTCAGCCTCCGAGACACTTTTCCTCTAATGTGACCATTTGTATGGGCTTGGAAGCGAAATACGCACAAGTCGATAAGCAACAAAACAGGCTTAAAACCTGTTTGCGTTCCGCCCAATCCTGATTTTATTGCCAGTTGCGCAACGATGGAAACTGGATAGCGACGATCCGCGTATAGCTGATTTAGGTACACCCCCGGACGTCGGCATGGCAGCTGTCGTCCGTTTCACAGAAAGCAGGTCGTCAAAATTAGCTCAAGAATGGATTCGCCCACCCGGGCAGCGCGCGCTGCACCGCCCAAATCTGGGGCCACTCCTGAACCGGTAAGACAGCATGAGGCGTTGACCCAGGTGCTTGGCCAAACCGAAGCAGTCAAGGGCTTGGTGGAGGAGGCGGGAGACGATATATCGTCGGTCAACGCAGGGCTCACGCAGGCCATTGAGCATCCAAGCCCGCCACCGCACGTCAAGTGGGCGCTGGAAATCAGTCAAACCGCCGAAAGCAAAGTGCAGGAAGCCGCGGACAAGCTGGAGGTTGTGAATAGTGCTTTGAAGGACGCTGTGCAGGAGCGCCTTGCCCTCGAGGTTCAATTGGCTGAAGTCACCGAGCGTGAAGAAGTATCGCGTCACGCGTCGTTTCATGACCCGCTGACGGGCCTGCCGAATCGGACGCTTGCAAATGACCGGCTTGCGCATGGCTTAGCTCAAGCCATACGTCATGGTTGGCAGTTGGCAATCATGTTTATTGACCTCGATGCGTTTAAAAAAATTAACGATACCTATGGTCATGATGTCGGCGATTACGTGTTGAAAATCGTTGCAACTCGACTTGGCGACAGCACTCGCAACGACGACACGTTGAGCCGGCATGGTGGAGACGAGTTTTTGTACGTCTTGACTCAGTACGAAAGCGAGCAAAACCTCACCGCAATCGCTGAGAAACTCGTGACGCTGATTCAGACACCCTTTGAAATTTGCACGGGCGGCGTCACCATCAATGCGGTGGTCAGCGCCAGCATTGGAATTGCGATTTTCCCAAGACACGGTGACACCACGGATCGCCTCATAAAAAGCGCTGACAGCGCCATGTACCGTGCTAAACGAAGCCAGCAGCGCTTTGCTTTTGCGAGGTGAGCAGGTCAAAACGATGAATTAAGCACAGGCCAAGAAATTGCCGTGGACGGCGGGGATGTAGCGCTGTGGGGTCAACGTGTGTGAAAATCGTGGCAAATAGATATGTTGGATGGCGTATGTTGGACAAAGACGGCTTTAGGCCGAACGTCGCCATTGTGATTGCAAATCACAAAAACCAGGTTTTTTGGGGAAAACGGATACGTGAACATTCTTGGCAGTTCCCGCAGGGCGGGATCAATCCCGGCGAAAGCCCAGAAGAAGCTATGTATCGCGAGCTCCATGAAGAGGTTGGGCTACGGTCGGAACATGTAGAAATACTCGGGCGCACCCGGGATTGGTTGCGCTATGAGGTGCCATCAACCTGGGTGAAACGAGAGTGGCGCGGAAATTACCGCGGTCAGAAGCAGATTTGGTACTTGCTGCGCTTGGTTGGTCGCGATAGCGATCTAAACCTGCGCGCTGATGCCAAACCAGAGTTTGACGCATGGCGGTGGAATGATTTTTGGGTGGATCTCGATGGTGTGATCGAGTTCAAGCGGGACGTATACAAGCGCGCGCTGAACGAACTTGAGCGCTATTTGTACTACGGCAGGGCTGTGTCTCGAAGAGATCGGCTGTATGGCAATGCTGCACACGTTGCGCCTGACGGGTATCAGTTGCAACCGCCGTTGGCGGAGTAGCGATTTTGTGATTCAGTAAAAAAGGCCGCTCTTGCGGCCTTTTTTGTCAAGGCTTTTGCCTTGCCAGGCGCAACAAAACGCCGTTAGAACCGACCGCGCATCGCCGCACCCGAGCCAACAACCGTGGCTACCACCACGCCCATGACGATTGCCATCACGATGTAGCTGATGACGATCAGCGCTGTGTAGCCAATCGATTTGTCCTGCGGATTTTTCATCAACGGAGTCAGGCCGATGTAGAGCAGATAGAGTCCATAAAAGCCTGCGACTACGGCGAGCACACCCAGCATGGGCACCAGCGAAAAAACGCCGGCAAGCCACACGGGCGTGGATGAGTACACAACGAGTTTGAGTGCTTGAACAGGGTCTTTCTGACCATCGAAAGTGGGGGCCAACGCGTTCACAATTAAGGATACTGCATAGATGATTGCCAGACCAAGCACATAGGTCAGCACCAGTTGCACCAGCGCCGCTGCAATCGGCGTGCGCATAGTGCCAACGATGGGCATGGAGACGCCAATGAGCGTTGAGCCAATCAACCCGCACACCGCCGGTATTGCCGCCAGAATCATGGCGTAATTGACATACAACGACTTCACGTCAGTTGTCTCTGCGGCGATTTTGTCCCACTCTGCTTTCGGCGAGAGCACAATGCCCTTCGCGCGCTCGATTATTTTTGCGATATCCACTTTTTTATCTCCCGGTTGAAAAATGTCTGTTGCTCGTTAAACGAAATGCGCACGCGAAGCGTGATAGCGGCCCACAAGAATGCTCGCCTTCGCCAAGCTCACTCAGTGCAACCATGAAAGCAGCGGAGGCAGCCCAGTGTATGCCCGATTGGACTCAGTGACTAGTGGCAGCGGCGATACTTGCCGGCGCAACATGAATATGAACTCGTTGTTCGGTCGAGGCGCTTCGTAGTGCCCATGCGGCTAGATTTCCGTTGTGGCTGATCGCAGCGTTGTCGACGCTGCCGGACGCGAGATGCACGCGCTTTTGGGTGCTGAAATCCAGCCATTCGAGCGACTCGCCCGCTTCGTTGAGCCTGTGTATCAAGCCAAATCGCCCGGTCACGGAAAGCTGCCGCAAGCGCAGTGATCGGGCCAACGGGATGGAGTGCGCCATCGTTCCGCTGGGCCAGTGCGCCACCACGAGCGTGCCATTGACGTATCGCTTCACCAGCAGCGAGCCCGGCACAAAGGTTGTCTCGCCCACGGCGAACCATGCAGGCAGTGCTTCGTGTGCGAGCTTTGGTACGTCCCACCGGGAGATGCCCCCGTCACTCAGATCAAAATTCATCACGCTGCGACCATCCGGCGCGAAGCCCATTTCCACGTTGCGTCCGATCGGGGTGCGCGCCAGTTGCTGCCCGCTGACGGTGTACACGCGCAGTTCGTTTGACAAGTCCTCCAGGCGCACTGCGACGGCAATGAAGTTGCCGCGGACGTCGACATCAACCACCTTACCCTCAACGGGGATCAGCGCGCGTGTGTTGCAGGTGGACGGATCATAAAGGTGCAACCTGGCCGGATACCCGGCGACTCGCTCAATGATTGTCTTGCGGTCAAATGAGAACGTTGCTGGCGACGAGATTTTGCACAACAGCGACGGCGCTTGAGCGTGCCGCAACCAGCGGTAAATGCCAGGCTCAGGCGCACCCGGGGCGCTGACCAGCACAGTCAATGAATCATCCGCTGCAAATTGCACATCGACCAGCTCGCGCGAGGAAACTTCCCAGGCACCCGCGGGAAATGCAATGATGGCGAACAGGCCAGCAATCAAGGCCGCGTAAGACAATAATCTAGGCAAACTGGAGCAACACTGACGAAATCGTGAGATTAGAAGGTGACAACGCGACCACCACTCCCCACCGTTTGCCCACGTCTTCAAGTCTTGTCGCGCTCACACTACCCCGATTGATTTAACCGTCTATTTAAGAGAGTCATTATGACGGTAACGCGACAGTCCTCTATTATCCGTGCCGAACAATTTGAAAACTGCATCATGGCAACTAAAAACACCTACGACTGCGCCAAATGCCCTGGATACTGCTGTAGCTATGACTACATCGAAACCAAACCCGCAGATGTAACGCGTCTGGCCAAGCATCATGGCGTTTCGGTGGACGTTGCCCGTGAAAAATATACCAAGCAGGTTGAGCACGAAGGCGAAACGATGCGAGTGCTTCGTCATCGCAAGGACACGGTTTACAAATCCATGTGCATGTTCTTCGATCAATCAGGGCGTAGTTGCTCTATTTATGAGGGGCGTCCAGCTGTGTGTCGAGACTACCCTAATGGCACCAGCTGTGGGTACTACAACTTTCTCAAGTTTGAACGGAAACATCAGGGTGACAAGAACTTCATTCCCTCTGCTTGATCGGGCCACCATGCAACGATTCCGCCTTGCCGCACTTATCCTCGTATCCGTTCTGCTGCTTGCCGCGTGCACGCAGGCACCAACCGTCCCCGTCGAAGATCCGGCGATGCTGCACCCCAAGCCGGTGACGGTTGTGCCCGCTAAGCCTCCGGTGCAATCGATACCTGAAGTTGTACCACCAACAACGGAGTCTGCGATGCCTGCCATTCCGCCGCAAGGCGCTGCGGCGACCAGTGTAGGCTCGGCCAGCGGTGCAGTCGCACCATCGCGCGGCCAGATGTCGGCGGCTCAAATCGCCTCCAACCCATCGGTCACGCCGTCAGGAATTACCCGCTATGAATGCGTCAAAGGCAAGACCGGCTCGGAGACGCGTCATGGCATTGTGTTCCCTGAAAATTCGGGCCGAATATGTGCGCGCTTCCCGGCGATGGGCCCGTGTCAATACGAACGCGACGCCTGTCGAGCTACGGGCGGGCGCGTTATTCGCTTTGACGGTGCGGAGATCTCCAAAGACGTAGAAAAAGAATACGACAAGCAGGTGCAGCGCTTTCGTTTGAATGCAGGATAATTTGGCCTGCGCCGCAGGGCAATCGAATGCTATTTGAGTCGCGCAGCGATGCTAAACTGCAATAATGAATTCGTCTCGCGCTTCCTTTTTTTTCGTCGTGCAGTCGCTCACCGTGGCTCTTGGCGCTGCCCTTCTGGTAAACGTTT
>JAYSUK010000085.1:0-17228 GCA_043719085.1 Burkholderiales bacterium | reverse complement strand
GCCGTGGTGGCTATTCAACCGCCACGACGCCGGACGGTCGCGAGTTATTTACCCACGCGGATCAGACCACAGTTTTCCGCCGGTGGCCCAATTTTCGCGTTTGATGTCGGCGATAACAATGTCCACCGATTCGGCAGACGTACCCAATGTTTCGCACGTCGCGCGAGTCACCGCCTCAACGAAGGCGCGCTTTTGCTCCAGCCTGCGGCCTTCAAACATTTCAACGTGGATGGAGGGCATGGGCGGCTTTCCTTACGGTTTGAACAGAACCCGCATTCAATCACGCCGCGCGTTGCAGCATGCCGTGGCGCCTCCTCGCTACGGAGCCAAGCCGGTCATGCGACACAGCGCAGCGAGATAGCCGCGCACGTCCGCCCAGTCGGGACGAAGCGCACCTGCGCCGATTGCGTTTTGCGTGACCGCGGTGCCACCCAAGCCCATTGATGCACGCGCCAACAGCAGCGCGTCGGTCGTGCCGAGCACCACGCCGTCACCGTCGATGTCCATGGTGCAGCTGGTCGGCAACACCGCACCTGGAGTAGCGCGATTGTTCACTGCATCGCCATTACCCAACCGACCTGCCGTAGCGTTGCCCCAGCACTTGACCAAACCGCTGGTGAGCACCGCGCAAGCGAATTCGCTACCAGCACTCAAGGCAATCGGCGTAACGATCCCCACCACTGCGAGCGGAGTGGGAGTCAAGGCAAAGGCACCATTGCCGATTTGCCCTCGGTCTCCTGATCCCCAGCAACGTAGCGTGTTGTCGGTCATATTTGCACAGGTCTGGTTACTACCCGCGTCAACTCCGGTCGAGCTGCCCGCGGCAATACCAAGCACCGCCGTCGGCACCAGCCGCGTGGTAAAGGTGCCATCGCCCAAGCGGCCGACGTTGTTGCTGCCCCAGCAGCGTAGCGTGCCGTCTGCCAGTCGCGCGCAAGTGTGTAACAACCCTGCGCTCACA
This sequence comes from Burkholderiales bacterium, assembly GCA_043719085.1. Lineage (GTDB taxonomy): Bacteria > Pseudomonadota > Gammaproteobacteria > Burkholderiales > Casimicrobiaceae > Casimicrobium. Next base: position 16,267 of record JAYSUK010000085.1, on the reverse strand, counting down.
CTAGTCGCGCTGCTGAGCGTGCTAACCGTGGTGGGCACGTTGCCGCTCACTTGCAAGCCGTTACCTAACTGGCCGCTGGTGCCCAGCCCCCAGCAGCGCAGCGTGCCATCACTGATGCGCGCGCAGGTATGACTGCCGCCCGCGCTCAAAGACGTTGTGCCTGTCGTGCCCGTGCCACCAACAGGGGCGACCGCTTCGAGCCGCGTGGTGTTGCTGCCGTCGCCGAGTTGACCGTCAGCATTTGACCCCCAGCAGCGCACGCTGCCGCCACCCGCGGCGAGCCGCGCGCAGGTGTGGTCATCTCCAGCGCTCACTTGCGAAGCACCCGTAATTAAATTGACAGACACCGGCACCGGGCTTGACGTGTTGCTGTTATTGCCAAGCTGCCCGCTGTTATTGCTTCCCCAGCAGCGCAGCGTGTTGTCGGCGAGCCGTGCGCAGCTATGGTTACGACCCGCTGAAATTTGCACCGCCGTGGTGATGCCCACCACGTTGACCGGGATCGCGCTGCCTACCAGACTATCGTTGCCCAGTTGTCCAGCTCCGTTCACGCCCCAACACTGCACGCCGCCCGTCTCTAGCCGCGCACACGCATGAAACGTACCCGCCGACACCTCGACAAACGAACCGGGCGGCAAGGCGTGCGAGGTACCAGTGGCTGTCAGAAAACACGCCACGAGCAGGCGGATGACGACGCGGGTGGAGCGGAAGGCAGTGAGATGCATGGCGTAATCCTCTGAATGCTGACGTTGTGGGAACAGCACAGACCCGTGATTTCCCATATTTATTCTCCGGTGGCATGGGTTGCCGCACAAGGGACAGCTGTCCTGCATGCGCGCGGGGTTTCAGCGCTGTAAACGGCCCCGTTCGGCCTGATTCGTCCGAGCGGACGAAAAATACAGGACAAATGTCCCGACCAAGGCCTCCTCACTGCATCGCGTAGCGCCGTCCGCTCGTTCGCAAAGTGTGGTTTCAGGCGCGGCCTTGCTGACGCCGTGCCGAATCCAAAATCAGTCGCTTGTTGTCGGGTAAACATAGTTATCAAGTCATGGCACAGACGAATTTCCTAAGATGTTCCCGAGTAGACTGCCGCGTCGGTGAACCTTTTATTTGCAAAAAACAAGGCAGAAACTCATGAACACGTTTTCTAAATCAGTGGTCGCCCTCACGGTTGGCTTGATGTCCGCGCTAGCGATCAACGTTGCGGTGGCCCAAGTCCCCCAGTACGGCACCACGGTGAACCTCGAACAGGCGAGAAAAGCCGTCGCAGCGGGCATGGTGGAGGCGCGCAAAAACAATTGGCCGGTCGCCATCGCCGTGGTCGACAACGCAGGCATGCTGGTCGCCTACGAGCGCATGGACAACACGCAAACCGCGAGCGTTCAAGTGTCAATCGACAAGGCGGCGTCAGCGGCGATGTATCGTCGCTCAACCAAGGTATTTCAAGACGCAGTGACTGGCGGCGGCATGGGCGTGCGCGTGCTGGGCCTGCGCGGCGCATCACCCATCGAAGGCGGATTGACGCTGATGCTCGACGGCAAGATCATCGGTGGCATCGGTGTGTCCGGTGTTAACTCTGATCAGGACGCGGTGGTGGCCAAAGCGGGTGTGGACGCGGTGAAATAAGCGCTTCGTCTTGGAAGCGTCGAGCGCGCTTGATTTCGCGCACTCGTGTCAGAGCTCTGAAAATCGGCGCGCTTCCGTCTCTTACTTGTCAGGAAAAATCGTGAACATCGTGCAGTATCCGCTCACCATTTTTTTCGACGGCTCGTGTCCGTTGTGTCGGCGCGAGATTGCGTTGCTGACGGAGTTCGACGATCAACAGCAATTGCGCGTCGTGGATTGCTCAGCAAGCAATTTTGCGCCTGTCGAAGGCCACGCGCGCGAGGCAATGATGGCGCTGATTCATGCCCGCGACGCAGCGGGCACGTGGCTCATCGGTGCCCCCGTATTCGCGGCGGCATACAGCGCAACCGGTTTCGCGACGATTGCCAGTGTGTGGGGCAGCAAATGGTTGCAGCCGATGTGGCGTGTCGTCTATCCGTGGATTGCGCGCAATCGCATGGGGCTATCAAGGCTCGGGGCGATTGATGGTATGACGTGGCTGCTGCACCGCCTTCATGCACGTGCCGCGAAAAAGGCGCTGGCGCAGAGTCAGACTTGCAAAGCTGATAGGTGCGATGTCAACGATGGTTCTCGCCGAATGTAGCGCGTAAAAAGTAGGGTGGGCAGCCCGTGCCCACCATCACTGCGTGGAAGACGATTGGTTGTTTTGCCCACGTTTGGTGGGCACGGGTGCTCACCCTACAAAAGCGCCGCCGAACCGTCGAATTACTTCAGCGAAGAATAGTTAACCGGAATCCATGTGTAGCCCTTGCCGCCTGCGTTTGCGCGCACGCGACCGAGGCCGGGAAAGCTGATGTGTGAAACGCCGACGATGTAGCCACCTTTGGCGGCAGCTGCATACGCCTTGGCCCGTTCCTTCGCGGCTGGCTTGGAATCGCTGTCGAACTTGATGGTCACCGCCGGATTGTCAAATTGCACCGCCGCAACGTGCATCAAATCGCCCCACAGCACGAGCTTTTCGCCTTTGCTTTCGACGATGAATACGCTGTGACCGGCAGTGTGGCCGTGCGTGGCTTGCGAACGGATGCCGGGCACCAGCTCAACGCCGCCGGTAAATGTTTTCAGTTTTCCCGCCGCCACGTAGGGGTTCACCGACGCCATCGCGCCCTGAAAGAAGCCCTGCGAATCCTTCGGCGCGGCTTTCATGTTGGCCTCTGACAACCAGAAGTCAGTGTCCGCCTTGTCGATGCGCAGCGTGGCGTTTGGAAAGGCAACCGCGCCGCCGGACATGAGCCCGCCCACGTGATCCGGGTGCATATGCGTGATGTAAATCTCATCGATTTGCTCGGGCTGATAGCCGGACGCTTTCAGGTTGGTCAGCAGATTTCCAAGCGTTGGGCCGAACAGGCCCGCTGCGCCGGTGTCAACCAGAACGAGCTTGCTGCCGGTGTTGATGAGATAGGCGTTCACCGACGTTTCGACCGGATAGGCAATGGCGGCGCGTTTGAGCGCGGCGTCTACCTTGGCAGGCGTGGTGTTGGTCAACAAATCCCGAACCGGCAGTTTCACCGTGCCGTCGGAGATCGCCGTCACCTCGAAGTCACCCAGCATCATGCGGTAGTAACCGGGGGCCTGCGTCTTCACCATCGGCGCTTCGGCAGCGGCAGTCGGCGAGAAGGTTGCGGAGGTTGCGAAAGCGAGCGCAACCGCAAAAAGGCTGCTTGCCAAAACGGTATGAAATGACGGAACGGAGCGTGACATGCTGTCTCCTGGTTGCAAAAAAAAATGCGCTACACCAGCGTAGCGCGAGGCGAACGTTAGCGCAAAAAATGACTCCGCGCAAGAATCAGCTTTTCGCTGAAAGCTTTATTTCATAGGGGCTGAATCGCAAAATAACTATAAGTCGACTTTTACCGAAAACATCTACTTTGCCCACATGAAATAACGCTCCAACGAAAAAGCTATGGCGCCTAAACCACGACCTTCTGCCCTGCAAAGCTCGTGAACTCAAACGCTTTCAACCAGCCCTGCTGGCCTTCAACCGACTTCGCTTTCTCGGCCTTCAACCACGCTGTCGCCACGCTTTCGCCCAGCAGCAAGCCCTGCCACGCATCACTGCGCCAATGCACGCCGGCAAAGTTGCGACCGACCGACAGCGCGGTGGCGAGTTTGTTGAGCTCCGCGCCGACCGTTGGCGCGGGCAGGTTCGGGTTGATCGCCTCCCAATCCTTGCCGTCGCGCATCGGTTGCAGCGGAAAGCGCAGCGCGCGTTTTTCGTCAAACATGGCCTTGAGCACCGTCACGCAGGCACCCGCGACACAAGCATGGCCGGACGGATAGGCCGGATGCGGCGGCGCGCCTTCGGGGTAGGCCTGCGGCAGCAGCGCCGAGCCGAACTTGGCACGCACCCGTTTCACTGCATCCGAATTCACAATCAGCGGATGCACGCCGGTTTTTTCGCCACGCACTGCGCGATCAACGAGCGCGCCATATTCCTCGGGCCGCAGTGCGCGATGACGAAGCCATTTTTCGTTCCAGCACGCCTTGAATGCGCAGTCGCTCACTGTGCCCATCGCGTTGTGAATCCACGCCGGGCCCATCGACACGAACGCGTTCATGGTGCGCGAGGTTTTGTACGGGTTCGTGGTCGGCCAGTTTTCGCGCGGACGGTGCGGGTTGCCAAGCAGGATCGATGCGGCGTTGATAAACGCCTGGTACGAGAAATCCCAATGCACATACTCGCCCACATCGCGCCCTGAGCGCAGGTAATACAAATCGCCGTAGTGATTCAAAATACCGGGCTGCCATTCGCCGTTGATGACCTTGAGATATTCATCCCATCCGGTCATGAAGTCCTGAGCTTTGAACGCGGTGCGGTAGCTCTGCCACACGTTGTGTGCGCCGTACGGAATCGGCATCCACAGCAGTTGCGAAATCCAGTAACCATCGTTCTCGCCGGGCATGCCCAGGCGGAATAAAGTCTGCGCGGTGACGTTGGCGTTGAGTTTCGTCTGGCGCAGCTCGGCAACGGCGTCCCGGACCAGACTGTTGCGCTCGTAATCCCACAGTGGCACATCGCGCAGCAGCGCCATCCAGTAAACCTCCAGCGCTTCCTCGGCCAGACGTTCGGATTCGAGCGCGGGGAACGGCGGCAGCTTGATGACATCCACCGCCATCGGATCCTTGTCCCACGGATACGCGGCTAGCGGATTGATCAGGCGAATTTCGTTGGTGACGGGGAGACGTTCCCAGTCGGTCACTTTGCCGCTGACGGTTGCGGCCTCAAAGCTTTGCATGGTCGCTGCCGACATCTGGCCCGCGGCGTCGTGCTGAAGTGTTTTGCCGAACGCGCTAGCGCCTGTGGCACGCATCGTTTCGTTGGCGACTACGGCGTGCGCGGCACGCGGAATGGTTGGCAGAACAGCGCCCGCAGCAGCGATCGCGGCCGCCCGTTTCAACAGCTCACGGCGCGCGGGTTTGGCAACGGCGGAGTCCGGCTGTGTGACTGACTTGGACATGGTGGCGATCCTGTGAGATGCGTGTGAATTAGAGAAAAGTACCAATGACCCTGTGGGCGCTGCGCCGCCGCAATCCGCCACCCGCCAAGCCGAATGGTTCTCGGTGGAGCCGTAACAATCGCAGATTAACCCGCGGTTTTAGGCCGCACCCACCACGCTGGCGAGCGCGCCAAAATATCCCGGAAACGTCTTATTCACACACGCCGGATCGTGGATGCGAATCGGCACGCCGCGTGGCCCCAAACTCGCCAGCGCAAAGCACATCGCCACGCGGTGATCGTCGTACGTATCGATGCCGGCGTTAGCAGTCAACACAGCGGGTGGCGTGATCGAAATCCAGTCCGCGCCCTCTTCAACCGTTGCCCCGAGTTTGCGCAGCTCGTTGGCCATCGCGGCAATGCGGTCGGTCTCTTTCACGCGCCAACTGCCAATGTTGGTCAAACGCGTTGTGCCCTCAGCAAAGAGCGCAACGACTGCCAGCGTCATCGCCGCATCCGGGATGTGATTCATGTCAGCATCAATCGCGCGCAACCGCCCATCCGCCGGCGCTTGCGCGGTGATGGCATGATCTTCCCATGTGATCTGCGCGCCGGTTGCGGCCAGTGCGTCGGCGAATTTCACATCACCTTGCAGTGCTGCGCGGCCCACGCCTTCCACCCGAATCGGCCCCCCCGCAATCGCCGCTGCCGCCAGGAAATACGACGCTGTGGACGCGTCCCCCTCCACAACGTAATGCCCCGGCGAAACGTACCTTGCGGCGTGCCCACCGGGCACCGCGAAGCGTTGCCAGCCATCGCGCGCCACGGTCACGCCAAACTGCTGCATCATTGCCAGCGTGATCTCGATGTACGGTTTCGAGATGAGCTCGCCCACCACGTCAATGGTTGCGCTTTGCCCGGTGCGCGCTGTGACCAGTGGCAGCGCCATCAGCAATCCGGTTAAAAACTGCGACGACACGTCGCCACGAATCAGAATCGGCTGGTCGACGCGAATATCACCGCCACGAATGGTCAGTGGCGGAAACCCCGCATTGCCCGCGTATTCGATTGCCGCGCCGACTTGCGCCAATGCGTCTACCAGGTCACCTATGGGTCGCTCACGCATGCGCGGCACACCGTCGATGACATACGCGGCGCCACGGGCAGCAGCAAGCGCCAGTGTGCCAACCAGCGAGCGGGCGGAGGTGCCTGAGTTGCCGACGAAGATGTCGGCCGTCAACGCTGCAAACACGCCACCACAACCGCTAACCGTTAACACCGTGCCGTCCGCTCCCGCCTCGGTCACCACGCCCAGCTTGGCGAGCGCGTCGCGCATCACGCGGGTGTCGTCGGATTCCAGCAACCCCGTGAGTGTGGTTCGTCCTTGAGCGAGCGCAGCTAGCAGCAAGGCCCGGTTGGAAATACTTTTAGAACCGGGAAGCGCCACCACGCCCGAGGCGCTTCTGTGGGCGTGCAGTTGAAGTGATGTCATGCAGGGAATTGTAGAGGCCGCGCTCTACCCCGCAGCAAGACGCCGCCCCCTATTTTTCGACTAGAAAACTCGTCGCGTGACTGATGCGATCATTGAGCAGTACGTTGCCGTGGCGTTGGGCACCCAGGATCGTGCTGGTTACCGCGTGGTCATGAAGTTTGCAGCTAAGTTTGTCATGCTCAAAGGCAATCTTTGACAGTTTGCCCGGATTGGTTTGCACCGCTCCCGCCGCGCCCGAACCTTGCAGTGCAGATGGTCGCCGACCTTCGACAAAATGCGCAAACGTATTGATGGGTCGGAACTCGACACCGTCGCTGCCGCGGTCGTAACCCTTGCCGTGACTCGCATAAATACCGACGCGCGAAATCAGGTGCGAAGAGATGTTCGGAATCGTGCCACGCCACAACACAATGTCGCCCGGTTGCAGCAGGTCCACCGTCGGAATTTTTTCTCCAATCTCACTGCCCGACAGGCTATTGGCGAATCCCTCACCGTGTGGCAATGAACGGGAAAACTGCCAATCAGAAGGTTGCCTTACAACAGGTAAATTGATGCCGCAGTGCTGGAACACGTGGCGAACAAACAGCGCGCAAAACGGGCCAGGCGAGTCCCTATCGCGTCATTGGGTGTGAACTAGTGTGTTTCATGAGTGACCTTCAGAAAACAACGTTGAGCGTTGCCGCAGGCTAGTCACCAAAAACGGGCCAATGACAACAGCGCTCTGAGCTTGAATATTAGAGTTCGCGCGAAGAAAAAAGAAATTACAGAACGTTCCAAACCGCGACCGGCAACCGCGTCGATTTGAGGTCTAGGCCTCTTGCCCACCACCGTTGAATCGCGGCATGGGCTCACCCTGCTCAATATGCCGCTGCCACGCCCGTCGCGCGTTCGCCGCGCGGTCGTAAACGCGATCAATCGCCGAAACGTCGGCGGCGGTCGCTGCGGCGAGCCAGCCATCGAACGCATCGAGCCGATCCCGGTATCGTCGCAACTGCTCGCGCAAAGCAACACGGTTAGCCACGCTGATGTCGCGCCACATTTCCGGCGAGCCTGCCGCGATACGCGTAAAGTCGCGAAAACCGCTGGCCGCATAGTTGAAATACTCATCCGCGCGCGGCATGCCTGCCAGCATGTCCACCAACGCAAACGCCAGCAGGTGCGGCAGATGGCTCACCGCCGCAAACACATCGTCATGCTCGGCAGCACTCATGCGATGAATGTTGGCTCCCGTGTGCTGCCACATCAATGCCACGCGATGCACCGCCGCGGCGTGGCGCTCGTCATTTTCCTCGCCAGCGCAGATCACGATCTTTCGTTGCTCGTAGAGCGTGGCGAACGCCGCAGCAGCGCCGGTTTTTTCAGTGCCCGCAATCGGATGTGCGGCTACGAACTGATTGAACTTCGCTCCCAAGGCAACTCGCGCCGCCGCGATGACGTCTTGCTTGGTGCTGCCACCATCGGTGATAACGCTCGCATCCCCCAGATGCGGTGCGAGCGCTGCAAACACATGCGGCATCTGCGCCACCGGAGTGGCCACAAAAATTATGTCGGCGCGAGCGGCCTCATCAAGCGTTGCGACGGCGTCGATGATGCCAAGCCGCAGCGCCTCATCGAGATTTGCCGCCGAGCGCCCCACGCCGATCACACGGCGCACGGCACCCTTCGCTTTAAGCGCCAGCGACAGCGATCCGCCGATGAGGCCGACGCCGATGATGGCGAGTGTATCGATGGCAAAGCTCATGCAAGAACCGTCACCAGCTGTAGGGTGGGCACCCCGTGCCCACCATCACGTGGTAAACCAACCCATTGCGCAACGCCACGCAACGGTGGGCAGAAGCTGCCCACCCTACGAAACACAAATTCACAAAACTGCATGATCGGTTACAGCACTGCCGCAGGATAACTGCCGACAACTTTGAAGTAACTCGACTGCGCCTTGACATCCGCCAGCGCAGCAGCCACTTTGACATCAGACGTATGCCCCTGAATATCGAGAAAAAAGTAGTATTCCCACAGTCGATCGGGTGATGGGCGCGACTCAAAATGGGTCATCGACACGCCGTGCCGTTTGAGCGGTTCGATCATGTCAACCACTGAGCCGGGACGATTGGGCGCGGCGAGAATCAAGCTGGTTTTGTCGTTGCCAGAAGCGGAAACATCCTGCCGGCCAAGCACCCAGAATCGCGTGGTGTTATTCGGCGAATCTTCGATATTGCGAAACAGCATCGGCACGTTGTAGCGCTCAGCTGCCAGCTCGCCCGCAATCGCCGCACTGCCAGGTGTGATTGAGGCAAGACGCGCCGCCTCCGCATTACTCGCCACCGGCACACGATCCGCGTTGGGCAAGTGTCGAGCCAACCAGCCAGCCGTTTGCGCCAGCGACTGTGAATGTGAGTACACCTTGGTCACGGTGTCGAGCGTTGCCTCAACGCTCATCAAATTTTGCTGTACTCGAAAGTCAATTTCGGCACAAACTTTCAACGGGCTGGAGATCGATAAATCAAGCGTGCGACCGACGAATCCTTCGGTCGAATTGACCACCGGCACCACGGCATAGTCGGCCGTTTTTGCCTCGACCTGGCGGAAGGCTTCATCAATCGTCGGGCACGGCTCAAAGCTTGGCGCGGTGCCGAAGTGTTTCGATGCCGCAGCGTGGCTAAAGGTACCTTCCGGCCCTAAAAACGCGATGACCAGTGGCTGCTCCAGCGCCATGCAATTGCTGATCATCTCGCGAAAAATGCGCGCCACCGAATCATTCGACAACGGCCCGGGATTGGCCGCCTGAATGCGACGCAGGATCGATGCCTCGCGCTCGGGGCGGTAGAGTGGCGAGCCGGGCTCCTTGACATGCCCCACCCGCCTTGCGATGGCGGCACGCTCGCTGATCAGCTTCAAGACCTGATCGTCGATAGAGTCAATTTGTATTCGGAGCGCGGAGAGATCGGTCATTTTTGCGTCAGTAAACAGCACATACGGCGACTAGAGAATACGATTTTGTCACGCGCGGCGCGGCTGCTGACCGGTGGATGCAGATCGCAGCCGTTTCAGCGACAGTTTGCGCTGCCGGAATCGACCAGCACGCCCTCTACCGCAGGCAAGAAATCCCAGGTGTAGCTGTTGCTGGCGAGCGTCAGTTGCAGTGCGCCGAAATTGAGCGCGTCGCCCACTTCGCTGTTGGCTACGGGATTTACCAGAGGCGTCTTGCCGATGCCGCCGGTGCCTACGATGAATTGTCGGATTCCGTTGACGGTATCTTCCACACCGTCTGGATTTTGTTTGGCGAAGCGCTCGTAGTTGTGCTCATGGCCGTTCAGGATAACGGTGGCCCGAAAGTCAAACAAGGTGCGCCAAATGTCCTTCATTTTCGGGTTGTATCCCCTCGGTGAGGACGTAAAAAGCGGATGATGCCAGTACGCAAGGGTGCAGTTTTTTGACGTCCTGGCCAGATCATCGCGAAGCCACAGCTCTTGAGCAGATCCCGCTTGCGCGTCGATGCTGCTATTGAGCGAAACGATGTGCCAATCGCCAAGATCAAAACTGTAGTACCCCCGCGCGGTGCGCCCTGCCTGAGTGCCAAAGTAGGCGTAGTAACCGGTCGCATTCGCAGTGATGTATTCGTGATTGCCCGGAGACGGTCGCAAACGCGGTTTTTCGACCCCCCAAGTAGGATCAAAGCAATCGTTGAACTCGGAAGGTGTGCCGGAATAATAAGCAAGATCGCCCAGCAGCAACACCGGCACGCCCGGCACCCGGCGAAGCACAGCAGCGGTCGCCGCAGCGTTGCTGGCCGCCGCGCCAGCTGGGCAATATGCAATGTCGCCCGCAGCCAGCACCACCACTGGAGCGCGGGTGGGGCACCCATCGGCAATAAATTGCCGTTGCGACACCGCGCTGGGTCGCGAACCGCTGCCAAATTGCAGGCCTTGCGTCAGTGAGTCGCCGTTGAAACCCGCTATCACTCGCGCGATGATCGTGGCGTCATGCGCATCGAATTGGCCATCGCCGTTGATATCGATTTGCGTTTGGCAACTGGGGCACTCAATGCCAGCAACGGCGGCTGATGCCTGCGCACTCGAAAAGCCGCTTCCGGCCACCAGCGCACTGCCGCGCAGCCCCAGCGAGTAGCGCAAAAAAACCAATCCCTCGCGGGTCGTTGCGGCAGTCTCGTTGTCGAAAGGGCAGCGGGCGATGGTCGTAGCACTGAGCGCGGTGGTCGTGCAAACGAACACCAGCGCGCACACGGCACGGAGCCATGCAACACAGAAAAGAGTTTTACGATCATTGCAAAGCATGGGGGCGCTCCTGCTCATTAGCTCAATTTCGCCAAGCACGGGTAGGCACGGACTTGATCTAATACTGTTCAGTTAACACCAAACCCGTTCGCCCTGAGCGAAGCGAAGGGTTTGATGCGTGGTCAAACCCTTCGCTTCGCTCAGGGCGAGCGGACTCAACTGAGCAGTATTGGGACTTGACCGCGCGTGCCTGCATCCGCGTTTACTTAGCGCATATTAACGATATGTCAACTCGAAGTCCTGCATGGCTGCCACCAGCGCCTCGACACCCGCCTGCGGCATGGCGTTGTAGATCGACGCGCGCATGCCGCCGCGCACGCGATGGCCTTTGAGCGACATGAGCCCGCGCATGTCACAAAACTTGACGAACGCAGCATCAGTTTCGGCGTTGCCGGTGTCAAACACCACGTTCATGCGAGAGCGGTCCTCGCGCACCACGGGAGCCTTGAATAATTGGCTTGAATCGATGGCGTCGTAAAGCAGCGACGAGCGCGCAATGGCTCGGCGCTCCATCTCGGGCAGCCCGCCTTGAGCCTTGATCCACTTGAGCGTCAGCGCGGTGGCGTAAATCGAAAACACCGGCGGCGTGTTGAACAGCGAACCGTTCGCGGCCATGTGTCGGTAGTGAAACACCGATGGGATATTTTTTGGCGCGCGATCCAGCAAATCGTCGCGAATGATGACGATGGTCACCCCCGCCGGGCCGACGTTTTTTTGCGCACCGGCGTAAATCAATCCACACGCGGCTACGTCCATCGGACGCGACAAAAAGTGCGACGACGCATCAACCACCAGCGGCGACGCGAGCCCCATTTGCAACGGCAGCGTGTGAACCTCGTTGCCGTACACCGTTTCGTTCGAACAAATATAGGTATAGCTTGATGAGCTAAAGCCTTTATTCACTTGGGCATCGTGCATGTTTTGCACATAACTCGACTTCCACTCATTTCGATTCGGAGCCCTTGTGTATTCTTCGCTTTCGCTGGAAGCTAATACCTCAACCTGCCCAAATTTCGCCGCCTCAATCGACGCGCTCTTCGACCATCCGCCCGAAACCACGTAATGCGCCGTCTCATCCGCGCGCAGCAAATTCATCGGCACCGCCGCAAATTGCCCCCACGCGCCGCCCTGCATAAAAATCACTTTGTAATTCGCCGGAATCACCAGCAATTCACGCAGATCGGCCTCTGCCTCGGCAATCAATGCCTCAAATGCACGCCCTCGATGCGACACCTCCATGATGCTTGCACCCTGTCCCACGCCATGCCAATGCCACTCAGGCAAATCAGCGCGAATCTGTTCGATCACTTCAGGCGGAAGCATCGCCGGGCCGGGGGAAAAGTTGTACGGAAGGGTCATGGGTTAGTTGCTTGCAGTGTCTTGTTGTGGGGTGAAATTTTCGATGGCGGCCTCCATCTCGGCTTGTACGGCATCAGCGGTGGGCACCAAACCCCTCCCGCCGACACTCGCCACATACCCCGCGCCTGTGATGCCGACCAAGCCGGGCTCATGGTCGCAATAGATGCCTACGGTTGCCACGCCGAACGCCGCCGCGACGTGGGTGAATCCGGTGTCGAGGCCGACGCATAAAGCTGCGCCCGCGAGCACCGCACCGGCGTCTTTCACCGTCAAGAACGGTGGCACTTCGCCGCCTGCTGCTGCGGTTAATCGCCTCGAGCGTTCGCCCTCTTCCGCGCTACCCCACAGCCACACCAGCGCGAAGCCCAGCGCGGTGAGCTTTGCTGCGATAGCGAGCCACGACGACTCTGGCCAGAGCTTTTCGGGGCGACTGGCACCGGTGATCAGGACGGCGTAGCGTGTTGATTGGGGCAGCCAACCTGCGTCCGGCGCACGCAAGCCGAAGTGTGGCGCGCCGGTTACGGTGTAATTTAAATGCGCGGCAGCAAGCTGGCGCGAACGCTCGACCGCGTGCTGATTGATCGGCACCGCTGCGCGCCTTGCATAGAACAGGGATGCCATGGGTTCACGGGCGCTGGCCCAGTCGTAGCCCGCGCGCGGGCCGCTGGCTTGCGCGGCCCACAGCGCACTTTTTAGCAGGCCCTGAAAGTCAATAACCAAGTCGTATTGCTCCGCCTTCAACTGCGTGCGAGCCGCCGACAGCGCGGCGCGCGTGTCCGCTGCGAACAAGCGTTTGCGCCACTTGCGCCAGGCAATCGGAATTACGGTGCGAACTGCCGGGTGCATCGCGGGCAGCGCGGCGAACGAGGTTTCTACCAGCCAGTCAATCTGAACCTTGGGAACGTTAGCCGCGATGTCGGAGATAGCGGGCATCGTGTGTACAACGTCGCCCATGGACGATGTCTTTACGATGAGGATTTTCACGGAACCAGACCGTAGAAATGGTTCCACTTTGTCACCCCGGCGAAGGCCGGGGCACGTGGATCCCGGCCTTCGCCGGGACGACGAACGGGGGCCTGCTGCACGGCGCTAGCGCTGCGCAAATTGCGAAACTGCCTTGGCCTCGGCCACCAGTACCGGGTTAAATCGCGGGTCGTTGTACATCTTGAACTGACGATAGACCTTAAAGTAGGCGCGACCCGCCTGACTCTCGGCGAGCAATTCGTCAAGACAGACACCTAGGTCGTTTCGCTGTTCGTGCAGTCGATGCAGTTTTTGTGCGGTCGTTACGCGATGCGTCTCATCAACGTCGGTGCGCACCGTTTGCGCGGTCATTGCCTTGATTTTGAGCGACATGATCGACATGCGATCCATCATGCTGCCAGCGGTTTCGCTACTCAGTCGCGCCACCGCGTTGACCATGGACACCGGTTGATCGGTGCCAATGCTCGCCGGATCGATCAGGCCGAGTGACAACAGCAAAAATTCATCGACCCGTTCGGTGGCATCGTTCCTCGCCTGGTTAAAGCCGTCAATCGCGCGCTTGTTGGTGGTGATTTCCGCGTCAGAGGCGCGGGTGCGGCGTGCGAGATCTTCTTCGGCCCACAGCAGGCAATTGTTACGATGATTGATGGCAATCCAGCGCCACACATCGTCCTCTGCCCATTCGATCATCGTGCCGGGCCAGGTGCTCAAGCCGAGGCAGGCATCGTGAAACGCTTTCACGTTCAAAGCGGACACAGTTTGTCGGGCGAAGTCAACGGGAGATGTCATGAGGCAGATTTATGTTGCTAGCATCGAAGCCGTAATTATCGACCAAGGCCCGTTATCGACATGCCGCACGCTACCCCATCCAAGCTGCGTCCGCTCATATGCCGCATTCGCAATTTTATTGGCGATGTGGTGCTGTTGATCCCAGCGCTTGAGCGGTTGCAGCGTGCCGGGTATGAGTTGCATTTGGTTGGCAAACCCTGGGCGAATTCGTTGCTTGAGGCGTACAGCTGGCCGATCACACGCTATCCAAAAACATTCTCAGAGCGTCGGGCAGCGTTGAAGCACGTAGCGGCTCCGCTGCGCCTGATTGACCCGACGTTTGATGGGCGCATCAATGCCATCACCTTCGCGACCTCGTTTTCAAGCGCGCTCGACATGCGCGCTGCGGGTCTGAAGCCGTTTGGTTATGCGGTAGAGGCGCGCAGCCTGCTGCTTAAGCAGTCCGCTCCAATCGTTTACGGCGAGCACGCGATTGAATCGTATTGGCGACTGACCAGCCATTTTTTGAACGATCAAACGCCGCCACCTGACGCCGTGAATTTGCGAATCAGCAGCATTGCGGAGCGGCTTGCGAGCGTTGCGTTGGCAAGCGCTGGCGTGCGCCCCGGCTACGTGGTGTTGGTGCCGTTCGCCGGGGGCACCTTTGAAAAGCTTGACAAAAAGTGGCCACACTTCAAAGCCCTCGCTGAAGCGTTGGAAGCTACTGGCCGCGACATCGTGATGGCGCCCGGCACCGATGAAATGGAGGCGGCGCGGGCCACCTGCCCGACCGCAAAATTATTGCCGAAACTCGAACTCGGCCCCTACGCGGCGGTGCTGCGCGACGCCGCGCTGACCCTCAGTAACGACACCGGGCCGGGCCATATGACGGCCTCGGTCGGTGGGCAATTGCTGAGCGTTTTAGGGCCGACCAAAGTCGAACAGTGGGGGCCACGCGGGCCGCGCGTAACCGTGGTGCAACGCTACCCAGAGTGGCCTTCGGTAGACGCGGTTGCTGCTCGGGCGGTGTCACTACTCGCTGCAAGCGGCGTGCCGTAAGCACCGGCCGCAAAAATACCCAGCATCAGCGGATACCAGGTGCCCTCGGTGACGATGAAAAGCGGCGAATCAACCAGCGAATGCACCATTAGCGTTGCCAACAGCGAGAAGCCCACCAGCTGCTCACAAATCGGCAGTCGGCGCATGACAAGCGCAGCGGCCGTAAGCCAAATCAGCAGCGCACACAGGCCCAGCAGACCAAACTGCACGGCGAAAAACAAAAACTGATTGTGCGGGTTGTAAGCGCCAAGTCGGCACCATTCAGCCGATTTGGCGATGCGGCAGTATTCCTTGGCGTAGCTTCCAGTACCCCAACCCAGAATCGGACTGGCTTGGATTAAGTCGACGGACTTGCTGGCGTATTCCAGTCGTTGTCCGGTCGAGGTGGATATTCCGCGTTCGTGAGACGATTCAGCCTCAGCAAAAACTGCATAAAAGCGCTGTTGCAGCGAATCACTGACCGATGCTGCGGCGATCGCTGCAGCGATAAGCAGTGTTGCAATCAGGGTCAAGCGCGTGTCTCGCGCAGCGACAAACGCCACTAGCGCCACCACCAACAGATTGACAAACAAAGTGGCATAGCCCGCTCGGCCCAGAACAAAAAACAAGACGTTGATTGCTGCCGCCAAAGCGATCAGCATCCATGCGTAGATGCGCCACCGTCCATCGCCACGTTCTCGCAAGCGCCACGCCTCAGCAAAAGCGGCCACGGCAAACACCGACATCATTACGTTCTGCGTAATGTGGTGCTTGAAGATGTAATGATCGTCGAGCATCACTTCTCGAGTGGCGCGCGCCAGCGGAAACGCCCACACCGAGTGGACGTAAGACAACACCAGCGTCAAAAGCATCGAGGCCATCCACGCCAGCAGCGCGCGACGACGCCAGCGCTCGTCGACGAGCACAGCAATTGCAATCGGCGCATACAGCAGTCGAGCGTACTTTTTAAGTGAGCGCACAATTTCGCCTGTGGGCGCCTGGCTATAGGTGACCCCAATCAGAACAATGGCGCACAAGACAAAGGTGGCGAGCGCGAAAGGATGCACCCGCCAACGCTGCCAATGCGATCGGTAGCCTCCAGCGAGGATCAGCGTGATCAGCAACGCACCGGCCAAAACGTTTGACAGCGCCGTGCCCAGGGGCACCGAGGCGGCGATGGCGACCACCAACCATGCACACCATCGGGCGAGCGTGGGATCGGGCGAATGCAGGAAATCAGCTCGAAGCAGCCGAATACGGGTCATGGGAATT
>JAYSUK010000084.1:0-17309 GCA_043719085.1 Burkholderiales bacterium | reverse complement strand
AACTGCATTTCAACTGGCTGTGTTATTGCCCATGAAACACCTTACGCCCAAAGAAGCACACGATCTGATCCGTAGCAACAGCGATGCGGTGTTCGTAGACGTGCGTTCAGAGATAGAGTTTTTCTATGTCGGTCATCCGGTGGGTGCCGAGCACATCGCGTGGCAGGAGCCGCCAGATTGGGATGTGCAGCCCGAGTTTGCGCAGCACGTGAAGGCGCTGGTTGCGGGCGTAAAAAGTCGCCCGGTCATCCTTATTTGTCGCAGCGGCAAACGCTCTGTTGATGCGGGCAAAGTAATAGAGGGCGCGGGGTTTTCTGACGTCTACAACGTGCTGCATGGATTCGAGGGCGATCTGGATGAAAATTTTCATCGCGGTCGCAAAAGCGGTTGGCGCTTTGACGGCTTGCCCTGGGCGCAAATGTAGCTCGCGCTTGTCGCCGCTAGACGGGTACAGCCCTATCGCGCTGCTTTTGACAAAAAAAGACCCGCGCGAGGCGGGCCGGAGTCCCAGGAGACCTGATAAGACCGGAGGACTATCGAGGGGGTGGTCTCCAGAGCTGCGCACGGAGCAGGTTATAGCTAGCGCGCAGTCAAGATATTAGTCACGTATTATGCTGATGTCAAGTTGCCGCTGGATTTGCTATTTGTCGCGATGCAAATGCAGAAAATTCGGACACTTCCACGCTGTTGCTCCAGATTGACTCGCCTTTAGTTCTGACTTAGCGGCAGTCTCGTGTGGCAAAGCGCAAAGCAATCTACGGCGCCCGGACGGATACCCAAGACGTTCCGCATGACAATGGAGTGATCAAGAAAAAGCCCAGCGAGGCGAGCCAGGCTGGGCAAGAAGGTATGAGCATTCGTATTAATCGCGATAAATCATGGGCGTCGCTGCGGGTTTAGCCGCCGTGACGCTGCCGAAACTTCTCCCGCATATCGTCTGCGCGAGAAACGCGATCAAGCAATTGACTCTTGATCATGCCTTTTTGTTCCGCAGTCAACGTTTGCGTGAATTTCACCCACTCGCCAATCGCCGCTTTGCGCTCGACAGCAGTGCTCGCCTGAGTTTCATCGCGTAAATTGAGCAACCGTGCAAAATCAGGATCAGCCTTGGCAAGCTCCGCCTTGGCAATCGCAGCTGCCGCCACACGCGCCTTGCGGGTCGATTCGTTGGCTTTGATGGATAGTTGCATGGCAACGACGTACTGCGCATCCTGCGTGGCGTTCAGGTTGAGTTTCGCCTTCATCGCGGCAAAGTGGTTGCCAAACGGCAGGCCCAGCTCTGGCATGCCGGGCGGAGCGGCACGAGCGAAGCTGGCGCCAATGATGAATGGTGCCAGCAGCGCCACAATTCGTGCAACCGGCTTAAGTGTGGATTTGTTCGATGACATGCAATCTCCGCAATACGTTTTCTGGCTGTTTTCAAACACTATTTTCACGCATCGGTGTGCGCCGCGCTTTGCATCAAGCAGGAACAGTTGTAAGCACTTGTAAGGATCGTCACCCTGCGCTCGCAGCCTCTGTTATGTTTCTACTATGTCTGCATTTGTCCTCCCGCCTCATATTCTCGTACTTGACGACGATCAGCGATTGCGTGAGTTATTGCAGCGTTTTCTGACTGAGCAGGGCTTTCGCGTGTCGACACTGCCCGATGCGCGCGACCTGCCAAAGCGCCTGGAGCGGGACCCGCCGCACCTGATGGTGCTCGACTGGATGATGCCGCACGAAGACGGGCTGTCCGTCTGCAAGCGGCTGCGGAGCAGCGGCGACCGCACACCGATCATCATGCTGACGGCAAAAGGCGAAGATGAAGAGCGCATTGACGGGCTGGATGCGGGCGCCGATGATTACCTCGGGAAGCCGTTTAATCCGCGTGAACTGGTGGCCAGAATTCAAGCCGTGCTACGCCGCGCCGCAGACGTTTCTCCGGGCGCACCCAAACCGACCGATCAGCCGATTGTGTTTGGTGACTGCGAAGTAAATTTTGCGACGCGCGTGCTCACCCGTAGCGGCATCGCGCAAGACTTGACCACCAGCGAATTTGCGATGCTGCGCGTCTTCGTCACCCATCCGCATCAGCCCTTAACGCGGGAACGATTGTCGATGCTGGCGCGCGGAAAAGAGCACGAGGTGTTTGATCGCGCCATCGACGTGCAAGTGTCGCGTCTGCGCAAACTCGTGGAACCAGACGCCAGCAAGCCGCGCTACATCCAGACGGTGTGGGGTCGCGGCTACGTGTTCGTGCCGGACTAACCGATTAGTCACGATGCCCAAAAGTTTGTTTTGGCGTCTCGCGATGCTGTTGATGGGGGCCTTGGCTGTCGCCGTGCTCGCCATGGTTTTTCTGTTCAGGCAAGATCGCGCCTCCCTCATTGCGCGCAACTTTACCGAAGCCAAGCTCGCTCAGGTTGAAGCCCTGCGCACCACGCTCAATAACATGGCAGCGGACGACCGACTTGACAAGCCGGATCGCCCTGATCGACCTGGCCGCGCGATGATGGGGCTGCAAAAAATTGGGCGCGAGTACGGCGTGTTGCTGGTGCCGGTAGATCGTCGTCCCGAGATCGGTCAACTGCCGCGCGGCGCCGCGTTGCAACCGCTGGTTGAAAAATTGCAGGAGCAACTTGGGCGCGACACCGAAGTGCGTCTCGGCATGCGCATGGATCAGCCTATCGTGTGGATTCGCTTGAATGTCGGCGCTGACGCCAGCAAAGGAGTGTGGGCCGGTATACCCATTCGTAACGTTGAGGCGGGCGAAGTGCCGATGCGGCTGCTCCTCACGCTTGGCGGGATTCTTGCCGTGCTGCTGGCCGGCACATTCTGGTTCGCTCGTCGGCTTTCGAAACCACTGGCGGATTTAGCTGATGCAGTAGACAAAGTTGCAGTCGGCAAACGCCCCGCTCCGCTGCCTGAAGACGGCCCCACGGAGATCGCCCGAGTGGCCAGCAACGTCAATCGCATGGCGGCCAATCTGGAACGACTGGAGCGCGACCGTAGCACCATGCTCGCGGGCATTTCGCACGATATTCGTACGCCACTTACCCGGTTGCGGCTAGCCAGTGAGATC
Organism: Burkholderiales bacterium; assembly: GCA_043719085.1. GTDB lineage: Bacteria > Pseudomonadota > Gammaproteobacteria > Burkholderiales > Casimicrobiaceae > Casimicrobium. Next base: position 14,245 of record JAYSUK010000084.1, on the reverse strand, counting down.
TCGGTGAGCGACCCGCAAAGCCGCGCAGAAATGGCAACCGATATTGAAGAAATTGATCGTATCGTCACGCAGTTTTTAGATTTCGCTCGCGGCAATCCCAAAGAACAACCGGTGCGCGTTGATATCCGCGAATCGCTGAGCGCCATCGCCGACAAAGCCAACGGTCGCGGTTTGTCGGTTGAATGGTCGGCAGGCGACGCAGCCATCTGTGTCAACACTTTCCCCGCAGCGTTCGACCGCATGCTGATGAACCTGATTGAAAACGCTCACCGTTATGGCAAACGCCCGGTAGAACTAGCACTGCGGCGCGACGGCGCGATTGCTGAGATTGACGTGCTCGACGCAGGCGTTGGCGTGCTGGCTGCCGACGTTGAACGGCTGAAGCAGCCCTTCGTGCGCGGCGACAGCGCACGAGGCGGCAGCATGGGCGCAGGCCTCGGCTTAGCGCTGGTGGAGCGGTTGGCGCAGTGGCACGAGGGCAGTTTTGACTTGTTGCCACGCGCTACGGGCGGTACGATTGCGCGCTTGCGATTGCCGTTGGCGTGACGGATTGGCCGCTGGAAATCAACTGTCGTTTTCAACAATCACATAATGGGACGGTGGACACGGCATTCAAAGTACCACCGCGCCCCGTCCGCAGTAGTAAAAACACATCAAGCGAGTCAGTTCATGATCTCAATCGCGCCAGCCACCCCTGACGATGCCGCAGTCATCCACGGCATCCAGATGCGGGCTTTCGCCGAAGAGGGGTGCCTCAGCGAAAACGCACAGATTCCACCGCTCATCGAGGAAGTCGGCTCTATTGAAATGCACATCCAAAATCAAACAGTGATCATTGCCCGGGACGGAGAGCGAATCGTTGGGGCGGCGCGCGGCATAGTCGACGGAGCGGTTTGCACCCTACGAGGGGTAATCGTTGAACCGGCCTGTCAGGGGCGAGGTATCGGCGCATTATTGCTTCGCGCAGTTGAGCAACTGCATCCATACGTCAAGCGCTTCGAGTTGACAACGAACACGCTCGTACCTGGCAATGTGACGTTCTACGAACGCCATGGTTACAGCGTGCACGAGCTGACGAAGTACAGCGAAAAGATCGTGCTGGCACAAATGAGCAAGCGTCAGTAGTATGTTGCGTGGTCGACCGATCCGCTCCGTGGCTCGGCGGTGTATCTGACATTTTCTTCCCGTAGCCAAGTCGCCTCCGGCACCATACTAAATCGTTTCTACGAGTCTAATCATGAGCACCACCACCCTCTTTCATTCCCTTTTCAAATACAAAGCATGGAGCAACGACCAGCTCTTCGCTGAGCTTGCCAAAGTGGATTCTGTGGCGCAGTCGGAGGCGCGGCATAACGCGATACGCCTCCTGAATCACATTTACGTGGTGGATCAAATTTTTGCGGCGCACTTGTCGGGCGCGGCGCTGTCGTTTACGGCGACCAACACGACGGAAACACCGACGCTTGAGGCGTTGCACGACGGCGTGGCGATGCTCGACGCTTGGTACATTGACTACTCATCCGATTTGTCGCCGGAGCAACTGACAGAGAACGTCGCGTTCACATTTACGGATGGCGACAAGGGCCTGATGTCGCGCGAAGAGATGCTCGCGCATGTGACCGCGCACGGTGCCTATCATCGCGGCGCAGCGGGACGGATCATGATGCAGGCCGGAACGCCTCCGCCGCGCGATTTGTACACGCGTTTTTTGCATCAATCCGAGCCCGCGCGACGCGCCTAACCTCACGCATGCACGGAGCGCAGGCCCCGACATAGCCCTACGGGGTGATGATGGTTTCTCCAGCCGCCAACCGATCGTAGTGAACACAACATCGTCTGCTCACTCACCGTTCCTGCTGCTAGCCGACGCCGTGCTGGCGCTGCATTTCGCCGTCGTCGTGTTCGTCGTGGGCGGATTGGTAATGGTGGTTTTGGGCAACGTTCTGCGCTGGCGCTGGGTGAATGCGCTGTGGTTTCGGCTTGCACATCTCGCCACGATTGCTGTCGTGGCGACGGAGGCGTGGCTGGGTTGGACGTGTCCGCTGACCACTCTTGAGTTGTGGCTGCGCGCGAATTCGGGCGCGCAGACGAACCCAGCATACAGCGACAGTTTTGTCGGGTATTGGCTTCGTCAATGGCTATTTTATTCCGCGCCACAGTGGGTTTTTGTGCTTACGTATACGTTGTTCGCGCTGGTGGTGATCGCTGCATGGGTTTGGTTTCCGCCGCGCTCCCGTCGGAGAGCTACAAGAGACTAACCAATGTTGCGCGGGGGGCAGCATTCAAAACTCAGAAAGCGAGAAATCCCTTTTGTCAGGAAACAACTTCTTGATGAAACGGCTATCGCATAAGAACGTACCGAGAGCTTAGCTTCCGACGATAACCGACCACCGCCGAAACTTGCTGTTAGAGCAATTGAAACAAGGCTCTCGGGAAAAAGTCATTAACCAGACCGCTGGTTTGTTGTCGTCCCGCAGCGATCAGTTGCCAAGTCGCAATGAGACTGTTGGCCGTTCACCCAGCGTAGCGGCGGCGGTGACCGTAATCGCCTGATCAAAAGCCTCAATCAACGCCGCGTGCGGCGCCGTATCGTTGCTCTCGCCGTGTCCAGTGATTGCTCCATCGCGCATGACCAGCAGCCGATCCGCCTGCACCGCCAGCGGTAGGTCGTGCAGCACGGTGATGACGGTGTGGGTGCTGGCGAGACGGCGGAACAGGCGGGCAAGTGCCACTTGATGGGGCGGGTCGAGGTGGGTGGTGGGTTCGTCCAGCAGCAGCACTGGCGATTGCGTGGCGAGTGCGCGCGAGAGCAGCACGCGTTGCCGTTCGCCGCCCGAGAGTTCGTGTAGTCGTCGATGTTGCCAGGCGGTGCTCTCTGTGGCCGCGAGCGCGGCGTCGACGATGGCGTCGTCCCTGGCGGTGGGTGCGCCGAACAAGCCGATGTGCGGCAGTCGTCCGAGGTGGACGGTTTCTCTCGCGGTCAGGTCGCCCGTGGTCTCGCCTTGTTGCGCGAGCCACGCGATGGCTTTGCCGCGCTCGCTTGCCGCGTAGTCCGTGAGCGGTTTGCCGTGCAAAGTGACTTGTCCGCTTGCAGGTTTCAGCAGTCCCGCGAGCGTGCGTAACAGTGTTGACTTGCCCGCGCCGTTGGGGCCGACGACGGCTGTCCATCCGGGCTCAAAGCTGCATGCGACGTCGTGCAAGACGGTGCGTTCACCGAGCACCACGCGCAAGTTTTCAGCGCGGATCGTCATGCGAACTTCCGGCGATGCAGCAGCCACAGCAGGTAGCCGCCACCGAGGATGGCGGTGAGCACGCCGACCGGCAATTCCTGCGGCGCGATCAAGCCGCGCGCCAGCACATCCGCGCCAAGCAGCAGCACGCCGCCCATCGCCGCGCTCATCAGCAACACATAGCCGTGCGTGGACGGCGCAAAGCGGCGCACGAGGTGCGGCGCGGCGAGACCGATGAACGCGACCAGCCCCGCTTGCGACACGGCCAGGCCGGTGCAGGCGGCGAGCACCAGCACCAGCGTGGCGCGAATTTTTGCCAGTGGCAGGCCGAGTGTGGCGGCGCTGTCTTCACCCAGCGTGAGTGCGTCCAGCGTTCGCGACAACACGCGCGCCAGTGGCAGCGCAAAGCCAAGGCCCGCAGCCAGCACGACAACGCTGGGCCAGCCGAGAAATCCGGTGCTGCCCAACATGAACGCCTGCTTGCCACGCAGCGCGTCGGCGCTGGTGGTGGCGAGCAACTCCGTGATCGCGTTCAACACCACGCCGACCACGACACCTGCGAGCAACAAGCGCAAGGTGTGCTGCGCGCCGCGCGCGAGCAGCAGTGTGAGCGTCACCCCGATCAAAGCGCCAAAAAAAGCGGCGCTGACGATGCCGATGCGCGCCGTCCACTGAACGGTAGCCAGCGAGATCACGTAGCCGCTCGCACCACCGGCTGCGAGCACCAGCACCACGGCAAGCGACGCACCGGCCGCCGAGCCGAGCAAGTAAGGGTCGGCCAGCGGATTGCGAAACAAGCCCTGCGAAATGGCACCCGCGAGCCCAAGCAGTGCGCCGACTAGCAGCGCGCCGAGCGTTCGCGGCGCGCGAATTTGACCCAAGATCAAGGAGGCGTCATCGGCTGCTAGATCAGCGTGTAATTGTGTGGGTGAGAAGCCTTCACTGCCTACGGCGAGCCCGAAAGCTGTGAACACGAAGGCGGCAACGAGCAAGCCGATGGCTAGGGTTTTGCGGCGTGATGCATCGTGTGATGCTTCGTTCAGCGTACCGTCGGTCCCCGGTCGCCCTGAGCGTAGCGAAGGGTTTGACTGTGTCGCGGCATCAGCCCCTTCGCTACGCTCAGGGTGAACGGATTTGGCGGGAGCGTCTTGGTTCATGGCGTAGGGGGCGCGCGCAAACCTACAAGACAATCGGCAATCACCAGCGCGGCTTCACCCAGGCGCGGGCCAGGGCGGATCAGCAGCTCATAGCGTTCCGCGCCAAAGCCGCAGCTTCGCCCCTGAAGCGCCCTCAATCCCGACCAACCGGGTCGGTTGGTCATTGACTTCACGGTGCGATCGGTTGCCATGATGACGTCAGGCCGGGCGCGAACGATGAACTCGGGATTCAACTTTGGGAAAGGCCCGAGCGAACGCGGCGCGATGTTGCTCATGCCAAGCCGTGTCAGCGTTTCGCCGATGAACGAGCTAGCACCCGCCGCGTAAGGCTCCGAAGAGACTTCGAAATAAACCTTTTTGCCGCGCAGTGCTTGCGGCACTTTTGACGCCGCCAGTGCAGTGTCGCGTTCGATTTCGCTCCAAACGCGATCTGCCTGATCGGGCACGTTGAACAGTTTCGCCAGCAACGTCAGCGCGCGCTTGACGTCGGCATGACTGTTTGATTCCAGTACGATGACCTTGATGCCAAGCGACTCCAGCCGATCAACAACACGAGCGGATTTTGTGGCGAGCACGACATCGGGTTTGAGCGAAAAAATGCGCTCGACCTGCGCGTCTTCAAGGCCACCCAACTTCGGTAGCTCGCGCACTTCTGTTGGCGTATTCGAGAACTGGTCTGTGCCGACCAGACGCTTGCACGCACCGAGTACGCAAACGCTCTCGGTGACAGAGGGCACGAGGCTGATAATGCGTTGTGGCGACAGGGCAAAGATCAATTCGACATTGCGATCATCTCGGAGGGTGATCGCGTGAGTTGTTTGAGCCGCAACCACACCCACACGTGTGACCGCGCAAATTCCTGCAAGCACAAAGGCCTGGAGAGCGAAACGCATCGTCATTGCCCTAACCCTACAAGGCCGGAAACAGACCGGTTTGAGTGTAGGAGCGGCTCCGCGGCGACCCCCGTGTTCATCGAGGCGAACAGGTCGCGGCAAAGCCGCTCCTACAAATGTAGCGATCAAATTCCGAGCGCAAAGTATCAACACGGTACTGATACGAAATTAGAAGCCGCTGTAGCGGAGCGTCAGGTAGCCCTCGCGTCCCGGTTGGTTATAGCCGTAGACGGTTTCGTACTTTTTATCGGTGACGTTGTTCAGACGCACGTTGACCGACCACTCTTTGGAGAAGCGCCAGTCTGCGCGCAAATCCAGTGTCGCGAAACCGGGTAGCCGTGTGGTGTTCGCCGCGTTGTCGAAACGCTCGCTGAATGCGACAAATGAGCCACCGACTCGCCATGCGCTGAAATCAACATCTGCGCCCAGCCTGGCTGAATCCTTGACACGACGTGGCAGGAGTTTGCCGAAGTTAGCGGAGCCGCTGGTGTCGTTGCGCGGGTTGACGTGATCAACGCTGGCAGCGAGTGTGACGTTGGCGATACGCGCCTCATAGCTCGCAGTGACGCCATCAATGCGAGTGCGCGGAATGTTGGTCGGCAACGGGCCGCTAGAGATGTACCCCCGAATCCGGTTGTCAAAATACGCAACACGCGCTTGTTGATTGGTGCCCAGCCAACGAACGTTGACCTCGGACTGTTTGCCTTCTTCTGGAAGCAGTTTTGGATTGCCGAAATTCGGGAAGTAAAGCTGGTTGAAGTTCGGTGCAACGAAACTCGTACCGTAGGACGCGCCAACGCGCCAAGCCGACGTAATGTCAAAGCCGTAGGCGGCAGTGCCAGTGGTTTGCGAACCGAATTGCGAATTGCTGTCGTGGCGCAAATTCGCTTGCCAGTGGTGCGCGCCCGCTTGACCGTTCAGGCCCATTGCAACACCCGTGATATCGCGGTCAGACACGGAAAATGGCTGGCCGGGACGGTTGACTTTTTGACGTGTGTGATCGACGATAAAGGCAGCCGCTCCAATCGGCGTGGCAATGGTGTTCTCCCAGGCCAAATGATCCTGCACCGTGGTAATTTTTCCCAAATCGCTGAACGGGGAGGCGGTGGCGAGCGTGATGTAGTCGTCCGTTGAGCGCGCTACGCGCAGGTTGGTTTGCCATATCGCAGCGACCGGCCCACCAACATTGACCGAGGCGACCTGAGTGCGCAGTTTTGCTTTGGCGTCTGTGCCGGGGCCATCGTCGTATTGCGTCACGCCGTCCGATTGCAGCACACGTGCATCGGCGCGCCAACCGCCGCCGATTTTCCAGCCGAGTTGGGCGCTACCACTGTTCTGGCGAAAGCCGTCGTTGTCGGCATTAAAGCTGCCAAACGGCACGCGACTGTTGGTGGCGGAGAAAGCGCGACTTTCGGTGCGTTGTACTTGTACGGAACCGTCAAAAGCGCCATGGCCGAAGCGCATACCACCGCCAAGTTGCCCGAAGCGCTTTGAGCCAAGCGTGGCGACAGAATTGCCGTGCCATCCATCTTTGCCCCGTCGCGTGAAAATCTGGATGACGCCACCGACCGCGTCGCTGCCGTACAAACCCGACAGCGGCCCGCGCACGATCTCGATGCGCTCAATGGATTCGAGTGGGATGTTTTCCCATGTGGGTGTGCCCACTGTGGCTGAGCTGTAGCGCACACCGTCAATCAAAAGCAACGTGTGTCGTGCTTCAAGGCCGCGCAGCGATACGGAACTGGCTTTGCCAAGCCCGCCGCTGGACCAAAACTGTACCCCCGCTTGTTGGCCCAACAACTCGGACAGCGTTTTGCCAGCGGCTTGCTCGATCTGATCACGGCCAATGACCGTGACGTCGCCGAGGGCTTCGTCGATACGGGTTGGGGTGCGGGTGCCAGTGACGACGATTGCTTCGACCTTTGTCGTCGATGCCGTTTGCGCGAAAGTTGTCGCGCTGAACGCGCATCCCGTCGCAGCCAGCGACGTGACGATTAACTTCAATGAAAAAGACCCGGGTGTGCTCGGTCTCGAGCCATTCAAATACTGCATGACGTTCCTTGTTGAGCCAAGCCCTCCGCTCGGCAGCTGATGCTGCTGAATGAGCGGGAATGAACCAGGGAAAGGGAGCGCAGCAAATACCAGACGGGAGGTCGGCAAGCAGCGCTCGCTTTACCGTGCATCCCCGCACAGCCAGCATTGAATCCGTCACCTGAGGTGGGCGACGGGCAAGCAGGGCCGGTCTCCGGACTTATCGCCGCACTTTGGTTTGCGCCTTCCCAAAACGCTACGTTTCAGTGGCTGATGCAACCTGCGTTGATGCGATTTACCGTTGCGGGGGCAGTAACAGAATGGTCAAAAAAGCTGACGCACTGTTTTCCCGTTTCACTCGTCGGCATGTTGAAACATGCGTGGAGCACCTTACTTGGAGAGAGAGTTTATGTCATTTTCAAATCGTTTCGAGTCTAGGCGCAAAGACGCAGACAGTGCGCACGCACGGCAAGGAGTAGCCACAACGTATCGGATTGATTTGAAAGTGGCATTAGTGGGGGCCGTGCAACAATTTGCGAATGCTGAGTGACTTTCAAAGATACAAACGACTTCTCCGCTACGCAAAGCCCTACCGTGGACGACTGATCGCGGGCATGTTGATGCTGGCACTCGTTTCGCTGACTGAGCCGGTGATTACGATTGCTTTTTCGCGCATTCTGGATCGCGCGTTTGTTGCTGAAAAGACGGTGGCCGCAGTGACTCAGGGCGTAGCGATGGTGCCCGCGCAAAGTGCGCTATCGCAATCGGCTGTATTCGCCTGGTTATCCGGCGCGCTCGATGCGATGCCGATTCTGTGGTTTCCGTTTTTACTGGTCGCGATCTTTGCGTTGCGCGGTGCGGCCAACTTTTTGGGCGATCTGGCGCTGCACTGGGTTTCCAGTCGAGTGGTGTTCGATTTGCGACAGATTACGTTTGCGCACTTGCTGCGTTTACCGGTCAGTTTTTTTGATCGCAATGCAGCGGCTGAGCTCACTTCAAAAATCACTTTCGACACGCAGCAAATTGGTGCCGTGACCAGTCAAGCGCTGACCACATTGGTTCAGGATTCGCTCAAACTCATCGTGGCGCTGGTGTTGATGGCGGCGATTAGCTGGAAGCTGACGCTCGGCGTGTTTGTCATTGCGCCTATAGTCGCGGTTGTCGTGCGCCTGCTGACGAAGCGGCTGCGCGCCGCAAGCGTTGCGCTGCAATCGCAAATGGGTGAGCTGTCGCGCTTCACGGACGAAGGATTGAGCAACCAGCGTTCGATCAAAATCTACGGTGCTTTTTCGCAGATATCGAAGGCATTTGCTGAGCGCTCCAATCGCGTACGGCGCACCATCATGAAGCAGGAGACCGCCAACGCTGCGAGTGCGCCGCTGATGCATCTTGTTGTGTCGCTGGCGATTGCGGGCATCGTGGCGTTGGCGATTAACGAAGGGCAACGCGGCGCGCTGACAGCGGGCGACTTTTTTGTGTTCTTCACCGCGTTGCTTTCGCTTTTGCCACCTTTGAAGAGTTTGTCGGCGATAAATTCTGTGCTCCAGCGCGGGCTGGCTGCGGCGGCAAGTTTGTTTGCTGTGATCGATGAACCTGCTGAGTCGACCGCAAAAACTCAAACCAAAATGGCACTAGCGGGTGCCATCAAGTTTGACTCAGTCACGGCCCGCTATGCGGGCCGTGACGCGGATGCGCTGGTCGATGTGTCGCTTGAAATCAAAGCAGGGCGACACGTTGCTTTCGTAGGCGCATCAGGCAGCGGCAAATCAACAGCCATTGCGCTGCTCGCAGGCTTCTACGAGCCACAAGGCGGCGAGATCACGGTAGGTGGCCAGAATTTACAGTCCATTGGCTTGCAGACTTTGCGCGACAACATCTCGCTTGTAGCGCAGGACGTTCTGCTGATTAACGATTCTGTTGCCGCCAACATTGCATTTGGCAGCGTTGACGGAGTCATAGATCAATCGCGTGTTCAATGGGCGGCACAGGCGGCGGGTGCAGCGGCGTTTATTGAGACGTTGCCCGACGGCTATTCGGCAACGGTGGGTGAGGGTGGCAGCTTGCTCTCGGGCGGGCAACGGCAACGCATCTCGATTGCTCGCGCGCTCTACAAAGGTGCGTCTATCGTTCTGTTTGACGAGGCGACGTCGGCGCTCGACTCAGAGTCAGAGCGGTTGGTGCACGACACGCTACAAATTCTCGGGCCTACGCATACCGTGATTCAGGTAGCGCATCGCTTAAGCACCATCCGCAGTGCCGATGAAATTTTTGTTTTCGATGCCGGGCGAATCGTTGAGCGCGGCACACACGCTACGCTTGCGCAGCAATCGGGGCAGTATGCGCGCCTACTTGCGCGGCAGGCGGACTGAAGTCAACCACCCAGCGTTTAAGTTCAGCGCGCACGTCCTCGGGCGTGGGTTGATCTAGCCAAGCCTTAAGCGCCTTCAAGTCAATGGCAACATTGGCATCGCTGATAACCCGGCGCACTTTCGAGTGCTCGGTTTCAACAAAACGCTCGCCCTCGCCGGTAAGTTCTTCGTGCATTTTTTCACCCGCCCTGAGGCCGGTGAAAATGATGGGAATCGAATTGACTGCGCCTTTGGCGAGACGAATAAGCTCTTGCGCCAATTCGATGATGAGAATCGGCGCGCCCATATTCAGCACATAGAGCGAGCGAGCCTTTCCGATCAGGCCGGCCTGTACGACCAGCTGCGCCGCCTCGGGGATGGACATGAAGTATCGGGTCATCTCGATGTGTGTGACAGTGACTGGGCCGCCGGCGGCGATCTGTTCGCGAAATTTTGGAATCACGCTGCCGTTGCTGCCCAATACATTGCCGAATCGGACACCAACAAACTGCGTGGGGGCCTCAGGCAAACTGAGCACCGCGAGCTCTGCCAGCCGCTTGCTGGCTCCCATGACGCTTGAGGCTCGCACCGCCTTGTCGGTTGACACCAACACGAACTTCTCCGCCCCCACACGGCGTGCGCATTCAGCCGTGACGAGCGTGCCCATGACGTTATTTCGAACGGCCTCCCATGCATTAACCGATTCCGTCAGTGGCACGTGCTTGTAGGCGGCGGCATGAAAAATGATCGCGGGCTTTTCTCGATCAAATATCTCCGTCATTCGAGAGGTTGATCGAGCGTCACCCACATACACTTCAATGCGATCAGGTGGCAATCGAGTCGCCATGTGTTCACCGATTACGTGCGATGCAAACTCGGAAATGTCCACCATCACGAGCCGACCAGGATGAAATCTTGCCACTTGATTGCACAGCTCGGTGCCAATTGAGCCGCCCGCGCCCGTAATCAACACCGTGCGTCCGGCTATCCATTTTTCCAGCCCCGTGGTGTTCAGGGTGATCGGATCGCGTCCGAGTAAGTCCTCAAGCTCGACGGCACGCAGTTTGGCCAACGGTGAATCTTCCGACAACAATTCATCGTAGGATGGCACGGTCAGCACGGTGAGTTCCGCTTCAGCGGCCAACGCGACGGCACGTCGCCGTGCGTCGTGGTTTACGTTTGGCATCGCGATGATGGCGTGGCGTGCGCCAAATCGCTTCGCTACGGCCCGCGTTTCATGCAGTTTTCCTACGACCAGCGTGTTGTGGACTCTGCCGCCTAACTTTGCGACGTCGTCGTCAAGTAACGCAACTACCCGCCACGTCTCAGACTTGGCCAGTTCACTTACCAACCGGGCGCCGGAAGCGCCCGCTCCCAACACCAGCACCGGCTCACCTTTGGCAGCAGAGAGACCGTACAACCGATGTTCGCGCCAACTTCGGTAAGCGAACCGGGCCCCTCCCATTAGAAGAATAAGCAGCGCCGGTTGCAACAGCAAAGCCGAGCGCGGCCAGATGAAGCCGTCCGGCCGCACCAGCACAAACAACGCAGCGGTTCCCGCAGCAGCCACCAACGCACCCACCACGATGCGCCGCAAATCCTCCATGCTGGCAAAGCGCCACAAGCCCTGATAAAGACGCATACCCGCGAACACGGCTGCGTGCACTGGCACCACAAAGGCAAGGCTGCGGGCAACATCTCGCGCTGTGAAATCGGCGTCGTCGATATTGAAGTTGAACCGTGCCCAGAAAAGCAATGTCCACGCGGCGGCCGCGGCGGCGAGGTCATAGATCAACGCCAATATCGCGCGCGGATTCATCAGCAAATTGGGTTGCCTACGCAGCGTCCACTCTGTGAACGCGACATAGAAACCTGCGTAGCTCGCGGCCATCAACAACGCTATCGGCCCCGTGACGTCGCGCAGCAGGTACGCCGCCATGGCCGAAACCATATTCCAGCCAATCATCCACAGCAGCACGCCACGGTGCCCAAGCCCTGCAAGCACCAGTCGCTGGTAGAGATGTTCGCGATGCGGTTTCAGCGGGCTATGCCGCGCCAGCAGTCGTCGCACTAGCGTGTAGGTCGCGTCTGCCCAAAATGGCGTAAATACCACTGCGGCGGCCGCCGCTGGCCACACGCCGTCGGCGACTCCTTTTACGCAAATCCCAGCCAACGTTAGGCCGAGGACCGTTGAGCCCCCGTCGCCCATAAATATCTTGGCCGATGGCAGGTTGTAGCAAAGTATGCCCGCTGCGGCTGTGGCGACGACGACGCCCATTGCGGCCAGTGTTTGGCTGCTTCCCGCGTCCGGGGAGATAGCGGCCAGCCCCGCCAACGCTAGGCCTCCCATCAGCGCGGTCGTGCCCGCCAGCCCGTCCGCTCCGTCCATGAAGTTGAATAAATTCAAGCCCCACATCAGAGTAACAAGCGCTACCGCAGCGATGATTGGCGACGCGCCCGACACCCATGTCCACAACAAAAGCGCCGCCGCAACCGCGTGCACCAATAGGCGCAGAACCGGTGGCGCGCCGAACCAGTCGTCCCAAGCTGACACTGCCCAGACCAGCGTTACAGCGGCCACCACGGTGGGCGACACCCCCAGCAGCACCCATCCGAACAAAATTGCGGCCACGACACCCAAGCCGCCACCTCGCGGAATCGGCCCGGCGTGTAGTGAGCGCTCACTCGGAAGACTTAGCGGTGAACTCACCCACCCGCGAACAACAGCGGTGCATACCAGTAGGCTGAGCACGAAACAGCTCGCGGCTAGCTCAATAAATAAATACATTAAGTCTTTTAAATCAGCATCTTATGAAACAACCCTGCAATGATTTCAACGGCGAGTTTCACGCCGGTTTGACAAGGGCGGTTGTTGCAAATTGACAACATACGAGAGCCCGCAAATTCACTCCCAACCCACGATAAGGTTGGATGAACCTCCGTAATTTGTCAGAATTAGAGCAGCTTCCGGGATTGAGTAGGAAGAAAATTTGTTGGTCACAGTGCCCGTTGGGCTGTGCTGATCGTCTATATCTGAGGAGAGACTGTTATGAATAAGAAACTCTTGGCGCTGGCACTGAGTGCAATCGCCGCTGGTGCCGCATCGGCCCAAACCGCAAACGTCACACTGTACGGCATCGTTGATACCTACATCGCTAGCGAGCGCAAAACCGGCACGTCCGTAACCGTAGTACAAGCTGGTGGTATCTCTGGTTCGCGCTGGGGCATGCGCGGCACTGAGTCTCTGGGCGGTGGCCTGAATGCGGTATTCGTAGTTGAAGGCGGTTTCGCCTCCGACACGGGCGGTCTCGGTCAGGGCGGGCTGTTGTTTGGTCGTCAAGCCTACGTCGGCCTGAACGGTGGCTTTGGTTCGTTGACCCTGGGTCGTCAATACGCACCAGCGTTCTACGTTCAGTGCAACGCCGACGACTCGTTTGGTGGCTGCCTGACCGCCTGGTCCGCTGTTGCCAACATGAATGGCTTCTACGCAAACACGTTGCGTCCGAATAACGCCGTGATTTATGCTACTCCTAAGATGGGTAACGTTACCGCTGCGCTGATGTGGTCGGCTGGTGAGTCAACGGTTAGCACGAGTGCAGGCCGTACCTTTGGTGCCAACGTGCAATACAAAAACGGCCCGCTGTACGCAGGTCTTGGCTACAGCGATCAAAAGAACGCAGCAGCAACGGGCTCTGACAAGCACATGAGCTTTGGCGCAACTTACAATTTCGGCGTTGCCTACGCTGGTATCTTCTACGCGCAGAACAAGAGCGTTGCTGGCGTGAAAACGAAGCCTCTAGTTGGCAGCGTAACGGTTCCGTTTGGTGCAGCTCGTGTTGGCGTGCAAGTCGCTCAGGTGAAATCTGGCAGCGCAAAAGCAACCAGCGCAGCACTGCTGGGCGAATACGATTTGTCGAAGCGCACCAACCTGTACGCGATCTACTCGCAATGCAAAGACAAGGGCATTCGTTGTACGGCCGACGGTAACGTCGCCGCCATCGCCACTTCAGCTAACGGTCAATCGTCAAGCGCGTTTGGTGTGGGCGTCAAGCACAAGTTCTAATAGCGAGATAACTGCGATCTGACTAGAGGTGAGCCGGGCGCTTATGCGTGTCGGCTCATCTCGTATGAGATCGCATGGCTCGGTCAGACAACTTTAATTTTTAAGGGTACATCATGAAATTTAGCAAGGTTGCAATAGCAACGTTGGCAGTGGTCGCAGCATCTGCGGCGCATGCACAAACAGCAAACGTTACGCTCTACGGTGGTCTGCGTCTTGCGCTCGAATCAGCGTCGTACAAAAGCCCGACAGCATCAGCCCGTATTACGTCGATGGAAAACATTTCGTCACGTTTCGGTTTCCGTGGTCGCGAAGAGCTGGGCGGTGGTCTGGCTGCCATTTTCCAGCTGGAAAGCGGCTTCGCAGCTGACACCGGTGCGGCCGGTGCTTCAAGCGGCGTGACGCAAATGTTTGGTCGCGAAGCTTGGGTTGGCTTGGCTGGCGGCTTCGGCACAGCCAAACTAGGCTACGGCTTGACTCCTTTTGATGACGTGCTGGGCTGGGCTCATCACCAAGGCGCAAATAG
>JAYSUK010000083.1:0-17375 GCA_043719085.1 Burkholderiales bacterium | reverse complement strand
AAACCACTTGAACCCTCCGCACCCGCTTCCGGCTGGATGAAATGGCTGGCCCTCATCGTGTCCGCCATTCTCGCCGCGCTGTTACTGCGTCAATGCACTCAGCCAAAAGAAGCGCCCGTGGTGGCCAAGCCGGTTACCGTTGAAGCGCCGAAAGTGGTGGAAGCGCCCAAGCCGGTGTTGCCATCGTTTGGCAAATGGACAGCTATCAGCGCTGGTGACAAGCTCACGCTCGAAGGCGCGGTGAAAGATCAGCCAGCAAAAGACACGTTGCTCGGTGCTGCGAAAGCCGCCTTTGGCGAGACCAACGTGACCGACAAACTGACGCTAGATGCGGCATTGCCCGCGTTCTCGTTTGCCGGTAAATGGGCCGACATTTTCGGTTGGCTTAAAGGTAAGACGCTTGGCCTCGCCTTCGACGGGAAAGGTGTGAAAGCCAGCGGAGAAATGGGTGAAGCGATCATGAAAGATGCCGAAGCCAAAATAAAGGCAGCGTTCGGTGAAGGCGTGGATTGGACGAACGAACTGAAAGCCAAGGCCATGGCTGCGGCAGACGCCTTCAAAGCCGGAGCAAAAACCTTCACTCTCGACGTTGAGTTCGATACTGGCAGCGCGAAGATTCGCGGGGGCGAGGCGAAGGGGTTAAACGAATTGGCCGAGCTGATTAAAGACGGCAAAACCAAAGGCGAAATTGGCGGTCACACCGATAACGTCGGCCAGCCTGAGAACAACCTGAAACTGTCGCAAGCTCGCGCTGATGCGGTGGCGGCGTATCTGGTGAACAAGGGCGTGCCGAAAGACGTGCTCACCGGCAAAGGCTATGGCGACGCGAAGCCCGTGGCCGCCAACGACACACCTGAAAACAAACAACGCAATCGTCGCGTTGAGTTTGTCGCGCTTTAACCTAGGAAAACAAATATGAGCATCCTCATCAATAAAAACACCCGGGTTATGACGCAAGGCATCACCGGCAAAACTGGCCAGTTCCACACCCACGGCTGTGCCACCTACGCGAACGGCAAAAACTGCTTCGTCGCGGGCGTGAACCCGAAAAAGGCCGGTGAAAGTTTTGAAGGCATTCCGATCTACGGCTCGGTGAAAGAAGCCAAAGCACAGACCGGCGCCACTGTCAGCGTGATCTACGTGCCGCCATCGGGCGCAGCCGCCGCGATTGACGAGGCAGTCGATGCTGAACTCGATCTGGTGGTCTGCATCACCGAAGGCATCCCGGTGCTCGACATGCTGAAAACGCGCTACAAAATGCAGGGCAAAAAAACGCTCCTGCTCGGGCCGAACTGCCCCGGCCTCATCACGCCCGACGAAATAAAAATTGGCATCATGCCCGGCCACATTCATCGCAAAGGCCGCATCGGTGTCGTTTCCCGCTCTGGCACGCTGACTTATGAAGCGGTCGGTCAACTGACCGAGCTAGGCCTCGGCCAATCCAGCGCAGTCGGTATCGGCGGCGATCCGATCAACGGACTCAAGCACATCGACGTGATGCGTATGTTCAACGACGATCCCGAAACCGACGCCGTCATCATGATCGGCGAAATTGGCGGGCCAGATGAGGCCGAAGCCGCGTACTGGGTTAAAGCCAACATGAAGAAACCGGTGGTCGGTTTCATCGCTGGCGTCACTGCTCCCCCCGGCAAGCGCATGGGTCATGCCGGCGCGCTGATCAGCGGTGGTGCGGATACCGCAGACGCCAAGCTCGCCATCATGGAGGAGTGCGGCTTCACGATCACGCGCAATCCGGCGGAGATGGGTAGATTACTGAAGGCGTTGTTGAAGTAATCGGCAAACGCCTGAAGCGCGGGCGCAGAGCGCAAAATCCGCTCGCGTCGAGGAGCGGGTCAAAGCAACGAAATTAGAACGCCGTCACGAAGACGGCGTTTCAATTCGCTGCAATGGTCGCGCGAGCGGCAATCGCAGCATTCGGGAGCTAAAGCGCTATGCAGCGCCTTGCTCAGCTCTGTTTCGCGCCGCCGCCATGGTGGCGGTGCTTCATCATTGTTTCCTTCAGTTGCGCCACCTCTGCGGCGGTAAGCACCGTGGCCAGCCTGGCTTTAGTGGCCTCGTGCAGCGCTTTCATCTGGGCGTGTGTGGCTTCGCGGTCGGTGCTGCTTTTGTTTGCTTCTCGCAGCGCTTTGCCCTGGGCGCGCTGCTCGGTCATGATGGCCGTGACCTGTGCGGCGCGAGTTGCGTCAAGATTGAGGATTTTGACGATGCGCTCGCCGGGTTGGTGCATGCCGTGCGCGGTGTGCGGCGTCTGAGCGAGCGACGTGCCCGCAGCGGCAAATAGGGCGACGGCGAGGGTGGTCTTAAAAAATGTCATGGGGTGCTTTTTCCTGCTCTGTGGTTGTTTTCACGGCGCGCTGGTTGCTTGGCGTCATGTATCCATTTGAACGCGGGTCGCAGTGAAATGTGCCCGATTTTTGATGTCCGCTTTGTAAGGCTTTGTAACGCGACTTTTGACATGCGTTGCACGGTGGCTGTGCTGATTCTGCGTTACAGCTATGAGGCCAACAAGCCTATTTAGCGTGGGCTCGTGCTACTTTTTTCTCAAACGTTGACTTTAAGTAATTTTCGCCTATAGCCCATACGTCTAGGGTGTTTCACGCAAAAGCTGTTCAAGCACTTTTCCGCTTAACCGCGTTTTGTGGCGAGGGTCGGGCGGGCGGCCTACCTGGTGCACCACCAATCGCATCGGCCAGTCGCTGTCGAGAATTTCGTAAAGCTCGGTGCCATCCTTGGCGTGCGTTGGGGTGAATTCCACGTCGAGATTCAGCAGCGCATACTCTACGTCTTTGCCGCTTTCTGGGGTGAGTTCGATGCGGATCGGACTGCCTGCATGTGCCCATCCCTCGGCCACCGCCCCGGTGAGCAAAGGGTTGAAGCGCGCCAGTTCGATCATGGCTTCTAGTGCGGTCTCGCGTTGCGCGCGCAGTTGCAAAGCCCAAGCATCTCCGCTGTACAGCGCGTGATAGGTTTTGATTTCGCCGATGATTTCATCGTCGGAGGGCAGCGGCGAGCCGTGCGCGCTCATGCCCATTTCGGCCGCGGCCTTGCGCCGAGCGAGTGACCAGTCGGTCAGTTCGGACTCGACGATGATGCGGGCAGCAATGGCGGCTAGGGTTTCGCGGTGGTGGGTCATGGCTTTTGCGGCTGCGCTAGCGGTTGCAGCACACTGCGGCGGCTTGACTGCGCCGTCGCAGTCAAGCCGCTTGCACACAGTCGGCGCGCGCTCAGAACAGCTGTTGCCGGACTTCTTCGTCCGCCTTGTTGCGGCTGCCCTCATTGCCGGTGAGCGGGTCTACAAAACGCTTCGGCGGGAACTCGGAATAGAACCAGTCGGAGATTGCACCACTATTGGCGAGCCCGCTCGCTTCGGTGTCGCCACCCACCGTGGCGCTGACCACACCGGATGGCGGCTTGAGCGGGGCTTCCGCCACGCCTCGCAGCGCGGTTTTCATGTAGTTGATCCAGATGGGTAATGCAACGCCGCCCCCGGTTTCTTTCTCGCCCAATGATCGGGGTTGGTCGAAGCCGACCCATGTCACCCCGACCAGCGTCGGGTTGAATCCGGCAAACCACGCGTCGTGGCTGTCATTGGTGGTGCCGGTTTTGCCTGCCAGATCTCCGCGCCCCAGCGCCATCGCCTTGGTGGCCGTGCCAGCGCGCACCACGTCGCGCAGCAGGGTGGTCATGATGAAAGCGTTGCGTGGATCGATGGCCTGCTCGGCATCTTTACCGGCGACCACCGGGGTTTCTTCAAAAATAGTTTGGCCGCGCGCATCAACGATTTTTTTGATGAAATAAGGCTTGATGCGATAGCCGCCATTGGCAAACACCGAATACGCCCCGGCCATTTGCAGCGGATTGGTTTGCCCGGCGCCGAGCGCGAGCGTCAAATAGGCCGGATGCTGCTTAGGGTCGAAACCGAATTTGCTGACGTAATCCTGCGCGTAGCCGGGTCCGATCGAGCGAAGGATGCGAATAGAGACCATGTTCTTCGATTTGGCCAGCGCGGTGCGCACGCGCATCGGGCCATCGAATTTGCCATCGTAGTTTTTCGGCTCCCACTCGTCGCCACCGGTTTGGCCCGCCGAGAAAAAAAGCGGCGCATCGTTAATGATGGTGGTGGGTGTAATGCCCTTTTCCAGCGCGGCCGAGTAGATAAACGGCTTGAATGACGATCCCGGTTGGCGGCTGGCTTGCGTCACGTGGTTATATTGATTTTTCGAGAAATCGAAGCCTCCGACCAGGCTGCGCACCGCGCCGTCTCTCGGGTCAACCGCCACCAAGGCGGCCTCCACCTGCGGCATTTGTGCGATGCGAAACACGCCTTTGTCGTCCTGCGTAATGCGCAGCACCGCGCCGCGCCGCAATCGATCGCCCGACGGGGCGTTGTCAGCCAGCGCGTTCCTGGCGAAACGGATTGATTCACCTTCCAGCGTGAAGGTTTCGCCCTCGCCACGCGTGATCACCACTCGCTTGGAATTGGCCTCCAGCACCACAGCCGTGAGCAGATCGTCACTATCGGGGTATTGCGCAAATGCGCCATCCACCGCCTCAGCCAGCGCCTCTTTCGCCTCCACGCCGCCCTTGCCCACCGCTGGCAGGTCGACGTAACCTTCAGGCCCGCGAAACGCCTGCCGGCGCTCGTAATCGAGCACGCCACGGCGCAGGGCCTGATAGCCCGCCTCCTGATCGCGCGCGTTGATGGTCGTGGTGACCGTCAGGCCACGGGTATAGGCTGACTCGCCCACCAAGTCGAATACAAATTGACGCGCCATCTCGTTTAAGTACTCTGAATGTACGGTCGGGCCGCTGGATTGGCGCAACGTTGAGGGCGCAGTCTGAGCCAATTTGTACTCAGCGTCCGCCAGATAGTCCAATTCGTGCATCCGGCGCAATACGTAAGCTTGGCGCAACTCGGCTCGCTTGGGGTTAACGAACGGGTTGAATGTCGACGGTGCCTTTGGCAAACCGGCGAGCATCGCGGCTTCGGCGACAGTTACCTGTGCAAGCGGTTTGCCGTAATAAGCGCGCGAAGCGGCGGCGAAGCCAAACGAGCGTTGCCCCAGAAAAATCTGGTTTATGTAGAGTTCAAGGATTTGATCCTTAGACAGTTCGTGCTCAATTTTGAAAGTGAGTGCTACCTCATTAGCTTTGCGCAGGTATCCGGCAACCCCAGCCCGCTCCCGCGTGAGAAAGAAGTTGCGTGCCACCTGCATGGTGATCGTGCTCGCGCCCGCGCGTTGCCCACCAACAGCGTTGGTATACGCCGTGCGTAATGCGGCAAGCCAGTCCACGCCGGAGTGGTCGTAAAAATTGGAGTCTTCGGCGGCAAGGATCGCCTGGCGCACATGCAAAGGAACTTCCGCCAGCTTGACCAGGCTGCGCCGCTCCTCGCCAAATTCGGATAGTAACGATCCGTCTTCGGCGACGATGCGCAACGGGAGTTTGGGCTGATAGTCGGTCAGCACGTCCAGCGTCGGCAAGCGGGCGCTTATCAACGCCCAGACCAAAACGCCGATAACTCCGCCCACCAGCATTACGCCGGCAAGCAAGGAGGATAAGTAAACCACCCAACGTTTGAACATCAGAACCTTTCGTTCCCCGGATCCGGCCATGACCCGTACGGCACGTTTTTACCGTTGCCGCCCTCGTGCGTTATGCCAATGTTGTATTTTTTCTGATTATAGGCGGGCTCTGCGCGAGCATAATTCGGGCCGCAGCTTGCCACAGCGCGAGCCTTATGCAACACTCCTTCCTCAACTTAAAGTTTCAGGCGACAAAAGTGGCCTAAGCTCTCAATGCAAAAGAATTTTTTGGGTCAGCTCCGGGGAGTATTTGGGGCAAAAAGCACCCCACTCATCGGTATTGACATCAGCAGCACGGCGGTGAAGCTGGTGGAGCTGATGGGCACCAAGGCAAAGCCCGAACTGAACCGATATGCGATCGAACCGCTGCCGCGTGATGCCGTGGCAGATGGCAACATTGCCAACCTCGAAGCGGTTGGCGCAGCGCTTGAGCGAGCGCTGAGAAAGCTCGGTTCGCGCACAAAAAATGCGGCGGTTGCGTTACCAACCAGCATGGTCATCACTAAACGGCTTACCTTGCCTGCTACCGAACGCGACGAAGACCTTGAGCTCGCCGTCGAGGGCGAGGCCAATCAGTACATTCCGTTTGCCCTGGATGAAGTGAATCTCGACTACTGCGTCATTGGCCCGGTGGCCAACGATGACACGCAGATCGAGGTGATGATCGCTGCTGCGCGCCGCGAAAAGGTGGAGGATCGGGTCGCCGCGCTCGAATCCGCCGGGCTCAAACCCACAGTGATGGACGTGGAGGCGATGGCCGTAATGGCGGCTTACGAGTTGATGGCCGAAGCCCTACCTGGAAAAGGTATCGATCAAAATATCGGCGTGCTGGACGTTGGCGCGAACGCCACGCGCTTTTACGTGTTCCGCAACGACCAGCAAATTTTCATGCGTGAGAGCCCGTTTGGCGGCAACCAGTTGACCCAAGAGATTCAGCGCGCCTACAACATGACGGGGGAAGAGGCCGAGGCGGCGAAGCGCTCGGGCAACCTCCCCGCAAACTACGATAACGATGTACTGCGCCCTTATGTTGATACATTGGCCATTGAAGCCGCGCGGGCGCTGCAATTTTTCCTGACCTCAAGCGCTCAGGGCCAACTCGACTCGATGCTGCTTGGCGGCGGCTGCGCATCGATCCCCGGGTTGACCGATGCGGTCTCGCGGCGCACCAACGTGGTGGCGTCGGTGGCCAACCCCTTTTCAGAGATGCGGCTGAGTCCGGGTGTTAAGTCGCGTCAGCTGGCCGCCGACGCGCCGGCCTTGCTTGTGGCATGTGGGCTGGCCATGCGGAGGTTTGACGAATGATTCGCATCAACCTGCTACCGCACCGCGAGGCGAAACGCGCCCAACGGCGACGCGAGTTCAATTTCATCCTGGTTGGGGTGCTGGTGGGCGCGTTGTCGCTTTGGTACGTCGGCAAACTCTACCTCGACGAGCGTACCGCCACCCAGCAACGCCGAAACGACGTGCTGGTGGCGGAGAACAAAAAACTCACCGAACAGATTGACGAAATAAAAAAGCTCAAAGACCAGACTGCGGCACTTCTGGCGCGTAAGCAAGTTGTAGAAACATTGCAAGTCAATCGCAGCGCATCGGTCAAGCTGATTGATCAGTTGGTGCGGCAGCTTCCAGACGGGGTTTACTTGAAGGCGGTCAAGCAAACCGGGCAAAAGATCAACATGGTTGGCCTCGCGCAGTCCAATGCCCGGGTGTCGACGCTGATGCGCAATCTGGAGTCTTCGCCGTATCTGCAAAATGCAGAGCTGGTCGAAATCAAGGCGGTTACCGATCGCACTCAGCGCGCCAATGAATTCAGCCTGAATATCAGCCTGAAAGGGCTTGATCCGCTCACGGCGGCCAAACCAGTGCCGTCTAGCGCAGCGGGCGCGGCGACACCTCCGACGTCGCGTGACAAAGTCATGCAAGCGATCACGAAATAGGGCGGAAAGATGACTTGGGACGAAATAAAGCGCCTGAATCCCCGCGACATCGGGATTTGGCCACTTCCTGCGAAGGTGGGGGCGGTAACGTTGTTGTTTTTGTTGCTGATGGGACTTGCTGCGTATTTCGGGTGGTCGCCACAGTACGATGAGTTTGAAAGCAAAGAGAAGCAGGAAGTCGTGCTGCGGCAGGAATATGCTCTAAAAAAAGGGCAAGCCATCAATCTTGACCTGCATGTGCAGCAACTCAAAGAG
Source organism: Burkholderiales bacterium (assembly GCA_043719085.1). Taxonomy (GTDB): domain Bacteria; phylum Pseudomonadota; class Gammaproteobacteria; order Burkholderiales; family Casimicrobiaceae; genus Casimicrobium. Next base: position 9,574 of record JAYSUK010000083.1, on the reverse strand, counting down.
GTTGAGCAGCAGTTCGGCGCATTGTTGCGGCAATTGCCGAGCAAGAGCGAAATGGATGCCTTGCTGTCCGACATCAATCAGGCCGGTTTGGGGCGCGGCCTCCAGTTCGAATTGTTCAAACCGAGCGCCGAGCGGCTGCAGGATTTTTACGCCGAATTGCCGGTTGATCTGCGTGTCACCGGGAGCTACCACGATATCGGCGCGTTTACCAGTGACGTATCACAGCTCTCGCGCATCGTCACGTTGAATGACATCGCCATCACCAACAAAGACCCGAAAGATACGATTTTGACGATGGAGGCGGTGGCCAAGACCTTCCGCTACCTTGATGACGAAGAAGTATCGAAACAGCGCAAAGCCAAAGACGCAACAAAGGCGCCGAAATGATGCGGCTTATTGTTTTTTTTGCGGTGACGTCGGCGGTCAGCGTGTTCCTCGCGGGGTGTAGCGGCGGTGGCGACGGTGACCTGCGCGCTTGGATGGCCGAGCAGGGCGCAGCGTCGCGTGGCAAGATCGAACCCATTCCACCGATCCGTCCGTACGAGGCCTTCACCTACAACGCATTCGAGCAACCTGAGCCGTTCAAGCCACGAAAAATTGAAACTGGCAAAGGCACCCGTGGCCCTGATTTAACGCGGCGTAAAGAAACGCTTGAAACCTATCCGCTGGAGACCCTCAAAATGGTGGGCACTTTACAGCGCGGGCAGGCAACCATTGGCTTGGTACGCGGGGCCGACAACAAGGTGTTTCAAGTACGGCAGGGCAACTATGTCGGGCAGAATTTTGGCGTGATCACCACGATTGGCGAGGGTGAAATCACATTAAAAGAGCTATTTCAGGACGGAGCTGGCGATTGGGCCGAACGTCAGAGCAAGATCATGCTGCAGGAGCGGGAGCAAAAGAAATGAACGTCACACAACAATGGCGCACGCCAGGCAATCGCAGCCGAACGTCGATAGTGGTGGCGCTGTTCGCTTCACTCGCATCGGTGCTGCTGGCCGCACCAGCCGCCGCCCAGAACGTGATCGAAGACGTCACGGTCGCCAAAGGCGGTGCGGGGCGCACCACGCTTACTTTCTCGCTGAAAGAACCGCTGGCGGGCGCACCCTCAGTGTTCGCCATCGCCACCCCGCCGCGTCTGGTGCTCGATTTTGCAAACACCACCAGTATCGGCAAGGCCACCAACGAAGTGACCGACTCGGTGCTGCGCAGCTACAACGTAGTGCAGGCGCAGGGCCGCACCCGCGTTGTGCTCAACCTCAGCAAGTCGCAAGCCTACGACGTCAAGTCGGACAATAAAAAGCTCGTGGTTTCGCTGTTTGACGCGCCGGGCACGGCCGTGACCGATTCAGCGCCAGAAACCGGACGCTTCTCGGCGGCAGCCAAGACCGACGGCGTGACCTTCGGCTTGCGTGATGTCGACTTCCGGCGCGGGCAGGCTGGCGAAGGCCGAATCATTGTTGACCTGTCGGACGCCAATTCAGGCATCGACATCAAGCCGCAGGGAAAGGTGTTGATCGTTGACTTCCTGCGCACCACAGTGCCCAGGAACCTTGAGCGCAAGCTCGATGTATCCGATTTTGGCACCCCGGTGCAGCAGATCGACACTTTCACACAGGGCAGCAACACACGCATGGTGGTTGAGCCCAAGGGGCTGTGGGAGCATTCGGCGTACCAAACGGACAATCGTCTGATCATTGAAATCAAACCGATTGTTGAGGATCCGAACAAGCTTACGCAGGGCTCTCGTCCTGGCTACAAAGGCGAAAAACTATCGCTTAATTTTCAGGACATCGCCGTGCGCTCGGTGTTGCAGGTGATTGGCGACTTCACCGGCCTAAACATTATTGTGTCGGACACCGTCACCGGCAACGTGACACTGCGCCTCAAAGATGTGCCGTGGGATCAAGCCCTTGATCTGGTCATGCAGGCGCGCTCGCTGGACATGCGCAAAAACGGTAACGTGGTGTGGATCGCCCCGAAAGAAGAACTGGCGCTGAAAGAGAAGCAGGAGCTGGAGGCCAAAGCTCAGGTGGCCGACATCGAGCCGCTGCGCACTGAAATGTTCCAGTTGAATTATCAAAAAGCCGAAGAGCTGCGCAAGATTCTGGTGCCTTCAACCACGGGCACCGGCACCAATGCGTCGTCCACGGGTGTTTTGTCGAAGCGCGGCAGCGTCAGCGTAGACGCCCGCACCAATGTGCTGATCGTGCAGGACACGCCGTCGAAGCTCGATCAGGTGCGCGCATTGATCAACCGCATCGATATCTCGGTCAAGCAGGTGTTGATTGAGGCGCGGGTGGTGATTGCTGATGACAAATTTAGCCGCCAGTTAGGTGCGCGCTTTGGTATTGGTGCTGGCATATCCGCCAATGGCCGCAACATCGGTATCACCGGCACGCCGATCGGCGACGCGAATCAAGCGAACGTGCCGGGCACCGGCATCGCCACCGGATTCTCACCGTCGAGCTATTACTGGCGCACCAAGCCGGATACGACCACCGGGCGGGTCACCGGCGAATTCATAAACTCGGTCCCCTACAACGTTAATCTTCCGGTGAGCAATCCGGCGGGCACGCTCGCCATGACCTTCTTGAATTTGGGCAATGGCAACCTGGTTAATTTGGAGCTCTCCGCGGCGGAGGCGGCCAATCGCGGCAAAGTGATTTCCAGCCCACGCGTAGTCACCGCTGACAATACCAAGGCCTCGATTTCTCAGGGACAAGAGTTTAAATTGCGCGTCTCAGGCGGCGTCGGTGGGCAATCGTCGGTGGTCACCATTCGCGCCGTGCTCGGGCTCGATGTCACGCCGCAAGTCACGCCGGATGGCCGCGTTGTGCTCGACGTGGATGTGACTAAAGACTCGATTGCCGGCTTTCAGGACGGCAGCCCGATTGTCAACACGAGACGCGTGTCGACTAAGGTGATCGTCAATAACGGTGACACCGCCGTGCTCGGTGGTATCTATGAAGAGACGATTACGGACTCGGTCGACAAGGTGCCTGTGCTCGGCGATGTGCCGGTAGTCGGCAATTTGTTCAAGCGCACCAACCGCGGCTCGGACAAGCAAGAGCTGCTGATATTCCTGACTCCGCGCATCCTTTCGGACACTGTGGGCACGGTGAAATAACGCCACCACCCGAGGTAATTTTTCGTACTTCTCGATTCTTACTTTCGCACCGCCGTCCTTTCGCGAGCCAAGCGCCGCCCAAAACCAGGGTGGCGTGTGTGCTAAGTTGTGCACCGTCATGCAAATCCGCAGCGTATTTCTAATCGGTCTGATGGGGTCTGGCAAGACCACCATTGGGCAGTTGCTAGCCAAGCGCTTGCAGCTTCCGTTCATCGACTCCGACCATGAGCTGGAGCTGCGAACCGGCGTGAGCGTTGCTACGATCTTTGAAATTGAAGGCGAGGTCGCATTTCGGCAGCGTGAGGCTGCGATCATAGATGAGATTAGCGCTCGTGAGAGCATCGTACTTGGCACCGGAGGTGGTGCCATCTTGAACGAGCAGACGCGCGCCGTGCTTCGCGAGCGCGGCACCGTGATCTATTTACATTCCACCGCAGAAACGTCATATGAGCGCGTGCGCCGTAATCGGGATCGTCCGCTGTTGATGGTGTCTGACCCTTTGCAGCGATTGCGTCAGTTGTACGCCGTGCGCGACCCGCTCTACGCTGCCACCGCACACCACATCATCGAGTCGTATCGCGACCGGCCCACGGCGGTGGTCAATGAGATCGCCTCACTGCTCGCACCGATGCAACAGCCACCCGCGCCGCCTACTGAGGCATCGACCGTCGCGCTGTAGGGTGGAACGCTAGCGGTTCCGCCTTGTGCGGTCGCCGAAGGCCGACTAGTCGAGTGACTCGGAAGGCCGCCGCGTTTGGCGGTGACAGGTGGAACCGCAAGCGTTCCACCCTACCCATTAGTGTGCCCGAACCGCCGCAGGTGACGGGTCTAACCAATCGGCTGCCTTTCGCAAACCGCGCACCATGGGGCACACGATTGACACATACAGGGCGTGGGAAAACGACTGCTTTTGTTGGTTCCAGCTCATCGCCTCTGCATGCTGGCCGATGCGCACCACCGCGTCGGTGCCCAGTGGCTCAATCACCACCTGACCGTGAGTGCAGGGGATCATGATGTGGTCGCCGCGCTGAACAAAAAAGTCTTGCGAGCTACCGGATACGGTGACCCAAATGGCACCAGACAGGGCCTCAACCGATTTCACCTGAGTGGCCTGCAACGCCAGTGCGCGGCTTTTACCGAGCGTCCAGTCTTGGGTGGCAAAGGGAAATTGAATACTGTTCATGGCTGTGCTCCTTGCGGGCTAAAAATAGAAGTAATGTGCTTCTTGGGGTGTATTTAAGAGTGATAATTCCATTCTGTCGAACGAATTGATTGCAGCCGAGGCTGCAAAAAACGCATGCAAACCTCACATCTCACCCCCCGAAACCGTCCGTTAACGCTCGCCGGAATGCGCGGCTTTGAAGCCGCAGCGCGGTGCTTAAGCCTGACGCAGGCTGCCACTGAACTCTCTTTGACGCAGTCTGCGGTGAGCCGACAGGTGCAGGGATTGGAAGAGGAATTAGGGGTTTCGCTCTTCGTTCGCAAGGCCCGCGAGATTGCGTTGACCCCCGCAGGGCGCGAATTTTTGCCACTGGTGCAGCGCGTGCTCGCCGAGCTGGACAACGGAGTGGATCGCCTGCGCCGCGACCTGAATTCACCGCATGTGTCGGTCAGCACCTTCGCGTCGTTCGCCTCGTTATGGCTGATCCCGCGGCTGTCTGGCTTCCGTGCGCTGCGCCCGAATGCCGATCTCGACATTGGAGCAACCGACCGCGTGTTTGATCTCGACACGGAGGACGTCGACGTGGCGATTCGCTATCTGCGTGCCGAGACGGCACCGCCCCAGGCCAAACTGCTGATTGACGAAGTGTTGTTTCCGCTGGTGAGCCCGGCGTATTTGCGCAGCGCGCCGCGCATCAGGCAATTGGGTGACTTGTCTGCGCACACGTTGATCGAGGTGTGTGGCAGCGGCCCCGCCGAAGTGCGCGCCACCTGGCCCGGCTTTTTTGAGGCGATCGGGCAACCCGAAGTGCGGGGCAAATCACAACTGACGTTTGACTTCATCATGCAAACATTTCTCGCCGCGCAGAGCGGGCAAGGCGTGGTGCTGGGGCGCACTTACGGCGCGGACGTGTTCATGTCGGGCGACTTGATTCGTCCGCTCGACGTGGCGGTGGCAACGGGTGCCGGCTGCTATCTGGTGGTGTCGGAGCGCGCGCGAGCCAGAAGCGAAGTGCGCGCCTTTGTTGATTGGCTGCTCGCCGAAACCAGCAAATTCAACGCCGAGCTCGAAGCGTGGCTAAAGCGCAGTGGTGCTGCGCCAGCAAAGCGGCAGAGCCGAAAATAGGTGCCATTCGCAACGGCAAACCCGCGTTTCGTCTCAACACGTAGCATCGGCGCAATCGATGATGGCTAGTTGCCTCTACACTTGTCGGTTGCACACATTATTTTTATCAACTTTACTCATAAAGCCTTGTTTCATTTGGCCTAGCACCTATTTTTACATAAAGTCGACTTTATGTAGAAATTTGCTCTGGCCCTTATGCAACAATCTTTCCAGACAAAAGTTGACGCTTGATTTTAGAGGTTGTTCATGAATTTTCGTCTTCGTAGCACGCCGTCCGCGTTGATGGCTGTTGGTGTTTTGTCCCTTTCGTCCTGCGCGAACATGGCGCCTGCGCCTGCTGTCGCTGCGCCCAATGCTGCGGATGCTGCAAAGGCGGTTGCGACAGCGGCCACTGATGCCGCCGCCAAAGTCACTGACCCGAGAGCGGCCGCTGGTGCGCAAGCAGTAGCCGCCGCCGCTCGGAGCAGTGCGGCCGCCACCGCAGCAGCACCTGGCGGGCCGCCCGCGCCCAAACCGTTTGCCGAGGTGATTAAGGACGCCAAAGAAGAGCCCGGCTTTTTCACCACCTGGCGCAAAGATGACAAGGTGTGGATCGAAATCCCCGAGGCGATGTGGGAGCGGCCTTTTTTCTTCTCGGTCAATGTGACCCATTCGATTGGTGACGCCGGGCTTTACGGCAACCAGATGGGCGGGTTTCTCGCCGCTGGGCGCGGCCAGTATTTTGCGAGTTTCAAGAAATTCGGCCCGCAGGGCGTGCAGCTCATCGCGCGCAACGTGGCCTACACCGCCGCCAACGACGCGCCGATCCGGCACGCCGTTGAGCGATCATTTTCTGACAGCCTGATTGGCACGGCGGCTATCGCCAGCGCGCCGCATCCCGACAAGAAAAGCGTGCTGATCGAGGCCAACGCGCTGTTCATCAACGACTTTCCGATGGCCGCCCAGCAACTGGAGCAAACCTTCCGTCAGCCGTACGCGTTTGACGCCAAAAATTCGAGCATTGAGAAGGTTCGCAACTCTGAAACCGAGACCGGTTTTAACGTGCGCGGTCACTACCAGTTGAACCGCATTTCGCTGCCGCCGCCAATCCCGAATCCGTCCGCGCCGCCGTCCCGTTTACCCTCCACGCTGCCCGATGTACGCTCGCTGTTCATGGGCTATTACTACGGCTTCTCGAAGCTCCCGACGCCGATGCGCCCGCGCGAGGCGGACCCGCGTGTGGGCTACTTCACCACCAGCGTGAACGACTTCACCAATCCCGATAAGCGCCAGTCGCGCAGCCGCTACATCAATCGCTGGCGTTTAGAAAAAAAGGATCCGTCCGCCGCGCCCGGCGTGCCTGGCGTGTTAAGCGAGCCCAAGCAACCCATCACTTACTGGCTCGATAAAAACATACCGACCGCCTATCGCAAGGCCGTCACCGACGGCATTCTTGAGTGGAACAAAGCGTACGAAAAAATCGGTTTCAAAAACGCCATTGTGGTCAAGCAACAAACCGAGACTGACGATATCGACACCTCCGCCACCCGCTTTGCATCGGTGCGTTGGGTGGCCGGCAACAACATTCGCTTTGGCGCACGCGGCCCAAGCAAGGTAGACCCGCGCACCGGTGAAATTCTCGATGCTGACATTGAGATGAACGAGGACATCACGCGGCTCTACAGCGCGCGCATCGCGGAAGATCCGCCCCGCCCTGTTGCCAGCAATTTGTTCCGCAGTTCGGGCGATATGTGCTCGTACGCCGATGGCAAACTCACCGAGGCGGCCTTCGCGCTTGACCTGCTGGTCGCGCGCGGTGAATTCGAATACGGCTCGCCGCAAGCCGAGGCGTGGCTGATGGACGCCATCAAAGACATCACCGCGCACGAGGTGGGCCACACACTCGGATTACGTCACAACTTCAAGGGCTCAACCTCGATCACGCCCGAGCAATTGGCCGATGCCAAATTCGGCGCAGAGGTCGGCGTGTCGTCCTCAGTCATGGACTACAACGCGCTCAACATCGCAACCAAAGGCGAGCGTCAGGGCCAGTATTCCATGGTCACGGTGGGTGCGTACGACATTTGGGCGGTCGAGTATGGTTACAAAGAAACCACGCCCGAAACCGAGCAGGCAGAGCTGGCAAAAACACTCATCCGCGCCACCGAGCCAGCCATGGCTTATGGAACCGATGAAGATGCGGGCTTTATGCCGATCGTCGAAGGCATCGACCCTGAAGTCAACCGCAGCGACCTGTCCAGCGACCCGCTTGGCTTTTATGAAAAGCGCTTCGCCGTGATTCATGAATTGTGGGACCGCGTGCAGACGCGGCAGTTGCCCGCGGGCACCAAATACGAACAACTACGGCGCAACTTTCAGCGCGGCTTCACGCTGATGGAGCAGATCAGTGAACTCACCGCCAAATACGTCGGTGGGGTGACCGTGCTGCGCGATGTGGCGGGCACCGGGCGACAACCATTGACGCCGGTCGATGCAGACAAACAGCGTCGCGCACTAAACCTGCTGGCGAAGAATCTGTTCACGGTGAATGCCTTTAAATTCAAACCGGAATTTCTCGGCAAACTAACGCCCGACTTCGATGCCCGCTGGGATTCGGTGAGCGATGACGACATCGGCACGCCGCAGGTCGTCGCCATCGATCAATCAGTGGCCGGTCGGGTGTTTGCTTTGCAGCGATCCACGCTCAATCAGTTAATGCGCGACTCAGTCGCAGGCCGCCTCGTGGTCGCGCCTGAAAAGCTCGTTGACCCCACCCGCGCACTGAGCGTGGCAGACCTGTATGGCACGCTGCAACAGGCCATCTGGAGCGAGTTGGCCAGCAGTGCCCCGATCAGCATGATGCGCCGCAACTTGCAACGCGAACATGTGCGCCTGCTCGCCGACGCCGTTGCCCGCCCCAGCCCGCGCGCACCTGCAGATGCCAGAAGTTTGCAGCGTGAATACACCGTAGAGTTGCTCGCACAATTGAAAAAAGCCGGCAGCAAATCGGGCAACCCCATCGAGGTGCGCGCCCATCTCAACGAATCCATCGCACTGCTCGACGCGGCACTTAAAGCGCAGGTGGCGAAGGTGATTGGTTAGGTCGTTTCACTTGAGATGACAAAATCGACATATGCGATTACTTATCTGTTTAGTATCTGCGGCGTGTGCGCTTGGGTGCGCCACGGCCTCGGCCCAAACCCTCGCCACCGTTGCCCCGCCTAACGCGGAACAATTTGCCAGGCTCTGCGCTAATACTGGAGATCCTGCTGATTGCGGCAAGAAGATAGAGGCGCAGCAACTTGGACGCGCTGGCAGCATCGTAAAGCGGGCGGGCAATTTGCTGGCGGTGACGGTGCCGGGCGAGCCGCCGTTTATGTTTGAGGACAAGCCGGGCGAGGCGGGGCCGAACGTCAGTTTTTATGCGTATCACGCGCCGTCGGATTCGGTGGTGTTGTACCGCGCGCAAGCTGACAAGCTTGATTTTGTGCTGGTGCAACGTGGCGCAGCAAACGTGTCGGCCAGCACCACCGAGCTGCCGAACGAGCCGTTTTTTAACAGCGATGGCCGCTATTTTGCGACCGCCGATTTTTGTGGCGACGGGTGCGAAAACAGGCTCGCAGTGTGGCGCTTTGAGCGGCGCGGGCCGGCGCGTGAAAGGGTGTTTTCACCGCGCACGCCCTGGGTGGATGCAGGCGTTTCGTGGGGCGCACCGCGGCGCCTGATCGTGGACTATTCGGAAAGCGGCAAGAATGCCTCGCTCAACCTGGAATTAAACGACCCGCGCTGGGTGGTGTTATTGCCATGACCGATGCGGCTCTGGCGGCCCACCGCGCCGAAGCGCCACGCGAGGATTTAAAGCATCGCGCGATTCGCAGTTTTGTAGTTCGCGCTGGACGGCAGACCGCGAAGCAAACCCGCGGCTTAACCGAAGGCTTCGCGCGGCACGGCATCGGCTACCAAACGGCAGCACTTGATCTGGCTCAGGTGTTTGGCCGCACCGCGCCCACCGTGCTTGAGATCGGCTTTGGCATGGGCGTGACCACGGCTGAGATGGCTGGCACGCAACCGGCACAAAATTTCATTGCCGTCGAGGTGCATCCGCCCGGCGTGGGCAATTTGTGTAATTTGCTTGACGAGCAGGCGCTCACTAACGTGCGGGTGATCAATCATGATGC
>JAYSUK010000082.1:0-17492 GCA_043719085.1 Burkholderiales bacterium | reverse complement strand
TGCCCCCCTTGATTATCCGCTGCCACACGCGCTGCAGCGCGATCATTTCGTGCAGCAATGCTCGCATCAGTTTCGCTGAACAGCAATGTAGCGACGGCGGCGGAGCCGCGTCGGTCAGAAATCGCTGTGACCGCAATTTCTTGCACGTTGTCGCCGCGCTGAATCGAGAAGCAGTCGCCCACCTTCACTACTAGAGCTGGCTTTAAGCGGTCACCTGAGATCGAGCCAACGGTTGCGCGGCGCACGTGGCCGGCATCAATTGCATCGGTTGCAAGCGAGCGAGTTTTGTAGAAACGAGCGGCCCACAACCATTTGTCAATGCGGACTGCGGTGACGTCACTCATACGCTATTGAATAGTCCGGGAGCCGGGCAAGTATGACGCCTCAACGCCATGAAACAATTCTGAAAACTGGATAGCGCTCACTTCGTAACCCTTGCCACAAAACTCGCACCGCGTTTCGATCTTGCCGTTGGCGGCGATGAGCGGTTTGAGTTCGTCTTCGCCGACGAGCTTCAACGCATTTAACACGCGCTCAATGCTGCATGAGCATGCAAAGCTGACCGGCTGTGATGGATGCACTTTCACATCGTGTCCAACAAAAGAAAATTGCAACCATTCGCGGTACGGAAAGGGCATGAAATGCTCGCTAAAGATTGCGTCGGCCTGGGCCGTCAGCGCATCCCATGCAGGCGTTGCTTCGTCCTCTGAGTGGTCCGGCAACCGCTCGAGAAGCATGGCTTCCATCACGTCACCGTCTTCCCGCAACCACATGCGCGTTTGCGTTTGTTGCGAGTTGCTCAAATATTGCTCAAGCAACGAAGCGATAGTGCCGTCACTGGTCTCGCTAGTGCTCTGCAATGCCACGATGCCCTGATACATTTGGCCGTTGGTCGGCGCAATCGTCAACACAAATCGGCCCTTACCATCTGGCGCAACAAGTGAGGCGATGTCAGCCGCGTCCGGCAGTTGCACGCCCTCTCGCACGCTGGCGTAGATGCGAAACGTCAGCGCGTCGGTTGCCTCAACACACAATAACGGCACATCCCCCGTGCCCTGTGCTTGCAGAATAACCTGAGCGCTTTGCTTGAGGTTGCTTGCTAGCAGCACTGCGGCGCCTGCTAATTGCTTGAGCAACGACACCACAGCTGGTGGGTAATCGTGATGTTTCAGTGCTGTCCGAAGGCTCTCGTCCAAGCGCGCAACCACGCCGCGCGCGGGCGCAGTGTCAAGCCAGAAACGTGTGAGTTGATCGTACCCCGCCGAGATTTTGTCCATACTTCCGGGCGGCAAAATTTAGCCCACGCGTGGCGTCAAGGCAACTGTGATTACCTGCATCGGCAGCGCTGAATTTTTGTCAAACGTGGTGCCGCTATCGACGCCGACACGGGCAATGGCTTCTGCGCTATCGAGCGTGTCATACAACGCATTCATCGCGCCCAATGCGTATTCTCGCCCTGATCCAGCCGCCCAAAAACGCTTGAACTCGAACACTTCACGCATCGAATAAATGCCATAAATGCCTGAAGGGTTTGCGATTAGCGCGGTGATGTGTGTGCTCTCGTAGGCGTCTTCATCTTCTTCCTTCGGATTCAAATAATGCTGATCTTTCAGGATCGCGTGCAGCTTGCGAAACGTCTCAAAGATTTCCGACTTGCTGTTGAAATTCAAATCCTTGGCGGTTGACAGCAAATTTTCATACACAAGTTGATGCGCAGCGCTGCCGCACAGGGCGATTACGGTTTCGCCGTGGCGAACCATTTTGTCGGAGGAGGCGTCGAACGCGTCCGACAAACGGGTGTCTCCAAACGTGGTGAGCGAGTCAGCGGCAATGGCGGCCATATTGCCTTTGCGCACCACAACGAGGGTCGTCATATTTCCTGCCTTATTTTTCTTGGGTAACTTTCAATTATAGATTTTGTGATGAAGGGCGTGGTTTCAAGGGGCTTGGCGCATGCAGGCGCGGCGAACGCAAATTGCGGTTTTCGCCGCGCCTACGGGGGCGAGCAATGGGCGCGAAGGATTTGTGGATTCCACGCAGCAACGGCCGCCTTCCAGAACGCGGCAACTGAGTCCACCCGCCCCAAGTCTGCTTGCTTCAGAAACGCCCAAGACGCTTGCAGTGTCTCGACCGGCGCATCGACACCGATGGCACGTGCCAGGGTTTGCTTTGAAAGCTTTTCACCCGCCGCGTTACGTACCAATGGCACATGCAGATACGTGGGTGTGGCAACGCCAAGCAGTCGTTGCAGAAAAATTTGTCTGGGGGTGTTCATTAACAAATCTTCGCCGCGCACGATGGCGGTAATGTCCTGAATTGCATCGTCCACAACCACGGCAAGCTGGTAGGTGTAACAACCATCCGCGCGACGCAGTACGAAGTCCCCCACGTCCGCTGCTACGTTTTGCGTGACAACACCCGTGGCCCGATCTATGAACCGCACCCTTGCGACCCGACTGTCCGTCACGCGCAGTCGCAACGAATGCAAAGACTGCAAAGACTGTGCGCCGGAGACGATATGGGAATCGCGACAGGTGCCCGGATAAATCGACTCTCCATCAGTGTTGCGCAGCGCGCCGCCAAGCGACTGGCGCGAACACGTGCACGCGAAAACGTGCCCCGCATCGGCGAGCCGCGCAATCGCTACCTCGTAAATATCTGCGCGCTCACTTTGCCGAACGACTTCACCATCAATCACAAATCCGTATGCCGTAAGCTGCCGCAGAATCTCGGTTTCAGCGGCGCGAGAACAGCGCGTGGTGTCTACATCCTCGACGCGTAACAACCATTGGCCACGGGCGGCACGCGCATCGGCGTAGCTTGCGACTGCTGTTACCAGCGAACCGAAGTGCAGCGGGCCGGTGGGCGAGGGCGCGAATCGGCCGATGTACATTGCCGCGATGCCTTTGATGCTATGGAAATTTGACCGGTGTCCATTTCCAGCGATTTTCCAACAAACCGAGTACCGTGTTTGGATACTCAAACTTGCCTAGTGACCCGTTGTATCGCGCCAGTGCGCGCACAACGTTTCCCTTTTCGATATCCAGGTAGTGGCGCAAGATCACGCAGCCGTAGCGCAGGTTGGTGCGCAAGTGAAACAGGTTGTGCTCCCGGCTGCCGATGAGTTTCACCCAGAACGGCATCACCTGGGTGTATCCACGCGCGGAGGCCGAGGAGATGGCGTATTTACGAAATGCGCTTTCGTGGTGAATTAGCGCCAACATCAGTTGCGGATCCAGCCCCGCGCGGCTTGCCTCGTACTGCACGGTGATCAGAAATTCGGTGCGTTGCTCCGCATTGGGCATGCGCTTGGCCAGTCGCGTCGACATCTCCGCTAGCCACGCCTGCATCTCGCGTGGATCGCCAATCAGTTTAGGCGCACTGCGATCAGCAATGGCAGAAGCAAGCGCGGTTTGTACACTCGCGCTGAGTTTTTCTTCGGCTTGGGCGCCTGCGTGGGCGGGGGAGGTGAGTAGCGAAAGCGACACGAAAAACAACACAATCAGGTAGCGCTGTGTCGTTCTGCTTCCTCCCCCTGGGGGGGCGGGCTGGGGAGAGGGGGGTGGTGTTCGATCCAGTTTTGGAGGAAACGCAAACACCCTCTCCGCTAACCCCTCCCCCGCGGGGGGAGGGGAACATGCCTGTTGCATCACAGTAGCAGCACGGCACGCACATGCGCCACCACATCGGTCACCTGCACCTTCGTCGCCGCTGCGTCTCGACGCCCTTGATACTCAACCGCGCCTTCTTTAAGTCCGCGGTCGCCGATGGTGATGCGGTGTGGAATGCCGATCAGTTCGAGGTCGGCGAACATCACGCCCGGACGCTCGCCACGATCATCAAGAAGCACGTCGATTCCCATTGCGGTGAGCTCGTCATGCAGCTTGTCTGCCGCCGCTTTAACCTCGACGCTGCGCTCATACCCCACTGCTGCAATCGCAATGCTGAAAGGTGCCATCGCTACCGGCCAGATGATGCCCTTGGCGTCGTGATTCTGCTCGATGGCGGCGGCGACCACGCGGGTTACACCGATGCCATAGCAGCCCATTTCCATGACCTGCTGCTTTTGATCTTTGTCGAGGTAAGTTGCGCCAAGCTTTGCAGAATATGCCTGGCCCAAAGCGAACACATGGCCGACCTCAATACCGCGGCGCAGCCTGAGCGCGCCGTGGCCGTCAGGCGATACATCGCCTTCAACTACGCTGCGTATATCGGCGACTACATCAGGTTCCGCGCAGTCGCGGCCCCAGTTTGCGCCGGTCACGTGATAGCCAGACTCATTTGCGCCACACACAAAGTCCGCCATCACCGCAGCAGAGCGGTCTGCAACCACAATCACCGTGCCGGGGTGAGCTTTGCCATGACGTGGCACGGGGCCGCAATAACCCGGTTCTACACCCAAATATTCCTCGATTTCATCAGCCGTTGCGGGGCGGTAATTTGCAAGCGAGGGCACTTTGCCAAGCTTCACTTCGTTAATCATATGATCGGCGCGCAGCATGCACAGCACAAAACCCGCATCACTCATGTACATCATCGCTTTGAGCTGTTTGGTTAGCGGAAGTTTCAGAAAGGCGCTCACCTCTTCGCAAGTCTTTTGCCCCGGAGTCGCGACCAGCTCGAGCGCGGCGCTGGCCGCCGCGCGTGGCGCAGCGGGTATTACGCCTTCGGCCAATTCCACGTTGGCCGCGTAGTCCGACTCCGGGCAATACGCGATCAAATCTTCCCCGCTTTCGGCGAGCACCTGAAACTCGTGCGACGCGAAGCCACCGATATTTCCGGTGTCGGCATTCACTGCGCGGAACTCAAGGCCGAGGCGGGTAAAAATCTTGCTGTAGGTGTCGTACATGCGCTGATAACTTTTCATCAGCGACGCTTTATCGACGTCGAACGTGTACGCATCTTTCATGATGAATTCGCGCGATCGCATCACGCCGAAACGGGGCCGCCGCTCGTCACGAAATTTGGTCTGAATGTGATAGAAATTAACTGGCAGCTGACGCCATGATTTGATGTCCTGACGTGCGATGTCGGTGATCACCTCTTCGCTGGTCGGCTGCACGATGTAGTCGCGATCGTGGCGGTCTTTCACGCGCATCATCTCCGGGCCCATCTTGTCCCAGCGGCCCGATTCCTGCCACAGCTCGGCCGGTTGAATCACCGGCATCAGCAATTCCACTGCGCCCGCCGCGTTCATCTCTTCGCGCACGATAAGCTCTACTTTACGCAGCACGCGCACGCCCAACGGCATCCAGGTGTAAATGCCCGCGCCGAGTTTTTTGATCATGCCGGCACGCATCATGAGTTGATGCGAAATAACTTCCGCCTCAGAGGGCGCTTCTTTGATGGTGGCGAGGAAAAATTGAGTAAGTTTCATAGACTATGTCGTAGAGGCAAATGGCGCGTGGGCTTACGGAGCAGCCAAATGAGGCACCCGTTTGCAAGGAGCGCACATTTTCGCCTATTCTCACAACATGACAAATTTTGAACCCATTCGCGTAACCGTCCCCGCGCGCGGTGTGACGCCGATTCCGCTGGTGCTCGATTCGCCACACAGCGGGCAACGTTACCCAACAGATTTCGGCTTTTCTTGCAGCAAAACGCAGTTGCGCATGGCCGAAGACACAGACATTGATGACCTCTATGACTTCACGCCCGCGCTCGGTGCAACGTTGGTGTGCGCGGAGTTTCCGCGCAGCTATCTTGATCCCAATCGACGCGTTGAAGATTTGGATGCCTCGCTGATCGAAGGCCACTGGCCGCATCCGGTAGACCAGTCACCAAAAACGAAATCCGGCATCGGCTTGATCTGGCGCTCGCTGAGCGATACCTCCGCGATTTACTCGCGTAAATTGTCGGTGGCAGAAGTCACGCAAAGGATCAATCAATGCCATGCGCCGTATTGGGCTGCGCTTACCAGGGCCATTGATTTGGCGCACGCGCAGCATGGTCGGGTGTTACACATCAACTGTCACTCGATGCCTGCTGAGGCGGGGCCAAGTTCGTGGGTGAAACTGGGTACGAAATTCGCCGATGTCGTGCTGGGTGATCGCGACGGCAGCACGTGCTCGCCCGCGTTCACGGCGCTTTTGGCGGAGGCGTTTGGCAACGAGGGTTTGACGGTTGCGATCAATGATCCGTACAAAGGTGTTGAACTGGTCAAGCGTTTTGGACGCCCGGCAGAAAATCGGCAAAGCATTCAAGTGGAACTCAATCGCAAGCTGTACATGATTGAGGCCACACGTGAGCGAACCGCAAATTATGCGGTGCTAAAAGAGGCGCTTACACGGGTAATGGGCAAGGTCGCCGCTTTTGCGAGAATTTGAGAATTGCGGCTAGGCCTTTCGTGCCCGCATGCACTGGCTCACTAACATAGGTGCGGCCACTGCCAACCCCAGTAGCAGCATGTTGACTCCCGGCGCAATCATGATCAGCGCAGCGACAAACGTTACCGCGCGTTCCCAGCCTTTCATTTCCACAAAAAGATAGCGCGACAGCGCTGCCGCCAAGAGCAAGATGCTGATGGTGCAGGCGGTGAAAACCACGGCAAAAGCGCTCCACGTGAAGCCCTTGGTAACCAGCAACAACGCGGGCGAAAAAACGAATACAAAAGGCACCAGCGCCTTACCAAGACCCAATCGGAATGCGGTGTTGCCTGTCTTGAACGGGTCCGAGTTCGCCATGCCTGCCGCCGCGTAGGCGGCGAGTGCAACCGGCGGCGTAATGTCTGCCAGCACGCCGTAATAAAACACGAAGAAGTGCGCCACGATGGGCTCCACACCCATCTGCACCAGCGCGGGCGCGGCGACCGTAACCATGATGATGTAGTTGGCCGTGGTCGGAATGCCGCAGCCCATGAGAATGCAGACAAAGCCAGTCATGAACAGCGCGCAGAGCAACATCAACGCCTGTTTGCCGATGAGCCATGCGGGCAGGATGGTGCCGATGAAGTCTGCCATGGATGCCGCCCACGCATTCACGATATAGCTCACCTTGAAGCCAACACCAGTCATCGTCACCACGCCAATAACCAACCCCACGGTGCCCGCCGCAGCGCCCACGGCGAGCGCGTATTTGGCCCCGGTCGAGAATGCGTCGATCAATTCGGCGCGAGTAAATCGTGCGGGTAAGTTGAGCCACTTGATTAGCGCAACAAACGCCAGCGCAGCGATGCCGAATAACACCACGCCGTAGCTCTCAAGCTGCCCGGAAATTATCAACGCTAAAACAGCATGCAAAACAAACATCACGCTCAGCCCCAACGCCGAATTACCCTTTTCGCTGGTGGTCATGCCCACGATGATGCAGCTCGTAATGCCTGCAAATGCCGATACGTAAGGTGTGAAGCCGCTCATCAGTGTGCCGACCAGAAGAATCAACGGAATGATGGTTGGCCAGCGCTTGCGAAAGCTCTCTTTCACGCTTGGCAACTCGTCAGCATTCAAGCCGCGTAACCCGGTACGTTTCGCTTCGAAATGCACCTGCCAGAACACCCCGAAAAAGTGCATGAATGCGGGTACGATGGCCGCCATCACAATGGTCGAATACGGAAGTCCCAGGAACTCGATCATAAGAAATGCCGCAGCGCCCATGATCGGTGGCGTTATTTGTCCGCCGGTGGAGGCTGCGGCCTCCACGCCGCCGGCGAAATGGCGCGGATAACCGACCTTGATCATCGCGGGAATAGTGAGCGAACCGACCGTCACCGCGTTGGCAACCGACGAACCGGACAACATGCCAAACATGGCAGAGCCAAATACGCTGACCTTGGCCGGCCCACCTGCATATTTGCCTGCGACAGCGGACGCGACGTCGAGGAATAATTGCCCGAGTCCGATGCGCGTCGCAAGCACACCGAACAATACGAAATGAAATACGTACGTTGCGACGACACCAACTGCGATGCCGTACACGCCCTGGCTCGTCAAATACTGGTGATTGACCACCTGCGACCATGTTGCGCCCGCATGCTTGAGAAGCCCCGGAAATGACTGCCCGAACATCGCATAAAGCATGAACGAAATCGCGATGATCGGTAGTGGCCACCCCATTGCACGGCGCGTGGCTTCGAGTAGCAGCACGATCAGGATCGTACCCATCACCACGTCGATCATGTCCGGATTACCGATGCGAAACGCCAGGTCGTCGAACACGTGCGGGATGTACAGCGCGGACACCACGGCGAGCAATGCGAACACCCAGTCGTACAGCGGTAAGCCGAGCGGGTGATGCCAACTGGGTGCTTGCTGCACGCCTTCCTTTTTATTGAAAGCAAACACGAGAAAGATGAGGCCGAGCACAAATGCCAGATGTACACCGCGATGCGTTGCTTCACGCAGCAAACCAAAGCCCGCCGTGTAGTAATGGAACGCCGATAACGCGATCAACAGCGTGGTGACGGTGGTGAGCGCAATGTTCGCCATCGGACGAAAACGCATCTCGCTGTCGTACTTCGCTTCAAGTTCGGCGGCGGCTTTGTCGTCGATGATGTGTGTGCTCATGAGTTCCCCGAATCTGTTTTACGTGCGTGAGGCGCCAGAATAAAAAAGGCCGGATGAAACCGGCCTTTCTCGTTTTCTGCAAACGCTATTTCATCAACCCAACTTCTCTATAAAACTTCTCGGCACCCGCATGAATCGGGATGCCTGCGCCGGCAATGGCGCCTGAGCGTACGATGGTTTTGCCTTTGGCATGGCCCGCGTCAAGAAGCTTCCGAGTGTTGTCGTTCCACATTGCTTTAGTAATGTTGTAGACGAGCGTGTTGTCCTGCTTGGCGCTAGTCACCCACTGCGCGCCGACAGCCAGTGTTTTCACTGCGCCGACACCTTTGTAAGTTTCAGCCGGAATGTTGTCGACTGCGTAGAAACCGAATTGCTTCACCAGTTTGTCTGCCTCAGGGCCAGCGATTGACAGGATGTCAATGCCGCCGGTCGCTGCGAGTTCAGCAATCGCGCCAGCCGGATAACCGCCAACGAAGAAGAACGCGTCTAGCGAATTGTCCTTAAGTTTTTCTCCAGCAGCGTTCGGCTTCAAGAATTCTGCCTTGAGGTCTTTCTCGGTTACGCCATAAGCCGCGAGAATCGCGCGAGCGTTGACGATGGTGCCCGAGCCCGGCTCGTCGAGCGACACGCGCTTGCCCTTGAGATCAGCAATGGTCTTGATGTTGGCACCCTTGCGCGCCACCAGATGGAAACTTTCGGGATACAAATTGGCGATCAGCCGCAGGTCGGTGACTTTGGGTTTGCCTTCATAGGTGCCGGTGCCGGTGTAGGCCCAATACGCCACGTCTGCCTGTGAAAAACCCGACTCTGCGCCACCACCTTGGATGGCGTTGACGTTGGCGACTGAGCCGTTCGACGCCACAGCGGTTGCCACGAGGTTCGGCACAGCAGGTTGCGAAATGGCGTTGGCGATCAGCCCGCCAATGGGGTAATAGGTGCCCGCAGTGCCACCAGTGGTGATGCGAAAAAAGCTTTGCGCGGCAGCCGGTGCCATCGCGGCAGAAAACGTCAGCCCGACGGTCGCCAGCAAGGCGGTGAGATGTGTGCGTTTCATGATTGAGAGATCCTTCATCGAGGCGTGCGCTAATCGCGCACATGGATCAGGATTCTAGTGATCAACGCCGCCCGCGCTATGCGGGTTTTGCAGCATAGGCGTAACTACTGACAATAATTCGGTATCGAACAGAAGCCACTTTGCGGTTTACTACCGACTAACTGAGATCAAGTTCTTTGCAGGCAAATGCAATGGAGAATGCGTCCGCGCCGACGTGGAGCCCGCCGGTCATGCTCATCGTCGATAGAACCAGCTCTACGTTATGCCATTGGCAAGCGTCGTGCAGGTTGCGAAACGCAGTCGTGGTGCGAATGTCTTCCAGATTGCCTGCATAGCTTGCGCACACCACCGGCGCTGAGAGCCCGCGCCTAACGTGATGCATGGCAAGCGTCAGCACGCGCTCCAGCGCCTCGAAGTGGCCGCGCACTTTGAGCACCGGTTCCGTGACGCCGCCATGGGCGTGGATGATGGGTTTAATATCAAGCGCACGGGCCACGTTGTACGACAGCCACGACAGCGAATCGTCACCTTTTTCGCGAGCCCTTTTGTAGAGATAGAACAAATCTTTTGGCACCATGAAGGTATGCACTTGATGGCGTAACTGCTCCATGCGGTCGCTCACCTCTGACGCACTCGCACCAACTGTTAACTGCCGGTTTGCCTCATACACCATTACGCCCTGGCCGGTGAAGCCGGTTTCGGAGTCAATTACCCAGGTTTTGAACGGCGACCGGTTGCCCATGCCGCGTCGCACCCGGTTGTGTGCGGCGGTCAGCGCTTGCATGGCGGCGAGTGAATTCATGTAGATTTTGCTGCGCCCCGCAGCGATAGTCATTTGCAGCACAAAATCTATGTCAGCAGTCAGATTGGACTGGATGAAATCGCGTGTTTCAACCGGTGACAGCGGCGTGGTGGACGCACGTGCGCCGCGCGCGGCCAGGTCCTTGCGAAAGAATTCCATGGCGTCGAATTCGTTGTGAGTATCAAGCAGGTCCCAATCGTCCACCTTCGCTTTGATTGGCAGCACCGCGATGTTGTTTTCGGCGAGCCATTGGTCGGGCATGTCACAAGCGGCGTCAACCACGAGGAGGGTGCGCGCTCGATCCGAACTGGCTGCGCTCTGCGGCGCGACATTGGCAGCTGCGCCACGGGTCGGCGGCGTGGCTAAGGCTAACTCAGCCATGTGCAGCAAGTCGGGGCTGATCCGGCGGTCGTTGGCGGCCGTGAACGGCAGCCGCGTGTCAACGTTGGGCGGCGTGTCCAACGGAGGGCGGGGTGTTCGGAGATTTGAAAACATACGAATATTGGTCTTGTGGGTGCCCGAAATTTGCGACACACGCCACCCGTCAAACGCGGTGGGCGCCCCGTGAGAGGCGACGGTGACTGGCGGTCAGCAAAAAATAGTGCGTGCGCAAATGGGCGTACTAGCGAGTACTTCTACAGGCACGAATGCTAGCGACGAACTCACAAAATCGACGGCAAACCGTTGCCAAATCGCACTATTCAGATTAACCGTCGACTATATGACTTTGTCATGCGCAAATAGCTCAATTGCTATTAGTCGACGTTCTATTTAGTACAGCTTTTCGCTGAGATGCCCAATTTATGGGGGCATGTCGCACTTTTCGCGGGATATCGACAAATACACAAAATCTCTGCGAGCCCCAATATAATAAGGGTTCTAGATAAAAGCTGATGTGTTCGAAGGCTGTTAATCAACCTTGATTTGCCCCGCGTCAATCACCCGTTTCCACTTTACCGCTTCGCTTTTGATCAACACAGACAGCGCATCTGGCGTGCCGCCGACCGGCTCCGCGCCCTGGCTCGCAAACCGCTCTCTCACTTCCGCGCTTTGCACTGCGATCACCGCTTCTCTGTGCAAGCGCTGCAGGATGTCGCGCGGCGTTCCCGGTGGCGCGAACAGACCGAAATAGGTGTTCACTTCATAGTCGGGCAGGCCGGATTCGATCACCGTTGGCACGTTGGGCAGCAGCGGCGTGCGCTTGGTGGCGGTCACCGCCAGCGCCTTAACTTTTCCGCCCTTAATGTGTGGCAGCGCCGACACCAGCGAGTCAAACATCACATGCGTTTGCCCGCTGATCAAATCCGGGATTGCGAGTGCCGTGCCTTTGTACGGCACATGGGTGAGTTTGGTGCCTGAGATCAGCTTGAACAGTTCACTTTGCAGATGCACGATGGTGCCATTGCCGCTGGAGGCAAAGTTGAGCGTATCCGGATTTTTCTTTGCCAACGCAACCAGTTCAGCCACATCTTTCACCGGCAGATTCGGCGTCACGATCAACACGTTGGTGGCCGTCGCCACCTCCGAAATTGTCGCGAAATCTTTGTCCGCCGAATACGGAATATTTTTGTACAGCGACGGTGCAATTGAATGCGTGGACGTGGTCGCCAGCAAGATTGTGTAGCCATCGGGTGCCGCCTTTGCCGCTTCGGCCGAGCCCAGCGTGCCGCCCGCGCCCGGCTTGTTGTCCACGATCACGTTTTGACCCAGTTGCGCGGAGAGCTTTTGCGCCAACGTGCGACCAATGATGTCGGTAGCGCCACCCGACGGAAACGGAATGATCAGGCGGATCGGCTTAGACGGATAAGTTTGCCCGAGAGCGGCTCCAGGCAGCGCTGCGGCTGCTGCAAGTAGCGCTGAGATCAAAAGTGGACGAAGCATGGCTGAACCTGGTTTGCGCGGTGCTTCAATGCTAGCCAGCCGCAACGGAATGCACGGCGAATAAGGCTGGAAAACGAATCGAACAGGCACTTAATTGATGCGGTGTGCGCTTATGGTGCGTTCTTCTATGTCTTTGAGTGGTGCATGAAGAAAATAATGTAATCAATTCAATGGCTTAAATGCACTATTTTCGGGCATGATAATTGCTTGCTTTCCACGAATGTTCTAAATCAAGTCACGGGGGAATTGTGGAAGTACTTAAGACTGCCAACGACACGCTCTTCATTTTGCTCGGCGCGATCATGGTGTTGGCCATGCATGCGGGGTTTGCGTTTTTGGAGCTGGGCACCGTTCGCAAGAAAAATCAGGTCAACGCGCTGGTCAAAATCCTCGGCGATTTCGCGGTGTCGACCGTTGCGTATTTTTTCGTGGGTTACTGGATCGCTTATGGTGCCCACTTCTTTGGGCCTGCCGACACGCTGGCGGTGAAGAGCGGCTTCGAGCTGGTCAAGTTTTTCTTCTTGCTGACTTTCGCGGCGGCTATTCCAGCGATCGTGTCGGGCGGTATTGCCGAACGGGCACGTTTCGGGCCGCAGATGGTGGCGACATTGCTGCTGGTGGCGCTCGTGTATCCGTTGTTTGAACGCATCGCGTGGAATCAGGGCTTCGGCGTTCAGGCATGGCTCAAAGCCACCTTTGGTGAGGAGTTTCACGATTTCGCCGGGTCGGTGGTGGTGCATGCCGTGGGCGGTTGGATCGGCCTGGTCGCAGTGCTGCTGCTCGGGCCACGCACCGGGCGCTACGGCAAGCAGGGCCAGATGACAGCGCATCCGCCTTCATCCATCCCGTTCCTTGCGCTGGGCGCCTGGGTGTTGGCGGTGGGCTGGTTCGGCTTCAACGTGATGAGCGCGCAGACCATCGACAAGATCAGCGGCCTGGTCGCTGTGAACTCGCTCATGGCGATGGCGGGTGGCACGCTGGTGGCGCTGTTGCTCGGCAAGAACGACCCCGGATTCGCCTACAACGGCCCGCTGGCGGGGTTAGTGGCCGTGTGTGCTGGCTCAGACGTGATGCATCCCATCGGCGCGCTGGCGGTCGGCGGCATCGCTGGCGCTATCTTTGTGCAGATGTTCACACTCACACAAAACAAATGGAAGATCGACGACGTGCTCGGCGTGTGGCCGTTGCATGTCCTGTGCGGCGCGTGGGGCGGCATTGCAGCGGGCATCTTTGGCAGCAAGGCGCTCGGCGGGCTCGGAGGCGTTTCACTGGGGGCGCAAGCCGTGGGCACGGTGCTCGGCATTGTCATCGCAGTCATCGGTTCGGGTCTGGTGTACGGCGCGATCCGCGCCGTAACCTCCCTGCGGCTTGACGCGGAGCAGGAATTCAACGGCGCCGATTTGTCGATTCACAAAATCAGCGCAACGCCGGAGTAGATTTTGCGCTTCTGTGCACTGGCGAATGAATTTTCAGCTTTTCGTTGCCAGGCACATTGCACGCTGGTTGATCAGCGAACTCGCTTGTCGACGATAGCCTCGAAAAATCAATTCAATCCCGTCGGGAGAGATGACGTTGTCGCGCCTGAACGATTTATTGCAGGCTGTCGAGCGACTCATTGATTACAGTTTTGCGCGATTCATGCGCAAACTTTGACTTTGCAGCAGGGCCCGTGCTTGCCGCGCTCCGCCCCGCTTGCGTTACTTTATGTACAAACCGGCAGTAACTTGGCGCTAAACGCGTTATTTCACAGGCGCAAGACCCGCATTTGGCGGATTCTCATTCAAAGTGCACAACGGCGGGGTGCAATCTGGATAGTAGTTCAGCGGGAGTTTCCCAGTTAAGGCAGAGTCTAGGTCGATGGTTGAGCTGATGCTCGATGTGGGCGACGAACTCAGGGGTTAAGTGGCTAATGAGCTGCCCCTTTGGCACGTAGTGTCGAATCAAGCCGTTGGTGTTTTCAACGGTAGGCTTCTGCCGGGGGCGGTGCGGCTGGCACGGGTACACGGTGAGGGATTTGATCTTGGGCAGGCGAGCGAACTCGCTGCCCTGATCGGGGATCAGGCACACCAGCGGTGGGTGTTGTTTGCGCATCCGCATCCGCACCCATTTCTCCACGGCCCGAGCGGTGCAGTGTTTCAACCAACCGATCAAGGTGTATCGGGTGCGTCGGCACACGGCCACCACCAGGCGCGGGCGGCAAACTCGCCTTGGGTGTAGTAGCGACGCAGGCGCATACTCGGGTAGCGCTCGCGGTTGCTCCAGCCCAAAGGCTCAATCAACCGGTACAGGGTGGCCCGACTGGGCATCCTCGGGGCGGGCCCAAAGGCCTCGGCTTCGCGACGCAATCGCCCCAGCGCCTGAGCCGGCGAGTGCTGGTCAAGCAGACGCGCTTTGAGGCTCTCAAAGACCGGATCGGTCAGCGCGAAGCGGCGCGCGTTACCGACACAATGGCGCCGCTTTCTCGCGCGGTCAGCCTTCGCGGCGCGCA
Organism: Burkholderiales bacterium; assembly: GCA_043719085.1. Taxonomy (GTDB): domain Bacteria; phylum Pseudomonadota; class Gammaproteobacteria; order Burkholderiales; family Casimicrobiaceae; genus Casimicrobium. The sequence goes on along the minus strand of JAYSUK010000082.1, from coordinate 2,766 downwards.
CCGTATAGCTCGCCTGCGCCTCACCGGCATGGCTCAGGCGCCGACACTCTCTGGAGATGCTGCTCAAGCGAAGCTTGCGCAGTGCGCAAATAACCGACAATTCCTCGGGCTGGAGGTGTGTGTATGTCTTCATCAGTGAAATCTTTCAGTTGTCGAATAACCGAAAGACTAACCGCCGAAGCTTCCACTCCTCTAGCCTTTCCTAAACACCTGAAATAGTGCACTTCGTTTAGGATTCCGCCTTTAGGCCATAACTCGACTATACGAATAAACGCGCGCTTTGCGCACGTGAAATGGGCATCTCAGCATAGAGCTGTTGCCAATTTTGCCAATCATCGCGTTGCCGTATAGTTGGCGACCGCCAATATACGGCGGCTGATTTGGTAGCGCTTACGTGAACATTTTCATCGGCCCGCCGATGGCTTTCCACGCCGCGTGGCCACCCTGCATGTACTTCGCGTCAAAGCCTGCTTCGCGCAGCGCGACCGCCGTCTTGCATCCGACGTGAAATCCGTAAACGCAGAAGGTGACCACCGGATCCGTCTTCGACAGCTCGCCGATCCATTCGTTGATCCGCTCCGGGTCGCGCCACACTGCGCCATCGATCAAGTCTTGCGTGCGCGACACGTAATGTCGTGGACGGGCGTCGATAAATTGCACCGTCTGGCCGCTGTCGATCATCGCCTTCACGGCCTCGACGTTGATGGCTGGCACGTCGCGAAACTCACGCTGCTCCAGCGCGCGCGGTGCGGCGACGTGGGTCGCATCCTCAAAGCGTGCGGTGACCGACGGCCAATCGATATTGCGCATAAACGTGTCGACATAAGCCTTGCAGTTGGCACCAAAGTCCATGTGGTATGCGTGCTCATACATGTCCATCGCAAGGATCGGGATGCCGCCGGCCACGGCCTGCGTATGTTCTGACGCGTACTGATTGATGAGTCGCCCGTCGCGCGGCAGCCATGTCAATAACACCCATCCAGAGCCGCCGGAGAGCGCATTGCCCATGGCCACAAATTCGCTTCGCCAGCGGTCAACAGAACCGAAGTCGCGCGCGAGCACGTCGGCCATCGTTGCGGTCGGCTTGCCATCCCCGAAAGCGAGACTTGCAAAGTACAGCTCATGTAAGAGCGTTGAGTTGAGCGCGACGAGTTCTTCGCGTTTCAGCCCATTCAAGACAAAGCCTGACGTCTTAGCAAAATCGAACGATTCGAGCTGCTCGCTGATGGCGTTTAAGCGCCGCAGCGCGCCGCCATAGTTGTTTTCGTAATGGCTCTCGATCAATTTGAGCGACAGGCCGTTTAGCGTCCAAGGACGGCAGTGAATGGGAGTGAGTTGATAGCGCACAGAGTGCCTCCAGAAACAAGTTGAAGAGGCGCTGCGACGGGAGACGACGGAAACATAAAGCCCACGTCAGCGTCGCAACGCTTGCAAGAATTGGACGGGGCACCGTCTTGGATTGAGCTAACTATCACGGGGACCCTGCATTCCCCAGTCGTCATGGTACGCGATCAACGGCGCAGCCGCAAGCCATTACTCAGTCTGGCGAACTACCAGCCCGCACCGCTGGCTGCACCGGTAGACGTCGAAGAATCCGAGTTCCTTCCCTCGCTATGGTTCCAGCAAAGTGAGCACTACTTGACGCTAGACGCACTGTTTGCCGCACGAAAGGCGCGATTTTGTCGCCGCTTTCGACGCGGGCGCGTGGCAACAATGACTAGATGGCCCGCCTCGGGGGTGCATTCGCTATGAAAATTTCCACACGACAATGCTGCGGCGCAGTAAAATTGAGGGTTACCCATTCAGCGGGCGTGCGCGCGGCGTTTGAAATCATCGCGCCGATGCCCGCTCCTCCCGTAGAGCTTCCCATGTCAAACACCGCACACACCACGCTGCGAAATATCGCCATCATCGCCCACGTTGACCACGGCAAAACCACGCTCGTGGACTGCCTGCTCAAACAATCCGGCACCTTCGCTGCGCACGAGCAGGTGGGCGAGCGGGTGATGGATAGCAATGACATCGAGCGCGAACGCGGCATCACCATCCTCGCCAAAAACTGCGCGGTGGTCTACAAAGGCACCCGCATCAACATCGTCGACACCCCCGGCCATGCAGATTTCGGTGGCGAGGTTGAGCGCGTGTTGTCGATGGTCGACGGCGCGCTGTTGCTGGTTGACGCGGTTGAAGGCCCAATGCCACAAACGCGGTTTGTCACCAAAAAAGCGCTGGCCCTCGGCCTCAAAATCATCGTGGTGGTGAACAAGGTGGATCGTCCCGGTGCCCGCACTGATTGGGTAGTGAACCAGACCTTCGAGCTGTTCGACAAACTCGGCGCGACTGAAGAGCAGCTTGACTTCCCGGTGGTGTTCGCCAGCGGCCTGAACGGCTGGGCGTCCAACACCGACGTCGGCAACGAAGGCGCGGGCGGCAACATGGAGCCGTTGTTCGACACCGTGCTCGCCAAAATTCCGGCACCGTTTCTCGATAACGACGCGCCGCTGCAACTGCAAATCTCAGCGCTTGATTACAACACCTACGTCGGTCGCATTGGCGTGGGTCGCGTCGTTCGCGGCACGGTCAAAGCGGGCCAGCAAGTCGCGCTGCGTTACGGCGACGAAGATCGCGGCATGGCCAAAATCAATTCGGTGCTGACATTCAAGGGCCTGACACGGGTTGAAGCAGAGTTCGCCACCGCCGGCGATATCGTGGCCGTCACCGGCATTCCCGAGATCGGCATCGGCTACACGCTGTGCAGCAAAGAGG
>JAYSUK010000081.1:0-5726 GCA_043719085.1 Burkholderiales bacterium | reverse complement strand
GTCGCGCACCCGCATCGGCACTGAAATTAACTACTTCTTTTCGGACTTCGAGTCGTAGCGTTTCGTCCATTCCGCCAAGATACGCTCGCGATTTTCTGCGGCCCATGCGAAGTCCATTTTCACCAGCCGTGCCTCGTAATCCGCCGGCACATTAGCAAGCGGAGCGGCAACGCCCGCGACTGCTGTGATTGCGAAATTTTTGCCGTACAGCGCCATGGCGTCTTTGCTGGAAGCCCAGTCAGCCAGCTTTTTGACGGCATCAAGCTTCTTGGTGCCTTTATGAATTGCGAAAGCTTCCAGATCCCAGCCCAGGCCTTCTTTCGGAAACACGAGATCGATAGGTGCACCTTTAGCCTTATTGCTGTTGGCGCGATATTCAAAAGAAATTCCGACCACAAATTCGCCAGAACTCGCCATATTGCAAGGCTTTGAGCCGGAGTGCGTGTACTGCGCAATGTTCTCGTGCAGACTATTCATAAACTGCCACCCGCCGCCTTTGCCTGCGTCATCTCCGAACAGTGCAAGCCACGCTGTCACGTCGAAGAATCCAGTGCCACTCGACGCCGGGTTTGGCATCACCACCTGCCCCTTGTAAATTGGCTTGGTCAAATCCTTCCAGGTTTCCGGTTTCGGAATGCCTTTCTTTGCGGCTTCGACCGTGTTGAAACAAACCGTAGCGCCCCACACATCCATACCGAACCAGGCGGGCGGATTTTTCTTGTCGCGATACTGCGCCTGGATTGCGGCTAACCCCGACGGTGCATACGGTTCCAGCATTCCTTGCTTGTCGAGAAGTGCAAGGCTGGATGCCGCCACACCCATAACGGCGTCTGCCTGGGGGTTGCCTTTTTCGGCCAGTAGCTTGGCGGTAATCACGCCCGTGGAATCGCGAACCCACTTGACCTCTATATCCGGATTGGCTTTGTTGAAGCCCTCCTGATAGGCCTTGAGTTGATCCGTTTCCAGCGCCGTGTAAACGAGAAGCTGTGTTTTTTGAGCGAAGACGGTCGAAGACATGAGCGCAACAACGGCTAGCGCAGATGAGGTGAAAAGCAAAGACAAACGCATGGTGGTGTTCCTTTACAAATCCTGCAATGATGTGTGCAATAGGTGACAACGCCGTGACACGATACGACATGGTCTAGTTGCGACCGTTTTGCCGTTTCCCGCGTTATCTCGATCAGGTTTTAACGCTGAGCAGGATTCGCTGTCAATTGTTTTTTGTAGATTGTTGACAATTTGCAGGTCGCGGCATCAAAATAGCGATATGAGTTTAAGTCTGGCTTCACCCAGCGCAACGATTGCCCTCTTGCAGTCCAGTTCGCTCACCACCGCCGTTCAGCAAGACATTGAGCGGGCAATACTGGCGGGTGAGTACGCCCCTGGCAGCAAGCTTGTCGAAGCCACGCTGGCAGAAAAAATGGGCGTGTCGCGCGGCCCTGTGCGCGAAGCGTTTCGCATGCTTGAAGAGGCAGGTCTCGTGCGAAACGAAAAAAATCGTGGCGTATTTGTCCGCGATATTCCGATGGACGAAGCGGTCGAAATTTTCGACCTTCGCGCGGCGATGGATGAACTGGTGGGGCGCCAGCTCGCGGTCAACATCACGCCTGCCCAGCTTAAAGAAATCAGGGCGCTCGTTGACGCCATGGAGCGTGCGGTGAAAGGCAACGACACACGCAACTACCATTTGCTTAATCTGAAATTTCATGATCGACTGGTCGAAATGGCTGGCAATCGAAAGCTCACTTCTATCTACCGCAAGCTGATCAAGGAGCTTGCGTTGTTCCGTCGACTCAACCTCGCAGACGGATGGTTGCTGCCGATTTCGGCGGGCGAGCATCGGCAGATTGTGAAAACAATCGCGTCGGGCAACGCCGAAGCGGCGGGCAAAGCGATGTTTGAGCACGTGATGGAGAGCAAGGTACGCACCATCGAGAACGATCTTCATCGGCGAACGCGCGCGGCGGCGAGCCGCGTCCGCGAGCACCGGAGCGTGTAGCGTGAAAACTGAGCTTTGGATTGCCCAAGTGCGTCGCACTGCGATTGGCTTGCTTCTCTCGCGGCAACGACCAGGTTCAAATTCCGACGTTAGACGATATGTGGCCAAGGATTAAAAACTGTGACGACTAAATCAAACATCGAAGTAAATGGACGCAGCTATCGGCTCCCCAGCGCACCTACGGTGGTCGTCTGCGTGGACGGGTGCGAGCCCGACTACCTTGCGCAGGCGGTAGCAACGGGTCACATGCCATGGCTAAAGCACACGCTTGCAGCGGGAACCGGGCTCATTGCTGAATGCGTGGTGCCGACCTTTACCAATCCGAACAACATGTCTATCGTCACGGGCGCGCCTCCGTCGGTGCACGGCATTTGTGGCAACTATCTTTACGACACGGCGAGCGGCACGGAGGTCATGATGAACGACCCCAAATGGTTGCGCGCGCCGACGATCCTCGCAGCAATGTCGGATGCGGGCAAATCGCTGGTCGTGATTACGGCTAAGGACAAGCTGCGCAAGCTCCTCGGCCACAAAATGAAAGGCATTTGTTTCTCAGCTGAGAAGTCCGATCAAGTGACGATGGCCGAAAACGGAATTGACGACGTCCTAGCGCGTGTGGGCAGGCCCCTGCCCAGCGTGTACAGCGCTGAGTTGTCCGAGTTTGTGTTCGCTGCGGGCGTGCAGATAATGCAAAGCCAGCGCCCCGATGTGATGTACCTATCGACTACCGACTACGTGCAGCACAAACATGCGCCGGGCAGCGCAGGCGCCAATGCGTTTTACGCCATGATGGATTGTTACATGGCAAAGCTCGAGGCGATGGGCTGCGTCATCGTGCTCACGGCTGATCATGGCATGAATGCAAAGGTCGCGATGGACGGCACGCCTGACGTGATTTACCTGCAAGACTGGTTTGACAGCTGGCTCGGTGCAGCGGTTGCCCGCGTGATTTTGCCAATCACTGATCCGTATGTTGTGCATCACGGTGCACTAGGCTCATTTGCAACAGTGTATTTGCCGTCAGGCGTTGACGTTGCGCTAGCTCGCCGTAAGGTGGCAGTGATTCGAGGGGTAGAGTCTGCAATGACTCGCGCCGAAGCCGCGCATCGGTTCGAACTTCCCGAAGACCGGCTCGGCGATCTGGTGGTTGTATCGGAGCGGTTTACCGTGATCGGTACCTCGGCCTCAAAACATGATTTGTCCGGGTTAGATGCGCCGCTGCGTTCGCACGGTGGCGTGAGCGAGCAACGCGTGCCGCTCATCGTCAATCGAACATTGACGGGGCTGGACCTGAGTCGACGATTCCGCAATTTCGACGCGTTTGATCTTGCGCTCAACTATGCACGGTAATGCGCGCACTACTTTGGCAGGCGACGACTTGGCGTCGCGTGGCGGTGCGCGCGGTCAGGGTCGCGCCGACAGTCGGATGACGTCACTGTCGCTCCCTGATTCACAAGCACGCTGCTTACCATGATCGAACAATTCATTCTCGATAATCAATTAAACGCCATGCGATTGATCGGTCGCAAAGTAGGCGCCAATCGCAACGCCGACCGAGCTATAGCGGTGCATAACCCGTACACCGAAAAGCAAATTGGAACCGTGCCTAAGGCGACACTGGAAGAGGTGCGTCACACCTTCGCAAAAATGCACCAGTATCGACCGAAGCTCACGCGGTTTGAACGCGCAGCGATTCTGAATCGTGCGGCTGATATTGCGAAACGACGTCAGGATCAGGTTGCAAAACTAATCTCCGCAGAAGCTGGCCTTTGCATGAAGGATGCTGTCTACGAGGCGGGTCGTGTGAGTGACGTTTTTCTGTTCGGCGCGAATGAAGTGCTCAAAGACGACGGGCAGATTTTCAGCTGCGACCTGACGCATCACGGAAAGAAGCGTCGCGTATTCACGCAACGCTCGCCGTTGCTCGGCGTCATTTCTGCCATCACGCCATTCAATCATCCGATGAATCAGGTGGCGCACAAGGTGGTGCCCAGTGTGGCGACCAACAACCGCATGGTGTTGAAGCCATCGGAGAAGGTGCCGTTCTCGGCGATTCTGCTCGCGGACTTTCTGTACGAGGCGGGCCTGCCGCCCGAGATGCTCAGCGTCATCACCGGCGATCCGCGCGAAATTGCGGACGAGCTGTTGACCAACGAGCACGTTGATCTCATCACTTTTACGGGTGGCGTGTCTATTGGAAAATACATCGCGAGTAAGGCAGGCTATCGACGCATGGTGCTGGAGTTGGGCGGCAACGATCCCATCATCGTCATGGAAGACGCAGACATTGACGAGGCTTCCACGCTTGCCGTACAGGGCTCTTACAAGAATTCTGGCCAGCGCTGCACTGCGATCAAGCGCATGCTGGTGCATGAATCCGTCGCCAATGAGTTCGTCGAGCAGGTGGTTGAAAAAACGCGCGCCTGGACATACGGCGATCCATCCAATCCAGAGTTGGATATGGGCACGGTGATCGACGAGCCAGCCGCGCAACTGTTTGAGGCTCGCGTTAATGAAGCGATCTCGCAGGGTGCGAAATTGCTTGCAGGCAACGTTCGGCGGGGCGCGCTCTATTCACCAACAGTGCTCGACCGGGTGCAGCCTGAAATGACCGTGGCGATGCAGGAAACCTTCGGGCCGGTGTCACCCATCATCCGCTTCCAGAATATTAATGAGGCGATTCGCATCTCAAACGGCACGGCATACGGCCTTTCAAGCGCCGTATGCACCAATCGCCTTGACTACATCACGCGGTTCGTCAGTGAGCTTGACGTGGGCACAGTGAATGTGCGCGAGGTGCCTGGATACCGCCTGGAACTCACGCCATTCGGCGGCATCAAAGATTCTGGCCTTGGCTATAAAGAAGGCGTGCAGGAGGCGATCAAGAGTTTTACCAATATCAAGACCTATTCGCTGCCCTGGGTTTAGTTTGACTTTTGCATGCTGACGCTTACCGACATTGAATGCCTGTTTGCCAAAAGCGGCGACGAACAGTACAGCGGCGAACCGGTTACGCAATTGCAACATGCGCTGCAAACCGCGTATCTGGCCGAGTGCCACGGTGCCGACGACGAGATGATCACCGCCGCGCTGCTGCACGATCTCGGCCACTTGCTGCATGACCTTGGTCACACGCCGTCGCTGCGCGGCGTAGACGACGTTCATCAGTATCGAGCGCTGCCATTTTTGCGTCGCTTGTTTAGCGATGACGTGCTGAATGCGATCAAGCTTCATGTCGACGCAAAGCGATACCTGTGTGCTGTGCGGCCCGAATATCACGCGCAACTGTCCGAGGATTCGAAACGCAGTCTGCTGTTGCAAGGTGGCATTTTCAACGACTTCGCTGCGGCTGAATTCATACGGCAACCGGGCGCACAGCGCTCAGTGCAAGTGCGGGTTTGGGACGACGCTGCGAAGCACGTGAATCTCGTTACACCTACGCTTGATCACTTCATGCAATGCGCGTCGCGTTGCGCTTTGAAGGGGCTCGATTAGTGTTGCTGACCTGGCCCCTTGTTGCCATCGTACTGGTCGGCGCACTGTTGCATGCGAGCTGGAATGTGCTGGTGAAGTCAAGTACGGACAAAGCCCTTGACACCGCCCTGATCCACTTGCTTGGCTCCATCATTGCAATGCCACTGCTGCTCGTCGTGGGCTTGCCACCGATGGATGCATGGCCGTACATTTTGTCTTCGGTCGTCATTCACATTGCCTACTACGTGGCGCT
>JAYSUK010000009.1:0-2468 GCA_043719085.1 Burkholderiales bacterium | reverse complement strand
CGCCGGTGCCGTCAAACACCGTGGCACCGCGAATCACCAGGTCAAACATTGCTGCGCGCATCTTTGCGTCTCCACCAAAACGCGAGCGACAGGCCGCTGACGATGTGCCACATGCCCCATAAGCTCGCGATGATAACCATGCCCAAGTCCGCGTTAAATTGCAGCGCGATGATGCCCAGCGCGAGGCCCGCATTCTGCATGCCGCCCTCGATCATCACCGCACGGCGATCACACTCCGACACCCCCATCACCACGCTGGTGATCCAGCCGAAAAACAGGCCGCAGGCGTTGTGGACCACCACAATGGCCAACATCGGCAACAAGCCCAGCGTGAGCAACTGCCGCTCTTTAACGAGCCCCAATGCGATAAACGCGAACAGCGCCACTAGCGAAAAGTTCGCTAGCGGTTTTTGGATTTTTTCGGTCAATTTTGGATATTGATACGCGACCCAGAGCCCCAGGCTCATCGGAATCGCCAGCAACAGCACCAAACTGATCCACAAGCCGGAAACGTCAAGGTTTAACTCGCGCAGCCAGCTCGCCGTTGCTGGATTGGTGGCGATCATCCAGCCGAAGTTAAATGGCGTGGCGACCAGCGCGATGAGGGAGGCCACCGCCGACACGCTGACCGAGAGCGCCGTATTGCCGCGCCCAAAGTGCGTAATTACATTGCTTAAACTGCCGCCGGAGCACGCTGCGACCAGGATCATGGCTGCCTCAACATTGGCCGGCAAATCGAGTGCGAGGGTGGCAAGCCACGTGCCCACTGGCAACAAAATAAATTGCGGAATCAACCCGCAGATCACCGATTTTGGGGCTTTCGCCACCCGCACGAAATCCTCAAACTTCAGGTCTAGCGCCACCGAAAAAACCATCAGCGCCAGCACCAGGCTTAACGCTATTTGTTGCGTCGTCATCGTTATCCTCGGGTTAAATGAATGGCCTCGATTGCGAACCGTATGTCGGTGCGGGCTCAGCGAAGGCTGCGCGCTCCGAAATAAAGCCGCATCAACGTCGTCACAGCGCACGCCACAGCAAATCCGTACGCAAGCAAGGCAAATTGTTGTGGCCACAGGCACATGGCGCAAAACAGCAGAATAGTTTCGGTGCCTTCAGCGAGTCCGCCGAGGTAATACATTCCTTTGTTCGGATACGCCGGGCTGACTAAGCCAAGTTTGGCGGCGGCCACCGCGAAAGCGAGAAACGTGCTGGTGCTGCCCATGAAGCTAGCAAGAAGCACGGCCGCCGGCAGCGCGTTGACGGCGGGCTCGGCCAAAGCGAAGCCCAGTGGCACAGCGGCATAAAACAAAAAATCACAGACGGTGTCGAGAAACGCGCCGCGATTGGTGGGGCCTGCCGTACCCGAACGCGCCATGGTGCCATCGACGCCGTCAAGAAACCGGTTAACGAGGATGAGCGCCAGCGCCCAGCCATAGCACTGCATGGCAAGCAACGGCAGCGCGGCAAGGCCAATGATGGCGCCGGCGAGCGTGACGAAATTTGCTGAAAGCCTGGCCAGAATCAACACGCGCGCAGCCCAGCGATGCGGTGCGGCTAACAAGGGCAACAGAAATCGATCTACCATCGGGTCACAGTGTAAGCAGGCGGCGGACACGGACAAGAAAATAGCGCCCGAAGGCGCTATTTTCTTGTCCGCGGTGCCGCTTAGAACTTGTAGCCCACGCCCACCGTTAGCAACGTTTCGGTTTTCTTGACCACGTAAACTTTGCTGGCGTAGCGCGCAGTGGCAGCAATGTTCAACGTCCACGCCCCACCCATAGCCACGCCGAGACCTGCGTCGAATTGAGCGCGATAGCCAAAATTGGTGTCAATGGACGGGTAAATGGCAAGGCGTTGTTTAAAGGTAGTGGTGTCCGACAATTTGTGCGCCGACTCCTCGCCCAGCATGAGTTCAACCGCGCCATCGCTGCCAAGGCCCTTATATTTGAAGTGGTTGTAACCGATGCCTGCAAACACGTCGAAAGTGGTCACGGGTGTGGCGATCAGGTGATAGCCCGCGCCGACGTAGCCTGCGGCACGCAAGTCAAGGTTCGTCACGCCATTTTTTTCAAGCTCGCCACTGGCGAATCCGAACACCGCTTTGCTCAAATCTTTGTCGTAGCGGCCACCAAGGCGATACAGGTCGCTGGTCACGGCCGTGACACCAAGCACTTTGGTTGAGCCGCGAGCTGCGATGCCGTAGAACGAGAGCTTGTCGTCAGCGGTTTTGCGCGCAGTGTCGAAACCGCCGCTAAGAGTGGTGCTGTTGACGGCACCAGTGGCGAACGAGGCACCGAGGCTGCCGGTGCCGTGGAACTGCCCGTCGGGTTTGTCTTGTGCGAATGCTGCAGGAGCGGCAATGAGCGTGAGTGCCGTGCCGAGCGTGATGGCTAGCGGGCGAATAAACGAAGTTTTCATAGAAATATTGTTGAACTTTTTACGAGGAAGAAATGAGTGCGCACGTGGAT
>JAYSUK010000080.1:0-17539 GCA_043719085.1 Burkholderiales bacterium | reverse complement strand
CTTTCGGCGTTCAAATCGGAGACACCCTCTGTGGCGTGGCGAGCCCCATAAATAGGCGCTTACAGCTTGATGCCTGCCGTTTTAACCGGACACTAGTGGATTTTAAGTGCCCATGCCCAAGTGGAGTGGTGGTTTCAGCTAAAAGCTGCTTCGCCATATCAGGCGAAGTTTCCGCCACGCGCCACCTCAGCGAGCCGCTCGCCGCAGGCGCTAGCGGTGAGCGGCCCGCTGTAGAGCGTGGCTAAAAACCAATCGTGCGCGCCCACTTGATATCGGGCTTGACCTTGTGTTCCTGCTCCAGTTGCTCCAGAAATTCTTCTGGAGTGAGCGTTTCGTCGAGCAGCGTGATTTGACGTTTCACTGCTGCAAAATCGCCCGGCGTGAGCATTTGCAATTTGTTCAGTCGATCACAAATCTTGCCGGTAAGATTGGCTGAATTGCCTTCCAGCGCCTCGGTGGCAAACATCTTTTCGCGTTGTTCACGGGTGAGTGGTTTGAACTGAATTTTGAACGTGAAGCGGCGCAGCGCCGCTTCGTCAATGCGATCAAACAGGTTGGTTGTGCAGATAAACACGCCCTTGAAGCGCTCCATGCCTTGCAGCATTTCGTTGACTTCGGTGACCTCGTAGCTGCGCTGCGCGAGTGCGCGATTTTGCAAAAAGCTATCGGCTTCGTCCAGAAGCAGCACGGCTTTTTCTTGCTCCGCTTCTTTGAACATCGCGGCCATTTGCTGCTCGGTTTCGCCAACGTACTTGCTCATCAAATCGCTGGCTTTTTTTATGATCAGCGGACGCTCCATCGACTTCGCAATGTGCTCGCCGAGGGCTGTCTTCCCAGTGCCCGGCATGCCAAAGAAGCACATCGAGCCGGCTCCCTTGTTCTTCAACGCAGCAATGATCTTTTCAACTGGATGCCGGGTTTCAATGTTCAGCAGTGATAAGTCGTACGTCGTGACCAACGGCCGATACTGCGATTTTTCGTTTTCTTCCTTGTGCCCCAGCGCTTCGTCACTGCGCTCCAATTGTTTGAGAATCAGTGCTTCAACACCGTCCTCCACTTGTCCCTCGACCTTGCCAAAGGTCAACTGCGCAAATCGAGCCGCTGCATGAATCTGCGCAGGGGTCAGGGTTTTCCGGGTCGCCAATTTCTCGACGAAATCCTCGCTCACATCCAAACCTGCAAGGTGCTTTCTGGTGATGTTTGCACGCACATTTTGCGGCGGATTTTTAAGCTCCAGGTGGAACTGAAAGCGACGACGGTACGCGGGGTCTATCTGGCTGATTGAATTTGAAATCCAGATCGTCGGAACTGGATTATTTTCAAGCGTCTGGTTTACCCACGCCTTGCCGTTCACGCTGCCTCGGTGATTATCGTCACCCAGAAAAATGTTGAGCATTTCCGACGGATTGCTCGGAAAAACGTCTTCCACCTCGTCGAATAACAGCACCGTGTTGCCGCGACCTTTAAGGAACGATTGCGACACCTGCAGCGAGCGATATCGCTCTTTGCCGGACAAACTTTGACCCTCGCGATCAAAGCATTCCACCTCGTACAGCTCAGCGCCCGAGAGCGCGGAAATGACCTTTGCAAACTCAGTCTTTCCGGTGCCCGGTGCGCCGTATATGAGCACGTTTACACCCTTTTCAGACCGCTCGGTCGCGCTTTTCAACAACGCTGCCAGATAGCGGGCATCGGGCTCCACGTGCGGGTAGTCGGCAAGCGTTAACTCAGACGCCCTCGCGGGCTTGGTGAACGCCGCCATCATGGCGCTTTCGGACTCGTATCCTTCAAGCAGGATGGGCAGCAAACGATCCGACAAGCGCATCAAATCGCCGAGATCGGTGATGTTGTGCTCGGCAATTGGGGTGTCGATCAGCGCCAGCGACTCGAGGCGTCCACCGGGCTTGAGCGCTACGGCGATGTCGTTGGGCGACACCTTCGCCACGTCGCCGAGCATTGCATGCGCTTCTGCGGCGCTAGCCGCTTTGCAGTCGACTAGCACCGGCCGCAAATCGCGCGTGCATTTGGCCAGCGCAGCGCATTGAATCAGCGTGCGCTCCGCAGGGGTCAGCGCCAGCACTTTTGCCAGCATGGCGATGTTTTCAGTCAGGCGGATTGACGAGTCGCGGGTCGATTTTTCGAGCGCATCAACGGTGCCCTGAAACAGCGCCAGCACGTCTTTGCCATTTTGTTTGCAGAATTCGTCGAGGTAGTAGAAGAGAGTGGTGTCGTCGTAGGTGCCGTTCCAAACGCCGTGTCGACTGATGAATTCGTCCGGCGAGAGCTTACCCACGCCTGCCCAGGCGGGCATTTCGGCGCAGCGAAGACTGAGAAATTTCTGCACTCTTTGAGCGATAGACACCGGCCACACCAGGTGCCTTGCGGCGAGTGTCATCACGTCGTTAATGTCGCGGCGCAGATTGAATTTGGGGCCTAGTGAGAGCACCAGTTTCAGAGCAAATAACGAGGACAACCGATCCACCGGGGCGGCCAGGTGCGCATGCGGCGAGGTGATGAGCAGGGTGCTATCGATCACGATCAGGTCAGACATGGTGTTTCCCCTTTTGTCACGTTGCCAGTGAGGACGACGCGAAACTGCGGCTGAATCAGGCGACACTGTAACGCAGCGGTAATCAAAGTGGTGGACATGCGCGGCTACAATCCGCGCGCAGCCATTACACAACCTCTTCTTATGCGTTATCTCATCTCCGCCCTTTGCCTTTTATTTGCCACGAGCACCTTGGCCAACTATCCCGACCGCCCGATCAGGATCATCGTGCCCTTCGCTGCGGGCGCGGGCACCGACGCCGTAGCTCGGTTCACGGCGCAGAAGCTTGAAGAGCAATTGAAGCAACCGGTCGTTGTGGAGAACCGGGTGGGGGCAAGCGGCGCAATCGGCACGCAATTCGTGGCATCGGCTGCTGCTGATGGCTACACGTTGCTATTTGTTGCCTCGCCGTTCACTACGGTTGCAGCAGCGACGCCGTTGGTGGCGAATTACGACCCGGTCAAACAGTTCGCTCCCATTGCCCTTATCGCGGCTGGCCCGTTGGTGTGGATCGCCAACGCACAGGCGCCGTTTACCAGCATGCGCGAAATGATTGTTTTCGCTCAGGCTAATCCCGGCAAGCTTGCCTACGGTAGCGCAGGCGCAGGCGGAGTAAATCATCTCGCGCTTGAGTTGTTCAAGCTCAAAACCGGCACTGACATACTGCATGTGCCGTACAAAGGCATTGCCCCCGCCACCACCGACTTGCTGGGCGGTTCCATAGCGTTGCTTACCGGCACCATTCCCGCCGTGTTGCAGCACGTTAAAGGCGGCAAAGCGCGCGCGCTGGCGTTGACGGGCGACAAGCGCTCATCGTTGCTGCCGGACGTGCCAACGATGCGGGAAGCAGGTGCGAACGGCACTGAGGTTTACAACTATTGGGGGCTGGTTGCGCCAATAGGCACACCGTCCGCCGTCGTCAATCGGTTGAACGCGGAAGTGCAGAAATTCCTGGCGCTTAAGGACGTTCAGGAGCGCTTGACCAACGATGGCGTGGACCTGACGCCCGGTGGGCCGGATCGCCTGGCAGCGTTTATCGCCAATGATTACAACGGCTGGAAGAAGCTAGTTGCTGATGCTCGCTTGAAAGTTGAGTGAACATACGGTAGGAGCGCTTTAGCGCGACTCAACCGCATGCGCGTGCTCGCGCAGCGCTGCTAGCGGAATGGTGTCAAGCGCCTTCTCGTGCGTCGACTCAAGCGCTACTTGCGGCGCGCAGCCCGCGCCGTAGGCCTCAAGCCAGCGCCGGGCGCACAGGCACCATCGATCTCCGGCGACCAGTCCCGGAAAGCCCCACATCGGTGCGGGAGTCGACAGGTCGTTGCCACGCGCTGCGCTAAACGTCAAAAACTCATCGGTCATGATGGCGCACACCGTGTGCGAACCCGCGTCTTGTGAACCGGTTTCGCAGCAGCCGCTACGCGTAAATCCGGTCAGCGGATCGTGACTGCAATCTTTGATCGGTGCACCGAGAACGTTTAGGCCGCGAAATGACATGGGGATGCGCTTGGTAAGAACTGCCCACATTGTATTTCCGCCGTTCGTCGGGATGAGGCCGTAGTTCACGTCCCGCCCGAATAAGCGCTGTGCTACCCTCATCAAATCTAGTTTTCAACCTGCTTTATTGATGTCTGCTTCACTCGCCACCGCGCAATCGCTGCTCCTGACTCCCGCTAATCTTTCGTTGGACCTTCTCGCCAGCACACTCGGCGGCTTGACTTCGCGCGGGGTTGAATACGCTGACCTGTACTTTGAGCATCACAAAAGCGAGAGCTGGTCGCTTGAGGAAAGCATCGTCAAGAGTGGCAGTTTTTCGATTGAATCTGGGGTAGGTGTGCGCGCCATCACCGGCGAGCAAACCGCGTTTGCGTACTCGGGCGACATCGGCATTGCGTCCATCACCGCGGCCGCAAACACCGTCGCCGCGATTGGTCGCTCTGGTCAAAGCGCTTCGGTTGCGGTCAAACCCACTGGCAGTGGTGCCACGCTTTACACCGCCGCTGATCCGCTCGCCTCAATCAGCGATGAAGCAAAGATTGCGCTGCTGCGTGAAACTGAGCGCATCGCCCGCGCCCGCGACCCTCGCGTGACACAAGTCATGGTCAACCTCGCCTGCGAACACGTTGTGATGCTGGTGATGCGTAGCGACGGTGTGATCGCATCCGACGTGCGGCCATTGTGCCGACTCAACGTCACGGCCATTGTCGAGAGCAACGGCAAGCGCGAGCAGGGCCGCTCCGGTGGCGGTGGTCGCTACGGATTTGAGCGGTTCGATTCCGCATTCATCGCCAAACGTGCGTACGAGGCGGTGGACATGGCGCTACTGCAACTGGACGCCCGCCCCGCGCCGTCTGGCGTGATGCCAGTCGTGTGCGGCCCCGGCTGGCCCGGTGTGCTGCTGCACGAGGCGGTGGGCCACGGGTTGGAAGGCGATTTCAACCGCAAAGGCTCGTCTGCATTTAGTGGTCGCATTGGCGAGCGCGTGGCCGCTCCCGGCGTCACGGTTTTGGACGACGGCACCCTTACCGACCGACGCGGCTCGCTGACCGTGGACGACGAGGGTACTCCGACCAACGCAACGGTGCTGATCGAAGACGGCATTCTCAAGCGCTACATTCAGGACACGATGAACGCCCGCCTGATGGGCCACGCGCCCACTGGCAACGGTCGCCGCGAGAGCTACGCGCACCTACCGATGCCACGGATGACCAACACTTACATGTTGGGCGGCAAGCAGGATCCGCAGGAAATCATTGCCAGCGTCGAAAACGGAATTTACGCCGTCAATTTCGGTGGCGGCCAAGTGGATATCACAAGCGGCAAATTCGTGTTCACCATGGACGAAGCCTGGAAGGTCGAAAACGGCAAATTGATGTACCCCATCAAGGGCGCCACGTTGATCGGTAACGGCCCCGACGCGCTGACCAAAATCACCATGATCGGCAACGACATGGCGCTGGACGAAGGTATTGGTGTGTGCGGCAAGGAAGGGCAAAGCGTGCCGGTGGGCATCGGCCAACCGACATTGCGTATTGAGGGTTTGACGGTGGGCGGTACAGCGTAGCCATTGGGCTTTGTGGAAGCACTGCGTAGACGAAGCGAGCGACGCCAAGTCGTCGCCTACCGGTCTGAAAGTTCATGTTAAAAATTCGACGTGTTCTTTCTAGGCAGCGTAGGCGAGGACTTGGCCGCGCTCGGGGCCTTGAGCGACGCCAAGTAGTCGCCTGCTGATCTGTTGTTTGACGTAAAACTTTGACGCATTTCTATCGCCAATTTCGTCTTCACTCACGAGCCCCTAATCCGCGTTGATTCCATGAAAACCAGCCTTCGCCAATCTCTTTTTCCAGTGCTCTGCATCGCCGCATTGCTCGCTGCCTGTGGCCCCAGCCCAGAGCAGGTTGCGCGCGAGCAGGCCATGAGGCAGCTTGAACAAGCCGCTAAAGACATGGAGGCGGCGGGCAAAAAGATTGAGAGCGCGTCCGCCAAAGGCGGTCAGGACGTAGGTGCTGCGATGGGTGACGCACTGAAGGCGCTGGGCGCCATGGCGGGCGCAGCGGGGGGCGTGGTGGGTTCCGGGAGTTTCGATCCGATCGATTTCCGCAAGCTAAAGGAAGCCTTGCCACAGGAGCTTGCAGGATTTGAAAAGGGCGAAAGCTCTGGCGAGAAAAACAACGCGTTTGGTATTTCGGTGTCGGAGGCGAAGCAGTCCTTCCGTACCGCCGACGGCAGTAAGAGCGTGCGGTTTGAAATTACCGATCCGGGCTCATTGGCAGGTCCATTTGCGCTTGCGAATATGTGGATGAACGTCGAAGTTGACAAGGAAACCAGCAGCGGCTATGAGAAAACCTCGACGGTCGGCGGTCGCAAACTCCATGAGAAATGGCGCAAAGCCAGCAAGCACGGTGAGGTGCAAATGGTCGTCGGCAACCGATTTATGGTTGAAGTCGACGCGCGGGGCTTGGACATGAATGACGTGAAAGCGCTGCTCAGCAAAATAGACATCGCCAAGCTTGAATCGATGAAGGGCGACGGAAAGAAGTCCTAGCGCCTGTCGTCCACTGTCGTCATTCTCGGCAACGCCGGGAAACCAGCTAGCAGCCATAGCGGAGCTGGGCCACGATCATCCGCTCAACATCGTTTCTGGATCCCCGGCTGCGCCGAGGATGACGGCAAGGGGGGCGTCGCTGCAACGTTATCCCCGCTACGCGTTCCCGTTTGACGCCACGCTCGCCGTCGCCATCAACTCATCGAGCAACGCAATTGACGATGCGCCCGGCACCGAATAGGGGTCTAACACCGACTTTGCCGAATACTTGAGCAAGATCGCCAGATTGACGCGATCAAATGACACCTTGCCCATAGACCATCCGGCGAATTTGCGCTCGCTAACCTCTTCCATATGCAGCAGTTGCACGTCGTTATGCCGCGGGTCTTGCGCGATGCGGTTATACGTCTCACTCACCTCTTTGCGCCCGCCCTCAAGCAGTTGCAAAAAAATGTAGTTATTGGTGCACAGCACACCGGTGATCCCGTTGGCCGGGTTGTTCTTTCGCGACGTTTGCAGAATTGAATCCATCATTGGTTGCGTAACAACACCGACCGCTCGACTAACGTAGGCAAGGCGAATCAACATAACTTAAGCCTTTCTGCTGTCAACCAGCGCTAAAAATTCACGACGCAAATTGGCGTCTTTCAAAAACGACCCGCGCATCACGCTGTTGATCATCTTGGCATTCACGTCCTTCACGCCACGCCAGTGCATGCAGAAATGATCCGCTTCCATCACCAGTGCCAAACCGTCCGGCTGAATTTTGTCCTGCAACAAGTTAGCCAACTGCGTCACCGCTTCTTCCTGAATCTGCGGGCGGCTCATGACCCAATCGGCCAGCCGCGCGTACTTTGATAAGCCAATCAAATTGGAATGTTGATTCGGCATCACACCAATCCACACCCGCCCCATGATCGGGCAAAAGTGGTGCGAGCAGGCCGAGCGAATCGTGATTGGCCCCACGATCATCAGCTCGTTCAAGTGCTCCACATTCGGAAACTCGGTCACAGGCGGCGGCGGCACATAACGCCCGCGAAACACCTCGTTCAGGTACATCTTGGCCACGCGCTTGGCGGTGTCCTGGGTGTTGTGGTCGCTTTCGGTATCAATCACCAGGCTCTTCAACACGTCGCGCATCTTGGCCTCAATCTCGGCCTGAAGCTCGGGGATTTCGCCATCGCGAACGAACTCGCTAATGTTGTCGTTGGCATGAAAACGTTTGCCCGACGCCTTGATGCGCTGCCGCACCCGCTCGCTGGTGGGCATGGCGTCAATATCTCGCTGCGCATTGGCGCGAGCGTCGGGGTCGGTAGCGGGAGCGGGGGAGGTGGTGGTGGCGGTCATCGGGTACTGCTTTACTGCTGGTGTTGGCCGGAGCACTTATTTTCGCATGGCGGTGAGGCGTGCCAAACACCGGCGCCGTCGGAGGCCGAACTAACACTCGAATGACCGCATAAATCGAGTCCGAAACATGTGGATTCGTGGTCGCCTTGCAGCACGCGTCTTCGCCGTAGTTCGCAAGACCGATGCCGTGGCAACACGTTGCGTACCTTGAAGAAACTACACCGCCTCTAAATCGCGAGCAGCATCCGCCAACGTTTGATCGGACACGCCGTGTTTACGCAGTGCTTCTAGCAAGCGCTCAGACGGCGCTGCGTAGAGCGCTTCGTCCTTGCGTAGGCCGTCGCTGATGTAGGCTTTTAGCAACGTTTGGTAGGCCGTGAAGCCTTTGTGCGGCGCGATGGCCTTGAGCGAATCGACCACGTCGACGGGTATGCGCAGCGATATCACCGTCATCGGACGGTCTTTGTTGAGCCTTTTTTTCAAGCGATCAGAAAGCATACTTTTGTTCCTCGTTAGGTTCGGCACGGCGCGCGGAAACGATGCGAATATAGGTGTCTTCAAATTCAATGTGAACCACAAAAAGCAAGCGGCCCGTGTTGTCAAAACCAATCACGGCATGGCGCGCCTCATCGTTTCTGGATGCATCCACAAGCACAAAATTGGGGTCACCAAACACCGTTGCGGCTTCTTCAAAACGAACGCCGTGTTTGGTAAGGTTCTTTTGTGCCTACTTTCGACCCAAACGAATGAATCACCGCCGCATTTGATGTGAATTTCCACAAACGTCATCGTATCACTAAAAGTTGACAATGTATACACACGCACATTGAAACGCGAAGGTCACGAAAACCGCAGAGTTGCTCTCTACATTGTGGCAACACTGTGCGCCAACCCGGCGGCTTCCCGGAGCCCTGTTTTGCCAACACGCCGTTGGCCGCGCGGCGCTGGCGACAGCAGTATGCGTCTGACCTGATTCGCGAAGACGTGGTTGAGTTTTCACGATTGCAGGAGATCAAATCGATGCAGCTTTTGGTGCAAATGCTGCGCGAGCGCGTCGGCTCGCCTATCAAACTCAGTGGCCTGGCGGCATCACTTCAAATTGCCCCAAACACCGCCAAGCGATACCTTGATATTCTCGAAGCGTTGCACATCGTTTTTCGCGTCACACCGTGGCACCGTGGTATCAGTCGATCCTTGCTCAAAGAGCCAAAAAATTACTTCTATGACACCGGCCTAGTGCTCGCAGACGACGGCGCAAAGCTTGAAAACGCGGTGGCCTGCATGTTGCTCAAGTCCACTCAGTTTGCGCAAGACACGCAGGCCGAAAATCGCGGCCTGCACACCATCCGCGACAAAGAAGGCCATGAAATTGACTTTGTCCTCACCCTCGACGACACCGTCACCCAGCTCATAGAAGTAAAAGCCAGCCACGCCACCCCCAGCGCGTACCTGCATCGCATGGCCGAGCACTTCGCAACAGCCGAAACCGTGCAAATCGTGCATCAACTCAGGCAGGAGTCAGAGCAGGGCAGGGTCAAAGTGCGCCGCGCTGGGGCTTGGTTGGCGGAGTTGGAGGCGTAGATCGGGGTCTGTGTAGCGCGTCAGGCTTGAGGCGGCGCTTGAATTGGCAGGTGGCCTCAACCACCCGCAGCCCAAACCGTCGTTCGCGCATCCACCGCTACAAACGACTTAAGGCGACCGTTTCACACATTGTTCAGCGCCGTGTTGTTTACCGCACTCAAAACCTGCGGCGCAGACGGGAGCACTCCGTTTCGAGTGACGCATGCAAGCAACTTTTTCTTGAAACCCTCAAAAAATATAGCTAAACGCGAGTAAAAAATTGAGTTTATATAAATTCGTCGTTTAGCCCATATGAAACAACAGTTTCATGGAAAAGCTGTGTATTTGTAGCCAGTGCTGTAATTGTCCGTACCGCCCAAAGCGCCATGTCGCAAGTACGGCGGCTTCTGACGGTGGCTTTCAACTCTGTTAACACCGAGAAACGGAAAAAACTCCCACCTGAATAGGTAGGATGTATCGCGCCCTACCTGCACTACGCTAGCGTCGTACTTAGGGAAAGTGACAGCCTGCCCAAAACGCCCTACTCAGACCAAAAGCGTGTCAAACTGATGATTCTCTTTGTGGTGTGCGCTCAAGCTGCACGGAGCGACCGCATGCTGAGTACGAACAAAATTTTTTCTGTGTCGGAGATTCATTTTGACCTACCCCTCTTCTCGATTAGTTGTCGCGTCAGTTTTGTTGATCACGGCGTGGCCTCTGCCGGTGCAGGCGCAGCCGACCACAGTGATTGACGTGTTGGAGTGCGATGAGAAGATGGCGGAAGCAAGCCGCAGCCGTGTAACGACACAACAAGGTCAACAGGTTGCTGCGCAGTTGACCGGGTTCGGGGTATCAAATGCAGCCGCGCAAGCTAAATTCGTACTTCTGCTAGGCGACCGTGCCGTTGACCTGTCCAAAATCGACGGAGCACGCGTTAATCGCCTACTTAGTGGCGCTAGCGGTGGCAATCGCATCGCAGCTCTTTCGAAACCCGCTGAAATTGAGGTGCAGTACGTTCTAAAAGGCAGTGAGGCCATTCCAGCCGAAGCGATGTTTTCAGCAAGAGGAGCGAATTCGCTAAACGCGGCGACTCTCGAGGGGGTTCGAAACGCGCTTCAGGAGCGGGGCGTAAATCGCGTTTTCCCCTCCCAACTGCGACAATTATTGGTGCTCAACGCCAGAAACGACGGGCTGGCACCCGCGCTGAGTCCGCTGGCAACCTCGACGGTCGCTGTCAAAATTCTTGCAAATCGAACCAGCGTCCTCGGCCCCTTCACGGTAAACACGTTTCCGGGCCGATCCGATGTGCCGACTGGTAATGCGCCGTATGAAAAATATTTAAATGACTTAAGGACCGGTGGCGGCGGACTCACGCCTATCCCGTTTGGATTTCCCCGCATTGGACGCGGCTCAGCCGAGCAGACTGGGCAGACAGGCGAAGGCCGTAATACGGGTCTTGACAATTTCAACGCTGTCCCGACGGACAAACGCGCCTCTACTCCGCCAAATGTCGATACGACTCCTGATGACAAGGGTTGTGACGCGTCGCTCAAAGCATTCAGCGCAGCGCTTTTAGCGTCGCCAAAGCTTTATTTTTTCAATAAAGACGAAGTCAAGTCGCTCGAGGATTTTGCTAAGTGGAAGCTTGTCGCATCAGCCTTCGATCTCGAGCTCGCCAAGGCAGCGCGTGTCGCCAGCGAGCAGGTATCCGCAAACTGCTTAGCTGAAATATCAACAGTGCAAGCTCAAGTGCCGCCAAACCTAGACGTTCGTCGATTTGTCGGCGCCATTGGCGGGCCTGGAAGCCCCGACAGCAAGGACCCACAAATTCGCAAGTGCACCGCAACCTTGATCAGCGCAGACGTGATATTGACGGCGCGCCATTGCGTCATGCTGCCCGATCAGGCCAGCAAGAAACCGGTTGAGATGATGCCGTTGGCCATGATTCAAACGCATTGGTTCGAGATTGACGCTGGTGAGCCCTTCCGGTATCAAATTTGCGGGATCAAGCATTCGCCGAAACTAGCTAAACCGTCTGATTACGCGAGCAGCAACGATTGGGTGACCTTGCAGATCGCTGCCCCGGTGCGCGGTCGGGTGGCACCGGTCAAGCTTTCACGTCGGGAGGCACTTGTGGGGGCGACACTACTTATACCAGCCGTGAATCCACTTGCTCCACAAAACACGACTCAGATACCGCTAAGCACGACCAAAGTATCCGGCTGCTCGGTGCTGGCGAGCAGCTCGGATTGCCTGTTTCACAATTGTCAGACTTTGCCCTCGATGAGCGGGGCACCGGTATTTCATGAGCAGGCCGGCGATTTGTTATTTCTCGGTCTACATCTTGGCCAACGGGCCGGCGATTGGGACGCCCCAGCCATCCCACCCGCATGTGGCGATCCGATTGGACAGCAGGATGTCAAATTCATTCGCAACGTGGCGTTGAAAGCCGCCGCCATCTCCCAATGAGGCAAAACATCGCTTCGAAGCGGAGATTGCATTGAAGCGCGAAAGAGATCACAGAGCGCCTCCGATTGTCCACATGCCGCACATGGGCGTAGATGTTGCTAGCAACGCCGTTGCCGATCCAACGTCCGCGAACGGCGCACAGCTACCTGCTGCGCTATCCTTACATGTATCAATTTGTGCGTTGACGAATCGAGGGGATCTGGAAAACGCCACCGCTGCCGCCTTCGCGCTTCACGCCGCATCAACGACCGTAATGTTTGTCGACGTGGTTGAGTCAGTTCGCCACACCAAACGGGATGAGCGATCTGCGGTAACGCGCATTCAAACGCTGTTAGGTCGAGCGGCGACCGAACTAGTGCCGTCGTTTGATGGTCGTCTTGTCGAGCGACTTGGAGATGGCTTGGTCGTTGAGTTTGGCGAAGCTAGGCAAGCGGTGCGATGCGCATGCTCGCTGCACACCTTGGCCGCGGAAGAAGGGATACGGCTCGATATTGATGATCGTGTGCATCTGCGCGTTGGCATACATGCCACCGAAGTGCTGACCGATGACAAATCACTGTTCGGGCACGGTGTAAACCTGACGGCACGCATTGCGGCGCTTGCAGCGCCCGGCGAAACGGTCGTGTCAGCGGCAGTGCGCGATCAACTTACGCCAGGCCTCGATCCTGATGTTGTTGACATGGGTGAGTGTTTTGTCAAGCACGTGGCTGAGCCCGTGCGCGCCTACCGCGTCGCGTCGGCAGTATTGCCCGATGTCAGTGTTGGAGTCGCCGCATCGTCGTCGATGGTGAAGCCTACCATCGCGGTGATTCCGCTAGTGAGTAGCCCGGCTGATTCAACAGGAAGCGCACTGGGTCAAGTCATTGCTGACGATTTGATTGCGACTATCTCGCGGTGTGAATATTTGCGTGTGATCTCAAGGCTGTCAACGCAGGCTTTCTCGCGGCGTGCCTCGTCGCTGGCTGAAATTGGTCGATTGTTGAGCTGCGACTATGTAGCGACTGGCAGCTACCGGGTAGTGCAGGGCGAGCTAGAGCTCTCGGTGGAGCTTGCTCAGGTGCGAAGCGGTATGGTCATCTGGGCGGAGCGCTTCCATGCGCCGTTGCACAACCGATGGATTGGCGAGACCGATTTGATCGACACGGTGGCAGCAGCAATGCTCGATCACGTTGTTGAGGCTGAAGTTGGCGTTGTGCGCCACTGCGCGCTTCCGAACATCACCGATTACTCGTTACTACTCGGTGCAATTGCGCTGATGTATCGAACCCAGCGCACCGATTTTCAACGATCACGCGAGGCGCTAGAGCACTTGGCCGAGCGGCATCCGCGGAACGCCACCCCCCTAGCTTGGTTGGCAAAATGGCATGTATTCAAGGTAACTCAAGGGTGGTTCGATAGTCTCGATTACGAGGCAAGTCAGGCGCTGGATTTAGCCAATCGAGCCCTCGCTATCAATCCCTCACACGACACCGCACTGACCGTGGCGGGACTGGTCGCGACTAACTTGCGAAAACGTCCTGATGAGGGCGCGGCGCTTTGTGAAAAAGCCCTAGAAACGAATCCGAATAGCGCGCTTGCCTCGCTATACCGTGGCCTTGCCTTCGCGTTTCAAGGAAAGGGCGATCAAGCGCTCTACAGCGCCAGTTTGGCGATGCGGCTTTCGCCGCTGGATCCGCATCGGTTCTATTACCAATCGTTGGCAGCGACCGCCGCGCTTGCGGCTCAGCAATGGTCACTCGCATTGGAGTTGGCGACGGCGTCGTTGCGCTCAAATCGGCTTCACACATCGACGTTGCGCGTGATCGCAATTGCCGCCATGCAGTTGGGTGATGAAAAGCGAGCGGGGGACGCGGTGGCAGACGTACTGCTCATCGATCCGTCGCTCACGGTGTCTGGCTATTTGTTGCGGTCTCCCGCTCGGGACTACGAGATAGGAGCCGTCTGGGCCGATTCATTGGCGCGCGCAGGCGTTCCGGCATAACAATTTAACGTGGGGAAATTTACTTATGACTATGTTCTCGTTCTTAAACGGTGCCAATGGCGCTAACGGTGCGAATGGTGCGAATGGTGCGAATGGTGCCAATGGTGCCAATGGTGCCAATGGTGCGAATGGAGCCAACGGCGCTAACGGTGCAGTTGCCTATTCCGGTGCAGTGAGTAACCCGATGCTGGTGTGGGGATTGATTCAAACCACGGGGGTCGTGGTTCCTGTCGAAGCGCGCGCAGCGCCAAAAGTAATTCCAATCGCCGATGCGCTTGCCGGTGGGGATACAGTTGCGGCTAGCAAGCTTGCGCACGCAAAACGAGATGCTGGCGTGCGCCAGGTGCTCGCCACCACCGAAGTGTTGAACGCGGTTGCATTTGAAGCAACGGTCGACGGTTCAAAGTCGCCCACCGCTACGCTGCGGTTTCGCGGCGCTGCAAGTGCGGATACGTTAATAGCAATGTCTCGGCCCGGCAGTATTGTCATGGGAGTGGAGATACGCGAATCGTTGGAAACACTTTTAGAAGGGGAGTTACCCTTGGTATTCATGAGGTCGCGTCAACGCAGTGAGCGCACCGCCGAAATACTTAGCCAAATTTCGCCGCCTTACGCCTATTGGGCTGCACTTTCGGGCTTAGGCGTGGATCAAGCGCCAAGAACTTTTGAGTTTTTGAATACGGCACTGATAAGCGCCATGTTCATCACGCACCAATTCAAGCAGGCTTTGGCTGTGCCAAGGCCGAACGAAGTGTCGCATTTGGTGCATCCCATTATTCAAACGCCGGGGCACGGCTCACTGCCGATGGGGCATGCAGTTGAGGCGTATCTTGTGTCGCAATTAATCCTAGAGTTGGCCGGGTCGGGCTCGGCACGCGCTGCGGCATTACGACCTACTTTTGAGCGGTTTGCCAAACGCGTTTCCGACAACCGCGTGGTTGCGGGCGTGCATTTTCCAGTGGATGCGTTGGCCGGAAAAGTTCTCGGCTACGCACTAGCCGACCTGATCGTTGCCCTTTCGCGCGAGGTCGCCGCCAAAAAATACTCATATGCGTTCCGTGGGCGGAAGCATACAAACAGGCGAGAAGCGAACCTGTTAAGTGAACTGCCGGACGACGGATCAGTTGCCACTCGTAGCGTCGGCAGCTGGTCGAAGCCGTCAGTCACGCCGACGTTTCAATATTTGTGGGATGCAGCGGCGAGTGAGCTTAAGGCGCTAGGCTGGTGAGCGCTTATCACGCCCCAGTTCCCCACACTTTGTAGATTTAGGAGGCATTGATGAGCATTGAAGTTGATCCCTACTTTGACTGGGTCGCGTTGCGAGGCGTTAGTAGTCAGCACGCGTCGGTCGATGCGCCTAATTCTCGCAGCACAGATGCTGGAATAGCTGCTGCTGCGGCACCTGGAATTATTGTTGGTATCGAACTAGAAAACCCCGACAGGTTTCTGTGGCCGAACTATCTCAACGATTTGAGCCGCAGCGCTATCATTACGAAAAAGTCAAATTTTCGTATTGCATCCCTTCCGTTGGCAGAGCTTGCGAGTTTGCGGAGCCAGTCTGGGATTGCAAGCGTCACATCTGCAATAAACGTAATGCGAGCGGACGAGAGAACGGGCGTCGTTTTGGGTCTTGAAACGGTTGATGCAGCTGTTTCGAGCGTTGGCAACATCCGTGACGACACGTCAAAAGTGCTCGGCAAGACGGTAGTCGCCATCATTGACCACGGGTGTCCGTTTGCCAATTCCCAATTTCGCAAAAAACCAGAGTCGGGCGGTGCCAAGGTACCGCCCAAATCGCGCGTAAAACTTTTGTGGGATCAAGATCCGACTCGCCCATATTTCTTGGGTAAGTCTAAGGAGTACTGGGGCCCAAGCGCGAAGGGGCTGTTGTACGGGAGACAGTTGCAAAACCTAACGCTCGGCGACGCTGCTTACCCTGCGATTGACGAGTTGATGGCGAAACACTTTGATGCTGACACTGGCTACCTTGACGAGGAAGGCTGTTACGACGCAATCGAGTATTTGATTCCGCGTCGAGCTTGGTCTCATGGTGCGCACGTAATGGACTTGGCGACCGGCTGGCCGAATCCGTCAGCCCCCGACGAGCCCGAGCGTGACGAAGCCTCCGATGCCGACATTATTTTTGTGCAGCTGCCGCGTAGAACGATTGCGGACACGTCGGGTGGTGCCATGTCGGTGTACGTGCTCGATGCGTTGCAATACATCGTGGCGAAGACATCGGAGGATGCGGACGTGGTTGTCAATTTGAGTTTTGGCACCTACGCTGGCCCGCACGATGGCACGTCGTTTTTAGAGCGTGCCATTGACGAGCTCTGTCAAATTCGACCGAGGCTTAAGGTCGTTCTGCCTGCGGGAAATAGTGCGAACGAAGACTGCCACGCACGTTTGGCTCTAAAAAATGGCGTGACCGAATCGCTAAACCTCGCCGTGATGCCGGACGATCTTAGCCCGACGTTTGTTGAGTTGTGGTGGTCCGGAAAAAGTACGCTTAAAGTTTCTGTGCAGCCGCCCGATGATATGCCGTCGCCACCCATTGGAGACGTAGTCAACGGTAAGTGGCCGACCAAAATCACCTCAGATTACGAGTTCGGTATTTTTCAGAAAAATGGCCTTCGTGGAGTCGACGCTACTAGTTGGAATTCCATGGCGCTCATCGCCATTGCACCCACGGCTCATGTTGACGGCACAAAATCGGCCGCGAGATATGGCGTTTGGACTATTCACTTGACATCCAGCGACAGCGTACCGCTAGACGTTGATGCGTGGATCGAACGAGGCGATGTCGTGAACGGCGACGGTTGGCGAGCGACGCAGGCGAGATTTTTAGTCAATCCTAGTGCGGATGCCCGCGAGGAATATCCTCTAACGCAGCCGGTTCGCAAAGCTGGCACGTTAAATAGCTACGCCACTGGAACCAGCACCTACGTCGTCGGCGGTATGGTCTTATCTCCGATTGAGCTAGCTGATTACTCTTCGTCGGGGCCCGGTCGAAACGGCGTTCGAGCGTTTGGCCCGGATTCGCTTGAAGTCACCGATGAGTCAAATGTTCTGTCAGGTATTCCGGCTTTGGCATCAATTGGTTCTTCCGTTCTTCGTATGAATGGAACTAGCGTGGCCGCGCCACAGCTCGTGAGGCGATTGCTAAATGGCCGCAGTCCGTTCCTGGCGAATTCATTCAATCGGCGTTCGGTGACTGACGGCTCGACCGGTTTGCCGCAGAGCCAGACTATCGACCAATCTGACGACGACGTTACGCGAGTTCGTCTTGCTTCCGGCAGTTAGCCGTCCCAAAGTGCTTACCGCTGCAGGCGATTCGGCCAAGGAACATGCCTGCAGCCGCGCATGATCTTTATTCCTATTCCCAATAAAATAGTGAATAATAGGATCTCTGTACCCTACGGAGATCGACATGAGCAGACCCGCCAGTGGCGCGTCACAAATCGAGTTGGCGCGAGCGCAGATCAAAGTCGCCCGTACCGCCGCCGAGCTTCGCGCGGCACAGGCGGTTCTTCTACCGCTTGAGCTCGGGTTGACGCTTGAGCAGACCGCTATAGCCATTGGCCGCTCG
>JAYSUK010000079.1:0-17589 GCA_043719085.1 Burkholderiales bacterium | reverse complement strand
GCTGCCGTCGGCGGAATCAAATCGCAAATCATCTTCGACAGCAATGTCATCGTCGCCTTCTGCGTGAGCGTCGTCGGGCGCAGCGCGCTGGTTGCGATGGAGAGCCGCGTGCGCAGCGGCGGCTCGCAGATCGCGCGCACCGAAAATGCAGACGGTTTGACTGAGCTGGCCACGGCGTTGCGCGAGAGCAGGGCGCTGCCTGCGCCGTCGGCGACTAGATCGAGAATGGCGGATACGCCATCGATTTCCAGCGCGATGTTGGGGCGGCAACCAATGTCTGCCATTGCGGCCTCGACATGCATGCGAATCGAGTTCGGACGACTCGGAATTACCAGCGGAATAGAAGCCAGCGACCTGAGAGCAATCGGCCCCGGTGGCGGGTCTTCCGCGAGCCCTGGCGGTCGTTTGCTGACCAGCACCAACTCTTCCTCGGTTAACAGCTGCAGCTCAATCTCGGCGGCGCGCTGCGCGTTGTAGAGCACGACTACATCCAGCCGCCCGTTGATCAGCCCGTCTTGCAGGGTGGTCGACAGCGCCTCGCTAATCGATATTGATGCATCAGGCATTTGCGCGCGAAATTGCCGGGTGAGCGGCACCGTCAACACGCGCGCCAAACTGGTCGGCAAGCCAATCGCTACGCGGCCCGCCAGTGCGCCGCGCACGCGCCCCAGCTCCTCCCGCGCACGCTGCACCTGGTGCAGGATGCCGCGACTGTGGTCGAGCAGCAGCTTGCCTGCCTCGGTGGGCACGGCTCCCCGCCCGTTGCGCACCAGAAGCGTTTGCCGCAGCTCCACCTCAAGCTGTCGCACCTGACGTGAGAGCGCGGGCTGCGCCACGTCCAGTGCTGCGGAGGCGCGTGTAAAGCTGCCCAGGTCTGCGACGCGCACGAAGTATTCGAGTTGTTTGAGGTTCATAGCGGTTCCGTTTTGCATCGCCCGCGCTGGCATGGGACGCCACGCGACGGTTCGCCTTGAGCTGTCAATCCTGAGTGTCAGCACGCATCACGTCGCATGCAGTGATTTCATTGGCTTATAACCAACGACGCTTGGCACCTGATTCTTCGCCGCGCTCCAGGATGACAGTAATCGCAGGCCACCTGACCATCAGCAATGCTATGCCAATTTGCTATATCTGTTAGCCTCATTTCACAGTTTTAGTTAATCCAGTTTGGCGCAAAAATGGCGGCATGAACTCCGGTGACACCGCGCTGCTCGCCCCGCTAATGGGCATTTCATCAATGGCCACGCGCCAGTTACTGACCGAACTCGCTCGCGCGAATGCCTCGACGGGAGGAATGCCCCTCGTACTTGAATCGGTCGGTGGCGTCGATGCGGCTCGTCGCGTGCAGGCGGGCGAACCCTTCGATCTGGTGTTTCTCGCTTCAGAGGCGATTGCCAAGCTTGTCAATAGCGGTCATGTAATTGAGGGCAGCCGCGTCGATCTGGTCTGCTCGCAGGTGGCCGTGGCTGTCAAGGCTGGCTCGGTGGCACCGAGCATGGCTAACGAGGCTGATGTGCGGCACGCCGTGCTTAACGCCGATTCGGTCGGCTATTCCACCGGCCCCAGCGGCAATGCGCTGCTTGCGTTGTTCGAGCGTTGGGGCATCAAGGCTGAAATGCAGGGCAGGTTGCGGCAAGCGCCGGCGGGCGTGCCGGTAGCCGCGATGGTGGCGCGGGGCGAGGTTGCGCTTGGCTTTCAGCAGCGAAGCGAGATGATTGATGCACCGGGCATTCAGGTGATCGCTGACTTGCCCGCTGAAATCGCAATCGTCACCGTATTTTCTGGCGGTGTTTGCAGCACATCAATGCGCAGTGATGACGCTCGCGCCGTGCTCTCCGCTTTCGCTGCTCCGATCCATGCGGCGACTAAGCTTCATCACGGGATGTCGGCGTGTTGATGCCGTCTGACACCTCAAACAACGAAGCGCGCTCGCCGATGATCGTCGACGACACCCAGCAGCAACGCATCAGGTTGCAACCAGGGTAATCAAGGAGAACTCATGACCACGGTTACGCGCACTCAAGTTGCTATTGTTGGCGGCGGACCTGCCGGCCTGCTGCTGGGGCAATTGCTGCACAAGGCGGGCATTGACGCCATCATTGTTGAGCGGCAGAGTGACGAGTATGTGCTCGGGCGGATTCGCGCGGGTGTGCTGGAGCAGGGCACGATGGATTTGCTGGATGAAGCGGGTGTTGGCGAGCGCATGCACCGCGAAGGGCTGTTGCATACGGGTTTTGAGATGTTGTGTGGCGGGCAACGTCACCGCGTTGATCTGCATCGTCTGACGGGCGGCAAAAACGTGATGGTTTACGGGCAGACCGAGCTTACCCGCGATTTGATGGCCGCCCGAACTGCGTTGGGGCTGCACACAGTCTACGAGGCTAACACCGTCACCGTGCACGGCTTCGACAGCGCAAAGCCGCAGGTGCGTTACGCAAAAAACGGCCAAAGGCACGTCATCGAATGTGACTTCATCGCCGGATGTGACGGCTTTCATGGGGTGTGCCGCGCGAGCGTGCCGCGCGAGGCCATTACTGAATATGAAAAGGTCTACCCGTTTGGCTGGTTGGGCGTGCTTTCAGACACGCCGCCGGTTTGTGACGAACTGATCTACGTCAACAGCCCGCGTGGCTTCGCGCTGTGCTCGCAACGAAGCAAAACGCGTAGCCGCTATTACCTGCAAGTGCCGCTCACCGATGCGGTCAGTGAGTGGTCCGATGACGCGTTCTGGCAAGAATTGCGATTGCGTCTCGACGAAGAGGGCCGCTCGAAACTGGTGACCGGTCCGTCGATCGAAAAGAGCATCGCGCCGCTGCGCAGCTTTGTCACCGAACCGCTGCGTTTTGGGCGCTTGTTCCTGGCCGGGGACGCTGGGCATATCGTGCCGCCGACTGGTGCCAAAGGCCTGAACCTCGCGGCTACCGACGTTAAATATCTGTCGGACGCGATGATCGAATATTTCAACGAAAAATCAGACGCGGGCATCAACCATTACTCGGCCAGATGCCTGGCCCGCGTCTGGCGAGCCGAACGCTTTTCGTGGTGGTTCACGACGCTGATGCACCGCTTTCCTGAGGACAGCCCGATCGTTGCCAAATTTCAGGATGCGGAGCTTGACTACATGCTCAAGTCAGAAGCTGGCTTGCGCACCATTGCCGAAAACTACGTCGGCCTGCCGCTTAACTTTGGCGAGTGACGGTTGACCGCAGTGCCTGCGAAACTGCAAGAAATGAAGAAAGACGTTGCGCCATGATTATCGATTGCCACGGCCACTACACCACGGCCCCTAAAGCCCTGGAAGACTGGCGCAACCGCCAGATCGCCGGCATCAAAGACGCAGCGATGATGCCCAGGGTGAGCGAACTAAAAATCAGCGATGACGAGCTGCGTGAGTCGATCATTGCCAATCAGCTGAGGCTCATGATCGAGCGCGGCAGTGATCTCACCATCTTCTCGCCACGCGCAAGCTTTATGGCGCATCACATCGGTGACTTCAATGTCTCATCTACGTGGGCCGCCATTTGCAATGAACTTTGCTATCGCGTCGCCCAGCTCTTTCCCGATAGTTTTGTGCCTGCCGCGATGCTTCCGCAAAGTCCTGGTGTCGATCCGAAAACCTGTATTCCCGAGCTGGAAAGGTGCGTGAACGAGTATGGCAACGTCGCCATCAACCTGAACCCGGATCCCTCCGGCGGACACTGGACGTCACCACCGCTCACCAACCGCGCGTGGTATCCGATTTACGAGAAGATGGTGGAGTACGACATCCCGGCGATGATTCACGTGAGCACCAGTTGCAACGCGTGCTTTCACACGACCGGCGCACATTATTTGAACGCTGACACGACAGCCTTCATGCAATGTCTGGAAGGCGACTTGTTCAAGGATTTCCCGACGCTCAAGTTTTTGATCCCACATGGCGGAGGTGCCGCGCCCTACCACTGGGGCCGCTTCCGGGGTTTGGCGGACATGATGAAAAAGCCGTCGCTCGATGAGCATTTGATGAACAACATCTTCTTCGACACTTGCGTGTATCACCAGCCCGGCATTGATTTGTTGACCACGGTGATCCCGATCAAGAACATTTTGTTCGCGTCGGAAATGATTGGCGCGGTGCGCGGCATCGATCCGTATACCGGCCACTATTTCGACGACACCAAGCGCTATATCGAAGGCGCTAAACACCTAAGTGCGGAGTCGCGCCACGCGATCTTTGAGGGCAATACGCGACGCGTTTTTTCGCGCCTGAATTCGCAACTGAAAGCCAAAGGCAAATAGTCATGAGCATGAACAATCTCGGCATCGTCAAACGCAACATTGTGCGCGCCGACAAGGCCGCCGTCGACAAACTCGGCCTCTTCGGTGTAGCGACTGTTCACGAAGCGATGGGGCGCGTTGGACTGATGAAGAATTACATGCGGCCCATCTTTTCAGGTGCACACATGTGTGGCACGGCAGTCACGGTGCTGTTGCAACCAGGCGACAACTGGATGCTGCATGTCGCCGCTGAGCAATTGCAGCCGGGTGACGTGGTGGTTGCGGCATGCACTACCGACAACGAAGATGGTTTCTTCGGCGATTTGCTCGCTACGTCGTTCAAGGCACGGGGTGCGCGTGGGCTCATCATTGACGGCGGTTGTCGCGATGTGAAAGATTTGACCGAGATAAATTTCCCCGTGTTCAGCCGTGCAGTAGGCGCGAAGGGCACCGTCAAGGCAACGCTCGGATCGGTGAACATTCCTGTAGTGTGTGCAGGCGCACTGGTCAATCCGGGCGACGTCGTGATCGCTGATGCGGACGGCGTGGTTGTGGTGCCCGCAGCGATAGCGCAACAGGTGGCCGATGCGGCCGAAGCGCGTGAATCATTTGAAGGCGAAAAGCGAGCCAAGCTTGCCGCAGGCGTGCTAGGTCTCGACATGTACAAGATGCGTGAGCCGCTTGAAAAAGCGGGCTTGCGGTATGTGGATTGATAACGCACGATTTGCTTTTTTGCCATACCGGCGCAGGCCGGTATCCACGCCCTAAACCAAGCCACTTTGGAGCTTCGGGCGTGGGCCCTGGGCATCAAAGGGGTGGCAACGATGTACACCGCCCAAAAAGAATTGAACACCCCTATGACATTTGAAAAAACACCCGGCTGGCTGGATTGGTATTCCGACCCAGCGAAACCTACATTTAAGGTACCTGCGGGCGCGGTTGATGCGCATTGCCATGTGTTCGGCCCCGGCGAAGAATTTCCGTTTGCGCCAGAGCGCAAATACACGCCGTGTGATGCGTCGAAATCGCAGTTGTATGCGCTGCGTGATCATCTCGGTTTCGCCCGTAATGTCGTCGTGCAAGCGACATGCCATGGCGCGGACAACCGCGCGATGGTTGATGCATTGGTGAGTAGCAATGGCAAGGCGCGTGGCGTGGCAACCGTCAAGCGCAGCGTCACCGATGCTGAGTTGCAGGCGATGCATACGGCGGGTGTTCGCGGCGTGCGCTTTAATTTCGTAAAGCGGTTGGTTGACTTCACGCCAAGGGATGAATTGCTCGAAATTGCCAGCCGCATCGATCCGCTTGGCTGGCACGTGGTCATCTATTTCGAGGCGGTCGATCTGCCCGAGCTGTGGGACTTTTTCACCTCGCTGCCAACCACCGTGGTGGTTGATCACATGGGTCGTCCTGATGTGAGCAAAGGCGTCGATAGTGCAGAGTTCGCGCTGTTCGAAAAGTTCATGCGCGAGCATAAAAATGTGTGGTCGAAGGTCAGTTGCCCTGAGCGACTTTCGGTGACCGGGCCGCAAGCATTGAATGGCGAGCAGAATGCGTATCGCGACGTTATTCCATTTGCCAAGCGCATCGTCGAAGCCTTCCCTGATCGTGTACTGTGGGGCACTGACTGGCCGCATCCGAACCTGAAAGATCACATGCCAGACGACGGTTTGCTGGTGGATTTCATTCCACATATTGCGTCCACATCCGAGTTGCAACGCAAGTTGCTGGTCGACAACCCAATGCGGTTGTACTGGCCTGAGGAGCAATAGATGTCGCTTGATAAACCGTATCTCAATGTGCCAGGCACCACGATTTTTGATGCCGAGCAATCACGCAAGGGATTTCAACTTAACCAGTTCTGCATGTCGCTCATGAAGCATGAAAATCGCGAGCGTTTCAAGGCGGATGAGCGTGCTTATCTCGATGAGTTTCCGATGACTGAAGAGCAGAAGCAGGCGGTGCTGGCGCGCAATCTGAACTGGTGTATTTCGCTTGGGGGCAACATTTATTTTCTTGCCAAACTGGGCGCAACCCATGGCAAAAGTTTTCAGCAAATGGCAGGCAGCATGACTGGCATGACCGAAGAGGAATATCGCAATATGATGATCGGCGGTGGTCGTTCCGTTGAAGGCAATCGCTTCATCGGCGAAGACGGCAATGCGCAGGCGAATCATCAGCCGCAAGGCAGCTCCACTGCTGGCGGGAGGTTGTAACCATGGCAAAAACGACGAACACAAATTCGCATGCGCGAATTACGGCAAGCGTTTTTACCTCACATGTGCCCGCCATTGGTGCTGCGCTTGATTTGGGAAAGACTGCCGAGCCGTATTGGCAGCCGCTATTCGCGGGTTACGACTTCTCCAAACAGTGGATGAAAGACAACACGCCTGACGTGATTTTTCTTGTGTTCAATGACCACGCCACGGCGTTCAGTCTGGAGATGATTCCGACATTCGCCATCGGTTGTGCGGATTCGTACACGCCCGCTGACGAGGGCTGGGGGCCGCGCCCGGTGCCCATCGTGAAGGGCCACCCTGATCTCGCCTCGCACATCGCGCAATCGGTGATTCAGGACGATTTTGATCTCACCATCGTCAACAAAATGGATGTGGATCACGGTCTCACCGTGCCGTTGTCGCTCATGTGCGGGCAACCCGCCGAATGGCCCTGTCCGGTGATTCCGTTTGCCGTGAACGTGGTGCAATATCCGGTGCCGTCGGGCCGTCGTTGCTACAACCTCGGCAAGGCAATTCGAAAAGCGGTGGAGTCCTACGATCAACCGCTCAACGTCCATATTTGGGGCACCGGTGGCATGAGTCATCAGTTGCAGGGGCCGCGTGCCGGGCTCATCAATCGTGAATGGGACAACGCGTTTCTCGACAAACTGATTGCTGATCCAGATGGCCTCGCCAGCACGCCGCATATCGACTACGTGCGCGAAGCGGGCTCGGAAGGCATCGAGCTCGTGATGTGGCTTATTGCACGCGGCGCAATGAGCGACAACCCACCGAAAGTGCGGCACCGTTTCTATCATGTCCCCGCGTCGAACACGGCGGTTGGCCACCTAATTCTGGAGAATAATTAAATGAGCAAAACGATCAAAGTTGCACTGGCGGGCGCTGGCGCGTTTGGCATCAAACATCTTGACGCGATCAAGCTGATCGACGGCGTTGAAGTCGTGTCACTCATTAGCCGCGATCTTGACAAAACCGGGGAAACCGCAGCCAAATACGGCATCGGTCATGTCACGACAAACCTCGCAGACAGCCTTGCGCTGAAAGAAGTCGATGCGGTCATTTTGTGTACGCCCACGCAGATGCACGCGGAGCAAAGCATTGCGTGCATGAAGGCCGGCAAACATGTGCAGGTAGAGATTCCGCTGGCCGATTCGCTCGCCGGCGCCGAGGCGGTTGCGGCGTTGGCGAAACAGTCGGGTCTCGTTGCGATGTGCGGCCACACGCGGCGCTTCAACCCAAGCCATCAATATGTGCACAACAAGATCAGGTCGGGTGAATTCAATATTCAGCAGATGGATGTGCAGACCTATTTTTTTCGTCGCACCAACATGAATGCGCTGGGTCAGGCGCGTAGCTGGACCGATCATCTGCTGTGGCATCACGCCGCACACACAGTGGATTTGTTTGCGTACCAGACCGGCGGCGAAATCGTCAAAGCAAATGCTGTGCAAGGCCCGATTCATGCTGCGCTCGGTATCGCGATGGATATGTCGATTCAGTTGAAATCGAGTACAGGTGCGATCTGCACCTTGTCGTTGAGCTTCAACAATGACGGCCCGCTCGGCACGTTCTTCCGCTATATCGGTGACACCGCGACCTACCTCGCGCGCTACGACGATTTGGCGCAAAGCACGAGTGCCGGCAAGGAGGAAAAAATCGACGTCAGCAACGTGGCGGTGTCAATGAACGGCATCGAGTTGCAGGATCGCGAATTTCTCGCCGCCATCAAGGAAGGTCGAGAGCCCAATTCAAGCGTGGCCAAGGTGCTGCCTTGCTATCGCGTGCTGCATCAGCTTGAGCAGCAGTTGAGTTAATAGCGTCGCTTCACGGCTTTCCACTGTCGCGGAGGTGACAGTGAAGTGAAAAACGGTATCAACTTTATGGTGAAACAGCCACTAAATATGGTGTAGCTGCTACTTTTACTAAAAGTCGACAAACGCAGAAATAGCGATCTAGCCCAGATACTACGGGGAATTCGCTACAAAGCTAATGCACCGAGCAGCTGGGAAAATACGAATAAAGGAAGTTTGGTCGGGGTGAGAGGATTCGAACCTCCGGTCTCTACGTCCCGAACGTAGCGCTTTACCAGGCTGAGCTACACCCCGACAGATGCGCGCTGCGACACCAATTTACCGTGCGGCGTGTGTCCCGTCAAGCGTTGCGCCGGACGGCGTACGCACAGAGTTCCAACATCCATTTCTTGGCGTTGCTCTCGGGCAAAAACGCAATCTCGGCGGCAGCGGTGTCCGCTTCGCGTTCGGCCCGCTCCAGGCTCTCGTTGAGCGCGCCGCACTCCTCCAGCGCTGCCATGACCTCGCGAAATTGACTCGGCAAAACCGCATGCGGTTTGGCGAGCACCGAGCGCAGTAGCGCTTTGCCGTTCTCACTGCCGCGTTGCAGCGTGAGGATGATCGGTAGTGTGAGCTTTCCTTCAGCGAGATCATCGCCCAGGCTCTTTCCGAGCGTGTTCACATCACCTCGATAGTCGAGCACGTCGTCGGCAATCTGAAATGCCACGCCGAGACGTCGCGCGTATTCCGCCAGCGCCCGCTCAGTTGCCGTTGGCGCGTTCGCCGCCATCGCCCCGAGCGCACCCGCTGCCTCAAAAAGCTTCGCTGTTTTCGCCTCGATCACACGCATGTAATCGGCTTCGGTCAACCCGAGATTGCCGAGCGCCATCAGTTGCATGACCTCGCCCTCGGCAATGCGATTAGTCGCTTCTGCGAGCAACGCAAGCACCCGCATCTTGCCTGTGCCCACCATCATTTGAAAAGCGCGGCTGTAAAGAAAATCTCCGACCAGAACGCTCGCTGCGTTGCCGTACTCAGCGTTCGCCGTGGCACGACCGCGGCGCAACGCGGATTCGTCGACCACGTCGTCATGCAACAGAGTCGCGGTGTGGATCAATTCAACCGTAGCGGCGAGCTCAACAACCAGTGCCGACTTCGTGTCCGCACCCAGCGCCTGAGCGGTCAGGAAAACAAGCAATGGGCGCAGCCGTTTTCCGCCACCCGTAACGATGTATTCCGAGATGGAGCGCACCAGCGCGACGTCCGACCCCAGGGACGAGCGCAGTTTGTGGTCAAGCAGGTCAAACTCAACGGCGTAGCTTTCTCGCAGCCTGGCCGCCATCGGAATAGAGACAATCGCAGAGGTTTCCTTGGGAGGCGGGGCGATCAGCGTTGCGCCTACGTGTTGCTCAACATACATCAAAAGAATTGTAGCGGCGCATCGCCCAATGGGCGGTTAACGCCGATGTTTCG
Organism: Burkholderiales bacterium; assembly: GCA_043719085.1. Lineage (GTDB taxonomy): Bacteria > Pseudomonadota > Gammaproteobacteria > Burkholderiales > Casimicrobiaceae > Casimicrobium. The sequence continues at coordinate 7,829 of JAYSUK010000079.1, read as the reverse complement.
GTTCAGTGTGCGAGCGCCGTTGCGGACTGTAATTTCGCGACACAGGCTGGAAACCACGCGGGCACTGCGCGAAGATTGATGAAGCGTGTGTTTACAGTTATAATATCGGGCTCTTCGATTTGTTTGTGCATTGCATGAAATAAATCGCGGAGGTCAATTAAATCAAAGGTTTGTCAACAATGTATGCGGTCATAAAAACCGGCGGAAAGCAGTATCGCGTTTCCGCTGGCCAAAAATTAAAAATAGAACAGATACCTGCAGACTTAGGCGCTACCGTCACCTTTAACGAAGTTCTGGCCGTTGGGTCGGGCGCGGATGTGGTGTTTGGAGCACCCCTGGTTTCAGGGGCTAAAGTCGATGCAACGGTTGTCTCCCATGGTCGTGGCGAAAAGGTCACCATCTTCAAGATGCGTCGCCGTAAGCACTACCAGCGTCATGGCGGTCATCGCCAGAATTACACCGAGGTTTTTTTCTCGGCGATCTTCGGGGCCGACGGCACCGAATTGGCAAAAGCCGATGCGCCTGCGATGAGCGTTCCGGTTGCTCTGGCAGCTTCAGGCGCGCCAGCGGCCGCTGCAAAACCAGCCGCAACCAAAAAATCAGCGAAGATCCGCGGTAAAGCGCGCGACGGCAGCGATGACCTCGAACTGATCGAAGGCATTGGCCCAAAGATCGCAGAACTGCTCAAAGCCGCTGGCATTGACACGTTTGATGCGCTGGCCAAAGCCCCCGTCGAAACAGTACAAGCAGTGCTCGAAGCAGGTGGCAGCAAATTCAACCTCGCCAAGCCAGCCTCTTGGGCCGAGCAAGCAGCGCTCGCAGCCTCGGGCGATTGGGCAGCATTCGACAAGCTCACCGAAGAGCTGGTCGGCGGCGTTCGCAAATAACAGCACGGTTTAGGAGTCAGACACCATGGCACATAAAAAAGGCGGCGGATCAACCCGCAACGGCCGCGATTCAGAATCAAAGCGTCTGGGCGTCAAGTCCTACGGCGGTGAATTGATCAACGCGGGCACCATCATCGTGCGTCAGCGCGGCACCGAGTTTCATCCTGGCTTGAACGTCGGCATGGGCAAGGACCACACGCTGTTTGCAAAAGTAACAGGTACCGTGTTGTTCGGCGTTAAGGGCGAGAAAAATCGTCGTTACGCGAACATCGTTCCAGCAGTGCCGACAATGGTTCCTGCGGCTGAGTAGTTTTCAGCACGCAAAAAATGGCACCTTCGGGTGCCATTTTTTATGGCGGCAAAGGCAGGCTGATTTGTCAGCGCCGCTCCAGGCGGTGAAGCATCACTGCGCCTGCCGATAAAAACAGTAGTCCTGGCAAAATCGCGCCTAAAAATGGCGGCCATTCGTAAAGCAGCGCCAGATACGAAAACAGTCGATTGCAGACGATGAACACGAGGCCAAGCAGAATGCCTACGAAGATGCGGGTGCCGATGCCCGCAGAACGCTGCTGAATTTGCGCAAACGGCAGCGCCAGCAACATCAGCACGCAGGTGGCCAGTGGATAGAAAAACTTTCCCCACAGCGCTACCTCAAAGCGCCGCGAGTCCTGCTGATTGCTGCGCAAGTGCGATATGTATTCCCATAAGCCGGTAATTGACAGGCGCTCCGGAGCAATTTGCAATACCGACAACATATTGGGTGTTAGCACGGTGTTCCACTGCTTTTGCTCGAGTTGTTGCACCTTGACGCTCGCGTTGACGCCAGAAATGAAGGTGGTCTCCGTCACCCGCTGCAGGTTCCACTGCTGACCGATCTGAAAGGTGGCACCTTCAGCAACCACAGTGCGAGCGAGATTGGTGTCGTCGGCGTACTCAAAAACGCGCAACGACTTAAGCGCACCATTGGGCAGCACACTGCCGATATTGATAAAGGTGTTGCCATCCTTAAACCAGAAACCTGAATCAAAAGCGCGCGCCACCATGGGGCGAGAGCCAGAAAATGCGCGCACCCGCAAAATCAGTTGCTCAGCGCGGGGCACCACGTATTCGCCGACAATGAAGACGAGGCTGGCGACGATCAGACTGACACCGAGCAGAACGCCGGCCACCTGCAGCACCGATACGCCCGAGGTGCGCATCACGCCATATTCACTGTTGCTAGCGAGCTGCGCCAGCGCAAACAGGGTGCCGATCAGCGCCGCGACCGGCAACAGTTCATACAAATGGCCCGGAATCGTGGCGGCCACCAACACCAAAAACTGCGCGGTATTGAGCGACTTGAGCGAGCTAATCTCGGCTAGCAAATCGAAAAACACCCACAGCATCAACAACGCAGCCAACACCAGTAATACCGAGATGGCGACTTCACGCGCAAGGTAGCGGCGCAGCGTTTTCATGGTGAGGCCACCGTTGTCTTCGGCGACCCGCGCCGCGCCCGCACGCCAAAGACAACGCCCCGGTAGCGACGGTAAAAAATTGCGAATACGATCAGGGCGAGCGTGCCGTGAAACGCCACCAGCGCCATCGGCAAACTGATCGATTGCTTGTCGATTTGCGACTGCATCACGTTCATCAAATTGAGCGTATTCATCAACAGCAAAATCGCTATGATCAAATTGATTGATCGACCCAGCCGTGGGTTCACGTAAGCCAGCGGAATCGCCAGCAGCGCCAGCGCAATACCTGCAATTGGCACCGACAGTCGGTAAAACACTTGGCCCAGACCCGAAGGCGTGGCCTCTTTGAGCAGCGTCATCGTTTCCTTTGCTCGCTCCTCTAGTGGGTCGTCCTTGACTTCACTGCCTGTCATCCGGATGCCGTAGCGCTCAAAACTTGCCAACTCATATTCATTGGGGCTGGCCTTGACGCTGACGTGTTTGACGCGGTGGCCGTTTTCAAGAATCACGTAGCGGTCGCCGTTGGCGTCTTGGTACAGAAATCCCTGCTCTGCCCGAACCAGCGAGGGCCCCGCTGGGTCGTCCGCAAATACGAATACATTTTTAATCTTGCCGTCGATCAGGTTGACGCTTTCGACAAAGTACACCTGCCGCTTTTTTCGAAGCTCCTGAAAAATGCCCGGCGCGACGACCGACAACTCATCGCGAGCCTCCAGTACGCGACGGTATTCGACGCTACGACGCTCGGCCCACGGCGAGAGCATGGTCGACAGCGCCATGGCGACGGACACCATGGGCAGCGCAAACATCATGACCGGCCTGATCCACGACAAGAGGCTTTGTCCACTGCTCATCCAGATCGCCATTTCGCTGTCGCGCCACGACCGCGACAAGGTGAGCAAAATGGCTACAAACGTCGACACCACCACCAGCGGAGCCAGCAGCGTGATGATGCGGAAACCCACCAGCGGCAGCAGCGCCTCGGTGGGCAACGACCCGGCAGAGGCCGCACCAATGAGCTTCACCAAAATTTGAGCAACAAAAATGGCTACCAGCACCACAAAAACATAAATTGCGTTGGTGGTGAGTTCGCGCAGCAGGGCGCGTCGAAAAATCATGAGCTTGCAAATACCCAGCGTGGGCTTTAGCGATAATTAAGGAGTTTACCTATTCAATGAATGCGAAAAGAATCATGATCGATTTCTCTCTGCGCGCCGATCACCCGTCCAACACCAAGACCGACGCGGTCGCGGTCGCCGTTCACGAGAACCAAAAACTGTCGTGGGCCGCTGAAGACTTGGATAAGGCCGCCAAAGGCGCGCTGAAAGCCGCACTCAAAGCCGCAGCGTTTTCGGGCGGTTGCGGCAAGTTGTTGCAGCTGTTTAATTTGCCGGGCATAAGTGCCACCCGCGTGCTGGTTTACGGCGCGGGTGAGGGCACCACGCTTGCCGCCAAAGACGCACGCGCCACCGGCCGCGCGCTGGCCGCTGCTGCCGTTGAGCTTGAACTCGCTGAGTTGACCATTTTTCCTTTGGGCGAAGACGCCGTTGACGCTATGCAGCAAATGGTGATGGGTGTGTCTGACGCGACGTATCGCTATGACGAAACCAAAGGCATCAGTGCCAAGCCCAAGCCAAGTTTGAAACGGGTGCGCTTCGGCATGCCCGAGGCCGCTGCCAAAGCCGCGCCCGCCGCGTTGAAAGTGTCGGTCGCGACGATTCACGGCATGGAATTCACCAAGTACCTCGGCAATTTGCCCGCCAACTTCTGCACACCCACGCGACTCGGCGACGAGGCAAAAAAACTGGTCAAATCACACGGCCTGAAGGTTACCGTGATGGATCGCAAGGCGATTGAAAAGCTCGGCATGGGCTCATTCCTGTCGGTGACTAACGGCAGTGACGAACCGCCGCGCTTTATCGTGTTTGAGTATGCGGGCGGAAAAAAGGGCGAAGCGCCCACCGTGTTTGTCGGCAAGGGCGTGACCTTCGACACCGGCGGCATATCGATTAAACCGGCTCCCGATATGGACCACATGAAGTGGGACATGTCTGGCGCGGGCACCGTGTTCGGCGTGATGAAAGCCGTGGCCGAACTGAAGCCCAAGCAGAACATCGTCGGTCTCGTCGTTGCCTGTGAAAACCACATCAACGGGAAAGCCACCAAGCCGGGTGATGTGTTCACCAGCATGAGTGGCCAGACCATCGAAGTGCTCAACACTGATGCTGAAGGTCGCTTGATTTTGTGTGACGCGTTGACCTATGCGGAGCGCTTCAAACCGCGCGCCGTGATCGATATTGCAACCCTCACGGGCGCATGCGTAGTGGCGCTGGGCAGCCACAACGCGGGCATCTTCTCAAACAACGACGCACTGGCAGACAGCATCATCGCGTCGGGAAAAAAGATGAATGACCGCTTCTGGCGTATGCCGCTTGAAGAGGATTATCAGGAGGCGTTGAACTCAAACTTTGCGGATATGGCAAACGTTGCCGGACGCGAAGGCGGCGCTATTACGGCGGCGTGTTTCTTGTGGCGTTTCGCTAAAAAATATGACTGGGCACATCTCGATATCGCGGGCGTAGCGTACAAAGGTTCGGGCAAAGAGAAGGGCGCAAGCGGGCGTCCGGTTGCTGCGCTTGTTGATTACGTGATGGCGCGCGAGTAGGGGCTGGTTCGACGCGTCCTGAACTAATGACCGAAATCAACTTCTACACTGGTGTGGCGAACCCGTTGACGGCAACCGCGCGTCTCGTTGGTAAAGCGTACGCGCAAGGCCGTCGGGTACGTGTGGTTACGCCCGATGCCGCGACGACAGCGGCGCTGGACAAGCTGCTTTGGGAGCAGCCGGTCGAAGGCTTTGTACCGCACGTGACCATGACGTCGCCGAACGCGGCGGCGACGCCGGTGATCGTGGATCATTCGTTGTTGCACGAGGGCGCGGCGGACGTGTTGATCAATTTGAGCGTGGAGCCGCCCGCTTTTTTTTCACGCTTTGAGCGCATGTTCGAGATCGTGGGGCTTGAGGCGACGCTCGCCGCGGCAGGTCGCGAGCGTTGGGCATTTTACAAAGCGCGCGGCTATGCGATGTCGCACACCGTGATGAAATAACGGTGAGCCGAACGCAATTTTTGCGCGCATAATTAGCTCATGAGCATACAGACAGCCAAGGATTTACTCGCGCAGGCTGACCGCCTGATGCGGCAGCGAATTCCGGAAGAATTGCCTGTGCTGACCGATTTGGTGATCGAGGAGATCGAGCTCACCAGCCTCACAGATCGTATGGACGACGTGATTCCGACCCATTCACGACCCCCGTGGATGCCAGCATCGATGACGCCATCTGCGCCGTCCAGTGGCGCAACCACAGCGAGACTGGCCGCGTCGGCCGATTCTGCGCAAACGCCTCCGCCTCCGCCTGCTCCCCCGCACGTGACCGCGACGCATCGAGCTCCTTCCTTTGCAGCGTCAATGCCGCCTGCGCTCACCCCCGCGCACCCACTCGCAACGCAGCACATCGTGGATGCTGCCGACGTGTGGGGCATGCGGCCCCGCATCTCGTCGGAAATGCCACCGCCCGTGTTTGCTGACGGGCCGGCAACCGTCACGGCGATGGCCAACGTTCGCGAGCAATTTAATGCGCAACTAGTCGCCAAACTTGGCGAGTTGCAACACAGCGTCTATAGTCAAGTGATGCAGCAGCTTGAAATTTACGCGGCGGGCGCGCTTAAAGACCATATTCGCGACATGCTTCTGCCGGCTTTAACTGACGTTGCGCGTGACATCGCGCAACAAGTGGCTGAAGACACCTCAAATCAGGTGCGCGAGGTGGTATCCAACGCGGTGGACTCAGAGATTGCGCGCTTGCGGGAGCAGTTGTCAAAGCGGCGCACTTAGTTTTTTGGTGGCGCTTACAGCTTTTCGCTGTTCCGCAGGTAAATGAAGGAGTAGAGCGGCTTTCTAGCATAAGTCGATAATCAGCCATTTGTGGTATCAAGCCCAAGATTTCAGGGCTTTTCAACTGTAAGCTGTTAATTCACTCGGTACAATCAACTCTAAATTTTTCAATCGATACGCGTCACTCGCGTTCGCTCCAACATGTCCGCCGACACTGCCACCACCGCCTTTCCGCTACTGGATTCACTGTCCAAATCCTTCGAACCGAAGGCCATCGAAGCGAGGTGGTATCCGGTCTGGGAGCAGGCCGGAAACTTCGTTCCGAATCGTGGCGAAGGCGACGCCAATAAACCCGCATACACAATCCAGTTGCCACCGCCTAACGTGACCGGTACGCTGCACATGGGCCATGCGTTTCAGCAGACGTTGATGGACTCATTGATTCGCTACCACCGCATGAAGGGCGACAACACCAATTGGGTGGTCGGCACCGATCACGCCGGTATCGCCACGCAAATCGTGGTCGAGCGGCAGTTGCAGGCCGAAGGCAAATCGCGGCACGACCTCGGGCGCGAAGAATTCACCCAACGCGTGTGGAAATGGAAGGAGCAGTCGGGCTCCACGATCACCGAGCAAATGCGTCGTCTCGGCGCGTCCGCTAACTGGGATTTCGCTGACGCGAGCGGGGCGCATCAGGGCTATTTCACGATGGATAACCACATGTCGAAAGGCGTGGTGGAAACGTTCGTGACGCTATTCGACCAGGGCCTGATTTATCGTGGCAAGCGCCTGGTGAACTGGGACCCGGTGCTGCAGTCGGCTGTGTCCGAGCTTGAGGTGGAATCGGTCGAGCGCGACGGTTTCATGTGGCACATCTTGTATCCGTTTTCTGATGGCCCGCAGCCTGATCACGAGGGCAATTTGATGACGGGCATGCACATCGCAACGACGCGTCCCGAAACGATGCTCGCCGATGGTGCGCTGGCGGTGCATCCCGATGATGAGCGCTACAAGCATCTGGTGGGCAAGCTCGTCGATTTGCCGTTATGTGACCGCAAAATTCCGATCATCGCGGACGATTTTGTGGATCGCGCGTTCGGCTCCGGCTGCGTGAAGATCACCGGTGCGCATGACTTCAACGACTACGCCTGCGCGCTGCGCCACAATCTGCCGCTGATCACCATCTTCACGCTTGACGCAAAGATCAACGAGAACGGCCCGAAGCAGTACGTTGGACTTGATCGTTTTGAGTGCCGCAAAGCGGTGCTGCGCGACCTCGAAACACAAAAGTTTTTGCAAAAAGCCGTGCCGCACAAGAGCATGGTGCCGATGTGCGAACGCACCGGCCAGATCGTCGAGCCGATGCTCACCGATCAATGGTTCGTCGCCATGAGCAAGGCCACCGACCAACACGCTGGCGGCCTCGCGGGACGCGCGTTGGATGCGGTGAAGCATGGCGATGTCAAGTTCTATCCCGAACACTGGACTGCCACCTACAACCACTGGCTCGGCAACATTCGCGACTGGTGCATTTCGCGACAATTGTGGTGGGGGCATCAAATCCCGGCGTGGTACGACGCCGACGGAAAAA
>JAYSUK010000078.1:0-5758 GCA_043719085.1 Burkholderiales bacterium | reverse complement strand
CCGACACACCGCCGGTCGCGACCGACCCGACACAGATAAAACAGATACTGATCAATCTGGGCACCAACGCTGCGCACGCCATGCGCGGGCAACCGGGCAGCATTGATATTTGTGTTGAAGCCTTTACGTTTGATCTGCATTCAGCACGATTCGATCTCAACCTTCGACCGGGGCGTTACGCACGCATCACCTTCAGCGACACCGGCCATGGCATGGATGCGGCGACCCAGCGGCGGATATTTGAGCCTTTCTTTACCACCAAGCCTGCTGGAGAGGGTACCGGCCTGGGTCTGGCCGTGGTGCACGGCATCATGCAGGCGCACGATGGCGTGATCATCGTCCAGAGCGCACCGGCGAGGGGCAGCCACTTCGAGTTGTATTTTCCGACCGCGTGCGTGGGCGCGGACGCGCTGGGGTCAACCGAGAGCGCAGGGCCGGCCAGCGAAGGCGACGGCCGGCACATTCTTTATGTCGACGACGACGAGAGCCAGGCGTTTTTGTTCAAGCGCATGCTTGAACGCTGGGGTTATCGCGTCAGCGCCTACCAAGAGCAGCGCGACGCGCTGGACGCATTGCGTAGCGGTGATATTAAGATCGATTTGGTGGTGACCGATTTCAATATGCCGGGCCTGTCCGGCCTGGAAGTGGCGCGGGCGACTCGCGAGGCGCGTCCGGATGTGCCGGTCATCATGGTGTCGGGTTACGTCACGGCACAATTGCGAACCGATGCGGCAGCGGCCGGCGTGCGCGCTCTCATTTCCAAACCCCACGATGTGGAAGAGTTTCGCGATTTGTTGCAGCAATTGATCCCGTCTGCTGCACAAAATCAATAAACACCAGCACTGGCGCGCCTCATGGCGCATATTTGCCCTGAAATGCGCGCCAGTGCTGGTGTTTGTATTTTTATCGCATAGCTATCGTCGCGACGGACAGCGGCTGCGATGACGTGCATTTAGGACAACCGGGGAATCGCGGTGATCGCGCATTTTCCGTGATCTGCGCCTATGTACGCTAGCAAACAGTCAAGGTGCAACGCCTCGTGCAGACTGATCGCAGGACAAACGCTGACCGCCAGTAGTCAAATGCTTCAAGCCACCGGGTTTGCGGGTGTGGTTCGATAACCTCAGCCGTGAACTGTGAAATAGCGGGCGCTACCAATGCGCGACGGGTCGCGGTGAACAGCGCGCCATGAAACGCAAACGGGCACTTCCACATATGCCAATGAAAGTCTCAAGGTGTCAAAAATGAAAACTGATGCGGGCAACAAGCCAACGATCATTCCAACCTTACGTTACCGTGACGGGCAAGCCGCCATCGACTGGCTGTGCAAGGCCTTCGGGTTTGAGGTGCAACTCGTGGTGCCGGACAAGAATGGAGCCATCGCGCACGCCCAGCTCGTGTTTGGCAACGGCATGATCATGCTGGGATCGGCGACAAACAACGAATTTCATACTCTCGTCAAATCCCCTGTCGAGATCGGGGGCATCGGGTCGCAAAGCGCATACATCGTCGTGTCCGACATCGATGACCATTACAAAATGGCTGTCGCGGCAGGTGCGGAAATCGTTATCGACATCAAAGACGAGGAATACGGCGGGCGGGCCTACTCCTGCCGCGATCCAGAGGGCCATGTCTGGAATTTCGGCAGTTACGACCCATGGTCGGTGTAAGTTGGCATTAGCCGCCCAGACAAGCATAAAAACTCGCTGAACACAGCTCTTATTTGATTCTCAAGGAAACTAACATGCCGTCAACCGTCTGGAGTGCAAAACGCAAACGTCAATATCAGCATATCAAGGAAAGTGCGCTCGCACGTGGTGAGAGTGTGTCTCTGGCTGAGGAAATTGCCGCCCGCACAGTCAACAAAGAGCGCGCGCAGCACGGCGAATCGAGGGAGGCCAGCGCAACGTCGTTAAACGACATGTCGGCTGGCCGACGCGGCGGCCTCAGGTCGCACACAGGCGCCGCCGGGCGCACTGTGGCCCAGCTTCGCAACGAGGCCGGTCAGCGCGGCATCAAGGGGCGTTCAAAAATGAACAAATCGCAATTGGAAGACGCCCTCAAGCAATGATCTGCGGCCCAGCGGTGAAAGGCAGTTAGACGGCATACCGACTTTCCCTAATATTTGATAAGAGATCCCATGAACAATCCTTCGCTCACCGGCACAGACGACAGCCAAGTACGCCAGCTTTTAAAGCAATGGGCGCGAGCAACCCGGGAAGGCCGACTAGACGAAGTCCTTGAGCATCATGCGCCGGACGTACTCATCTATGACGTGCTGCCCCCGATGAAATATGAAAGCACTGCTGCATATCGTCGCAGTTGGGGTGACTGGCAGCCGAACACGCAAGGCGAGGGAAAGTTCGATTTACAAGACCTTTCAGTCGTCTCAAGCAATGACGTCGCCTTCGCGCACTGCTTTATTCAGTGCGGCGGTACGCTCGTTAATGGAGAAACCTTTGAAGACTTGGTTCGCGCAACCTTCTGTCTACGAAAAGCCGACGGAGCTTGGAAAGTGACGCATCAACACATTTCCAAGCCATTCCAACCTACCGGCGGATAGTGAGCACCCCAAATGCCGCCTAACGAATTCATTCAAGCCGAACCCGCTTCGCGGCTAGGCTTCATTCAGGCGTTCTACGTATGCGTGCAGGCAATTCCTATGAGCGTTGATACGTTCCGGAAAATTACGCGCCGCCAGTGCGCGGCGTTGTGTCGCTCGGTGACCGTTGACGGCAAGCTGCAAAATCGGTGCGCGTGAGCGTGCGCTGCCGCACATACATTCGTAAGCCGTTGACCGACCATGCAGTTCTGACCCAACTCCAATGAAAAGGAAATCACCATGCAAGTTCAGGCTTATATAAATTTTGGCGGGCGCTGTGAAGAAGCGTTGGCGTTCTACAAAGCATCTATCGGGGCCGAAGTGTCCGACTTGATGCGCTGGAAAGATAGTCCCGATCCGGCGATGAAAGCACCAGCCGACTATGCGGAGAAAGTCATGAATGCAACGTTCAAAATTGGCTCAACTACGCTGATGGCAGACGATGGCATGGGGCCGGAAAAAACTGAATATAAGGGCTTCACGCTGGCGATAGAGGTTGCTAACGACGCAGAAGCCAAACGCATCTTTGCGGCGCTCGGCGAGGGTGGCAACGTCAAAATGGCCCTTGTGAAAACATTCTGGACCTCGTCCTTTGGCATGTTGACGGACAAGTTCGGCGTGCCGTGGATGGTGAATGTGGCCACTTCATAACGCCCATCACTGCAAATTGTTGATCCCGCGCTTTTGGTAAACACTAGAACTGGCGAGGCTTTCAGGGCATTTACGCCTGAAAACGCTCGCCCAATGGCGATCTACACTATTGGGAACTTCTAACAACCCCCGTTCGTGCTGAGGTATCGAAGCACTGCTGAGCTAAGTCATTGATTCAACATAGCCCACCAAGCCCTTCGATACCTCAGGGCGAACGGAATTAGGGTTATTAGAAGCTACCTATTGGGATCACGTTCAGACGCTCTCAATTTGGTCAAGCCCGACGCGAAAATTAAGACGATGCCATCGTTCACCCGAACCACGTTCCTCATAAGCATCCTTATGCTGGCCTGCGGAAACGTTGCCCAGGCTGCACCTTCTGCTGCTCCCGCACTCGACCTCGGCGCGGTGGATCGCTTTGTCAATTCGCAATTGGAAAACCAGCGTATACCGGGGCTGGCGTTGGCGATTACGCACAACGATCAGGTGGTCTATGTTCGCGGCTATGGCACTGCGGGCGATGGTCGGGCGGTAACGGAAAAATCACAATTTAGACTCGCCTCGTTGAGCAAATCTTTTACCGCTTTGGCCGTGCTCCAGTTGGTCGACGCGGGCCGCATAAATCTTGACAAGCCGGCAGCTGACTATCTGCCTGAATTCACGCTAGCTACCCCTGCTGCTGCTGCGGCTATCACAGTGCGTCAACTGCTCAACCACACCAGCGGGCTTGCGGACGCGGGTTTTACGGGCGGACTTGCACGTCAGCAAGAGTCGCTCGCGGATCGGGTTGCCAGTCTTCGAACGGCAAGACAAGTGAGTCCGCCCGGTGCGGCGTTTCATTATTTCGATCCAAACTATCAGGTGCTCGCGCGGCTGGTGGAGGTGGTGAGCGGGCAGTCATTCGACTCTTACTTGCGGGCACATATTTTCACGCCGCTGGCGATGCGTGACACCATGAGTGCCGTGACATCCGATGATGCCGCCATGCGCGCAAAGCTACTCGCACAGGGTCACATTGTTATCTATGGCGTGCCGCTGGCACTGCCGGAACTGTCGGGCTTTTTGGGTGGCAGCGGCGGTGTCGTCTCCACCGCTGAAGACATGGCGCATTACCTTATCGCGCAAAGCAGCGGCGGCCGGTACAAAGACGGGCGCGCCCTTTCAGCGCAGAACATCGCACTCATGCAGACACCACCAACTGGTATTGCCAGCAACTACGGCATGGGTTGGGTTGCGTCCGATGTGAACGGGACACGCATTGTCGAACACAACGGCGTACTCTCGACGTTCTATGCCGAGGCGGTCTTGTTGCCTGAGAGCGGGTACAGTTTCGTGCTGCTGTACAACCAATACGCGCTCAATGTATCGATACTCGCTTTCCCGGCGCTAAAGGATGGCATGGTGGCGTTGCTCACCGGTCAGCAACCTGCAGACGGTGGAATGACAGTACCGACGCTTGGGCGCATCCTTTTTGCAGTATCGATACTCGGAATAGGATTGATGATCTGGAGTCTGTTGCGGATCGCGCGCTGGCGGTCACGTGTCTTGCGTTCACCGCGCTGGCATCAGGTGCTGGGTGTGATCTGGCTATTCATCCCGGCAATTGTGCTATTTGCGTTGCCCCAGTTGCTTGCACAGACAACTGGTCGGTATTTTGGCTTCGTAATGCTCGCCAGAGCGATGCCGGAAATTATGATTTTCCTTGTTGTCTGCGGTTGTGTCGGCATCCTGAATGGCAGCGCCCGCCTTCTATTTCTGATTCGTCACATGAAGCGTTCTGGCAAAGTTGCCGCATGACCTCAGTGTCGGCGCACGTCGGTCAGAGCTTCGTCACAGAGATCGCGGATGCTGCTCAGGCTGCGGTCGAGCACGCCTGCGGTTGCACCACTCAAGCCGACCGTACCTCTTTTGATTACCGCGACCGCGAGCATGGCAGTGGCGACACAATTGCGCATTTCCTGCGCCAGAAACAACAGCCGTTCGTTCACGGCCGTGTTGCCTGATTCCCAGACGACCTCTTCGCGTTTACGGTCGAATTCTGTCACCGCAGCGGCGATCGCGTTGTCGAGGCAGCCGTTGAAGGTCTTGAATTCTTCTGCGGCGATCTGCATATCGCTTTCGCTTGCCAACTCGGTAACGGCCTGACAGACATCGCCGTAGGCATGCACCACCTGGTCGATCGTGTAGCCACGTTCGAGCAACTCGCGGCCATGATTGGTGGCGGTCTTTGACAATTGTGTGGGGTGCTGCTTTTCGGTAAGTCCGCTATCCCTGTGCGCGAGGTCGCTTGCCAACGCGTGTTCCTCGTCGCGCAACGTATCGATGAGCTGATCGATGAAGACGGGGATGCCGTGCTTGATTTCCTCGGAAATTAAACGTCGCGGCGCACGCGTTGCTGCCAACCCGTGACAATGTGCGATCAATTGCTCGCGGTTGGTCGTTAGAAACTCATGCAGCATGGTTTGCCTGTTTTGTAGATCGCATTGCGCGAGCGTGACGTTGCAG
>JAYSUK010000077.1:0-2119 GCA_043719085.1 Burkholderiales bacterium | reverse complement strand
GGCATTAAAGTCGACGGTGGCACGCGTGAGCTGGCCGGTGCGCCGGGTGAACTCGTGAGCGACGGCCTCGACAATCTGCAAAAGCGTATGAAGGAATATTTTGCGCTTGGCGCACGCTTTGCGAAATGGCGCGCAGTGATCACCATTGCTGATGGGATTCCAACGTCACGTTGCATTTGGGCCAATGCCCACGCGCTCGCACGCTATGCCGCGATTTGTCAGGAAGCGGGCATCGTTCCCGTCGTTGAACCAGAAGTGCTTCTGGATGGTGATCACAATATCGACACCTCCTTCGATGTGACTGAAGCGGTGTTGCGCACCCTGATGAGTCAGATGGCAGACAACAAGGTTTCCATCGAGCACACGATTCTTAAGGCGAGCATGGTCATTTCCGGCAAAGACGGCAAAAACCGTGCGAATCAGGCCGACGTGGCTCGCCGTACTGTCGAGTGCCTTAAGCGCACCGTGCCCGGCGCTATGCCCGGAATCGTGTTCCTTTCGGGCGGTCAGTCAGACATCGACTCTGCCGCGCATCTGAACGAAATGAACAAGCTGCCCAATAACCCGTGGCCGCTGACCTTCAGCTACAGCCGCGCACTGCATTTCAGCGCACTTAAAGTGTGGAAGGGGCAGAAAGAAAATTACAAGGCTGCGCAAGCGGCATTTGCACACCGCTGCAAAATGAATTCGCTCGCCAGCAAAGGCAAGTGGACCCTGGCCGCGGAGCAATAGGTTCCAATAGGTTCAAACCGGTGTCTGCTTGGCCGCCTTGCGTTTTTAAATGTGTAGGGGGGTTTGTGGTGCTAGCCTGCGGCGCAGGACGCATTGATGCGCCGCTGCACCTGATGTAATTTGTATTGATCAATCTCACGCCTTACCGCACGCTCTTTGCTGACATCGAGCTGCGGCGCATCATCATCGCTTCAATCCTGCCACGATTGCCGATTGGCATGAACGCGCTGGGGTTGACCTTGCTCGTGCAGTCGCAAACGCAATCGTTCACGCGGGCTGGGATGGTGAGTGCTGCGTACCTGTGCGCGTTGGCGATACAGGCACCGATCATCGGGCGATTTGTGGACAACAATGGGCCGAAGGCGGTGATGATGCCGCTGGCGATTTTGCATGCGCTGGCGCTACTGTTACTAGTGTTTGCGGTGACGCAAGTGCGCTCCCTTCCATTGATGCTGACGGCGGCGTTTTTGGCGGGCGCGGTGTTTCCGCCGGTATCAATGACGATCCGCGCGATGTACCGAAAATCCGCTATGCCCGACGCACAAAAGCAGTCCGCGTTCGCGGTGGAGGCCGTCATCATGGAATGCTCCTTCATCCTCGGGCCGCTCGTGGTGAGCCTGACCATGCTGGCCGGTTCGCCCGCATTCGCGGTGCTGGCCTCAGCGGTGATGGGTGTGTTTGGCACGTGGCATTTTTCTCGCTCGGGGGCGCTGGCGCGCTGGGGCGTGGTGGAGCGTGGCGACAGCGTGGTGCGGCATTGGCTCGGCCCGCTGAAAATTTCTGCCATCCGCCGCGCGCTGCTACTGTCATTTTTCTTCGCGGTGGGCATTGGCTTGAATGAAATCGCGTTGCCGGCGTTTGCCAATGCGAGCGGACACCCAGCGCGCGTTGGCTGGTTTTACGCGGCGATGAGCATTCCATCCGCGATTATGGGTTTTGCGTACGGGTCGCGGCACTTTTCGTGGCCACTTAATCGGCAAATTATGGCGTCTGGTTTGTGGCTTGCCGTGGGCTCAGCGCTGATGGCTGCATGCACGCAAACATGCACGTTCATGCTGGCGTGCGGGCTCACGGGGCTTGCGTTTGGGCCGATGATCACGGCCCTGTCACTGCAACTCGGCAAGCTCTCGCCGAGTGAATATTCAACCGAGGCATTCACCTGGAGCATGACGCTGTTCATGATCGGATTGGGCATTGGCTTTTGGGCGGGCGGCGGTTTGATCGAGCAGTTCGATGGCGCGAGCTCACTACTCGCCTGTGCGGGATTGATGGTTGTCGCATCACTCTGTTGCCTAGCGGTGCCAGAGGTTCGCAACGAGCCAGACGCGTCCGCACCCGCCGCGTAGCCCTTCAGTGTGACGACCCGTAGGCGCGGACTTGGCCGTGC
>JAYSUK010000076.1:0-5770 GCA_043719085.1 Burkholderiales bacterium | reverse complement strand
TCACCCAAGGAGTCCTCATGATCCGCACCCTCGCTACACTGCTCGTGACCACCGCAATGGCCGCTGCGCACGCAGTGACCGTCGGCCAAGCCGCGCCTGATTTCAACCTGACCGATGTCAACGGCAAGACCGTGAAACTATCCGATTTCAGGGGCAAAAACGTGGTGCTGGAATGGATCAACCCCGGTTGCCCGTTTGTCGCCAAGCATTACGGTTCAAACAACATGCAATCGCTGCAGGCCGATGCCAGGGCCAAAGGTGTGGTGTGGCTGTCCATCAACAGCACCGAGAAAAATCACTCGGATTACCTGGCCCCTGCCAAACTCAACGCCAAAATCAATGGTGAGTGGAAGGGCGCTGCAAGCTATCTGTTGATGGACGAGAGTGGCAAGGCCGGGCAGGCATACCTGGCGAAAACCACCCCACACATGTACGTGATTGATCCGTCCGGCAAGCTGGTTTACGCCGGTGGCATCGACGACAAACGCAGCGCCAACCCGGCGGACGTAAAAACGGCGAAAAACTTCGTTCGCGCGGCGCTGGATGAGACGCTGGCGGGCAAACCGGTAACAGTGGCGACGGCCCAGCCGTACGGTTGTAGCGTTAAATATCAGTAACAACTTTTAACGATATTGCCCTGGAAGCCCCATTTAATGGGGCTTTTTCATGTAATAGCCAAATATCGATATCCTTCCTTTTAGCTGCTCACGCCCCAACAAATAGGGCGTTTCGATGAAAAGCTGAGTCAGTATTCCACGCGCATTGTCGTGAAAGGGGGTTCCGTAGGCGACGACTTGGCGTCGCAGGAGAGTTTGAGGGCGGCCGATTCCGCGCCTACAACGCTTATTCCATTTCTAATTCAATACGATACGTTGTTGCTTCTCCTTGCCGTGCTAACGCACTGTCTGCGTCGTCGCGCCTAGTCTCCTATTGAATTAGAAACGGAATTAAACC
The DNA here is from genome assembly GCA_043719085.1 of Burkholderiales bacterium. Taxonomy (GTDB): domain Bacteria; phylum Pseudomonadota; class Gammaproteobacteria; order Burkholderiales; family Casimicrobiaceae; genus Casimicrobium. The sequence goes on along the minus strand of JAYSUK010000076.1, from coordinate 4,816 downwards.
TGCGGGCCGGGAAAACACCTATTTGCAAATATGCGTGTACGCGCATAATTGCGGAAAAGGAGGCGCTCGCAGCATGCAAGAACTGGAACCGGTTTTCGAGAAGGTCGCACGATATTTTTCGTTGCTTTCGGACGCTTCGCGTCTGAAAGTGATCCACGCTGTTTGCAATACCGAGCAAAGCGTGACGGACGTGATGACCGCCACCGGTTTGTCGCAAAGTGCGGTGTCGCGGCACTTGTCCCATTTGCATCTGTCGGGCGTTGCATCCCGTCGCAAAGCGGGCGCTCAGGCGTTGTATGTGATCTCAGACACCACGCTCACGGATATTTGCCGCACGGCGTGCGTGAGCTTGATGGCTCGCGACAGCGATGAGCAGGCGGCGGCCAGCATGTTGCGCGATAGCTCGGAGCAATTTATGGCGCGCGTGGCTCCCTCTCCCCGGGGGAGAGGGACGCGTTCACCCGCCGATATTGGCATGTCGAAACACCCTCTCCCCCCGCTCTCTCCCCCAAGGAGAGGGCGCCGTACCACCGCGAGGGCCACGCTATGAGAGCTGGGCTTGGCCGCCTGCAAAAAGCCCCCGAGTTTTTGCTGACACGCGACGCAATGACGCTGCGGCGCGATGACCGCCGTTCGTTTCTGCGCAAGGCATTTCTCGCAGCAAGCGCAGCAACGATTGCGGGCACGTCAGATCGCGCTTTCGCTGCGAACGAAACAGCAGGCGATCCCGCGATTCTGAATCTGCCCGCGCACACCAAGGGCCTGGGTCAGCCGGTTGCAACACGCGGTTACGGCGTGCCATCCAAGTACGAGGAAAACCTGCAACGCCGCGAATCCCCCGGCCTGACTCGCGTGGCCGCGGCGAGCGTGAGCTTTGCGCCGTTGCAAGGTTTCTTCGGCATCATCACGCCGAGCGGCTTGCACTTTGAGCGGCACCATCAGGGCTGGTGGGACATTGACCCGACGCAGCATCGCTTCATGATCAACGGGCTGGTGGCGAACCCGAAGGTCTACACCATGGACGACCTGATGCGCATGCCGAGCATCTCGCGCATGCACTTCATCGAGTGCGGCGCCAACACCGGCATGGAATGGGGCAACGTCGCGGTGCCCACGGTGCAGTACACGCACGGCATGCTGTCGTGTTGCGAATTCACCGGCGTGCCGCTGAAATGGCTGCTCGACGATTGCGGCATCGATCTCAAAAAAAAGGCGAAGTTTGTTTTGGCCGAAGGTGCCGACGGCAGCAGCATGACGCGCACTATCAATCTGGCCAACGCGCTCGACGATGTGATGGTCGCCTACGGCATGAACGGCGAAATGCTGCGCCCGGAAAACGGCTATCCGCTGCGGCTGGTCGTGCCCGGTGTGCAAGGCGTGTCGTGGGTGAAATACCTGCGGCGCATCGAAGTCGGCGACATGCCGTACGCCAGCAAAGACGAGACGCTGCACTACATCGATTTGATGCCCGACGGCCAGCACCGCCAGTATTCGAGCATTCAGGAAGTCAAGAGTGTGATCACCTCGCCATCGGGCGGACAGGTGCTGCTCGACAAGGGATTTTTCAACGTCACCGGCATCGCCTGGAGCGGTCGCGGCAAGATTCGCCGGGTGGATGTGTCGGTCGATGGCGGCAAGAACTGGAAGGCAGCGCGGCTGGAAACACCGGTACTGGATAAGTGTTTGACGCGATTCAATATTGACTGGACTTGGGATGGCATGGACTGCATTTTGATGTCGCGGGCAACCGATTCGACCGGGCAGGTGCAGGCGTCGATCAGCGCGATGCGCAAGGTGCGTGGAACGCGCTCGATCTATCACAACAATGCGATTCAAAGCTGGCTGGTCTCGCCGAATGGGGAGGTAAGTAATGTTCAGGTGGGTTGATTTGCTCACCAGAACGCGGTTGCAGATCCCCTCTCCCGCAGCGCGGGAGAGGGCGGAGGGTGAGGGCGACAACAAAGCAAAGGCCGGATGGACTCCGCTTGTTTACCGCCCTCACCCCAACCCTCTCCCGCGCTGCGGGAGAGGGGGCAGAACACTGCTCTCGTTGACGCTGTTGTTGCTAATGAGCACCGGCTTCGCCCAGCCCAAATTCTCAAACCTAGGCCGCCCCGCCACGCCCGCCGAGATCCGCGCATGGGACATCGACGTTCGCCCCGACTTTAAAGGCTTGCCCGCAGGCTCCGGCTCAGTCAGCAAAGGCCAGGAAGTCTGGGAAGCCAAATGCGAAAGCTGCCACGGCGCGTTCGGTGAATCGAACGAGTACTTCACGCCGATCATCGGTCACACCAAGCCGGCTGACGCGCAGACAGGGCGGGTCGCTGCGTTCCGTTCCGAAACGGTGCCGCAACGCACCAGCCTCATGAAGCTGTCGCAGCTCTCGACGCTGTGGGATTACATCAATCGCGCGATGCCGTGGAATGCGCCGAAGAGCTTGAGTACGGACGATGTTTATGCGGTCACGGCGTACATCCTGAACCTCGCCAACATCGTGCCAGCAGACTTCGTTTTGTCGGACAAAAACATTGCCGAGACGCAAAAAAAACTACCGAATCGCAACGGCACGACCACGGCGCACGCGATGTGGAGCGTCAAGGACAAGCCCGATGTGCAGGGCGCGACCTGCGTCGCGAACTGTGCGACGGACGTAAAAATTATCAGCCGTTTGCCCGATTACGCCCGCAACGCGCACGGCAATCTCGCTGATCAAAATCGCATGGTCGGCGCGGTGCGTGGGGCGAACACCGCATTGTCCGCAGGCGCCCTCCCCCTGGGGGGGAGGGCGGGGGGGGAGCGTGCGGCGACAGCAGACTGGGCTCGTTCGCCATTACCCTCTTCCCAACCCTCCCCCCCAGGGGGAGGGAGCAAAACCGTCGATGCCCCAAAACTCGCCCAAAAGCACGCCTGCACCGCCTGTCACGGTGTAACCAACAAAATTCTCGGCCCGTCATTCACCGATATCCACAAAAGATATGGCGTTGATTCGGCGACAACGTTGGCAGCCAAAATCAAGGCAGGCGGCACGGGTGTTTGGGGCAGCGTGCCGATGCCTGCGCAAGCGCATGTGCCTGACGCTGAGATTCGCGCCATCGCCGAATGGCTGGCCGCTGGAAAGTTCTAGCGTGGATGGTGTATGCATATTCGGGATTACCAACTTGGATGTAACGGCGGCGAACCTAAAATGGACTTAGACAACAGCACAACAGGAGGTTGTACAGATGAACACTCAACGTAGACAAACATTGCAGCGCGCTAGCGGACTCGCCGTTATCGCAGCAGCGATCAGCGCGGGCATCTTGCCGGCAAGCGCATTCGCCAGCTGGAACAAAGCTGCGTTTGATGCCAAGAACTTGAACGACGTGGTGAAAGCCATGGGCGGCAGCGTGGCGGAAAAATCGGCCGACATAGTCATCATCGCGCCGGATATCGCGGAGAACGGCGCCGTTGTACCCGTTGCTGTAGCGAGCAAGATTGCCAACACGCAATCGATCTCGATCCTGGTTGAAAAGAACCCTTCGAGCCTCGCCGCAGAATTTGAAATTCTGGCAGGCACCGAAGCCAACGTCGGCACCCGCGTGAAGATGGGGCAAAGCTCCAACGTGCACGCGATTGTCAAAGCGGGCGGCAAATACTATGTCGCAACTAAAGAAGTGAAAGTCACCCTCGGTGGGTGTGGAGGTTAATCATGGCTGATCCGATGCGCATTCGTGCACAACAAAAAGGCGATTTGACCGAGGTGCGTGTGCTTATGGCGCACATCATGGAAACCGGTCAGCGCAAAGACAGCGCAGGCAACACCGTGCCCGCGCACCATATTCAAACGGTCACGGCAACATGGAACGGCAAGCCCGTGCTCGCCGCTAACTTCGGCCCCGCGGTATCGCAAAATCCGGTGATGAATTTCAGCTTCAAGGGTGGGGCCAAGGGCGACAAGGTGATCGTCACCTGGACTGATAACAAGGGCGATAAACGCACGGACGAAGCGGTCATTTCCTGAGCGACGATTTGCCGCGAGCGAAGCGAGAAAAGTCCCCTCTCCCGCAGCGCGGGAGAGGGCTAGGGTGAGGGCGATGAAAAGCAGAGCCGAGGCGGCATGCTTAGTAATGACACAGCCGATTCGCGATGCCAGCGGAATCTCTAAACAACCGCCCTCACCCCCACCCTCTCCCGCACTGCGGGAGAGGGAGTTAGAACAAGGAGGTCACTTGAAAACAAAACTAATCGCAGCCCTGCTAGCCACGCTGGCGCTGCCGCTTGTCGCCCAAGACGTGCAAAAGCAAATTGATCGCTATCGCGAACTGCTCGCCGATGGCAACCCTGCCGAGTTGCTGGAAATGCGTGGCGAAGATTTGTGGAAGCAAAAGCGCGGCTCAAAGAACGCGTCACTGGAAGCCTGTGATCTCGGCCTCGGCGCCGGTAAAGTCGCTGGCGTGAACGCTGTGTTGCCGCGCTATTTCGCCGACGTGAATCGGGTGATGGACCTCGAATCGCGCATCGTGCATTGTCAGGTGATGCTGCAGGGGTTCGCGCTTGCGGAGCTGACCAAGCGCCCGCACTCACTAAACACTGCCGAGCGGCAGACCGACCATGAAGCGCTCACCGCTTACGTTGTGGGCCAATCACGCGGTGCGAAAGTGAACCTTCCGCAGAGCCATCCGAAGGAGCAGGAGTCATTCCTGCGCGGCGAAAAAATGTTTTTCTTCAAAGGCGGACCGTACGACTTCGCCTGCGCGACGTGTCACGGTGTTGATGGCCAGCGCATACGCCTGCAAGACCTGCCGAATTTTCAGAAAGCCGACAACGCGCAGCGCGC